>JAKASX010000161.1 GCA_021818865.1 Acidobacteriota bacterium
TGAGAAAGGGCGACTGGCTGAGCTGAACCAGGAGGGCCTGCTTCAGCGTACCGTCGAAAACGGCTTGCCCGGTTGTATTGGAGAAATCCGCCAGCACGATCGTATCTTTCGAAGTCAGCTTCGGGCCCTGGTGCAGGTAGAACCACGCGCCCGCGCCAATGGCCGACAGCACCACCACCGCAACGGCGGCAAGCCAGAGCCTGGGGCGTTCCGCGACTGGCGCAGAAACCGTAGTCGGCGTGGCAGGTGCTGTGCCTGAAGCGGGCGTGGTGCCGGAAACGGGCGTGGTGCCTGAAACCGGCGTGGTGCCTGCCTGCGGCGTCACCCCTGCGGCGTAAACTCCCGCGCCGCTGGACGCATCGGGCGCTGCCATCATTCCCCGCGCGCTGGTGCGTGAGGGATCGATGTCCCGCTTGAGCCGCTGCAAATCGGCGCGCATCTCCGAGGCGTGCTGATAGCGAAGATCGCGGTCCTTTTCGAGCGCCTTTTCGATGATCTCTTCGAGCTTGAGAGGAACGTCCGGGTTCAGCCGAGCGGGCGGAATCGGCTGCTTCTCCAGAATTCCGCTGAAAATCACCGCGTTCGTTTCGCCGGGAAACGGCAGGGTGCGCGTTGCCATTTCGTAGAGCACCGTGCCGAAACTGAAAAGATCGCTGCGGGCGTCGAGCGGCTCGCCGCGCGCCTGCTCGGGCGACATGTACGCGACCGTGCCGAGCGTGGTGCCCGCGCTGGTCAAATGAGCGGCATCGAGCGTCGCTTCGGCGTCGCGCGTGAGGTCGGCTTCGGTGCGGCTGGCGTTCCGCTCGATCTGCTTGGCCAGGCCGAAATCGAGGATTTTGGCGTGGCCGCGCGCCGTCACGAAGATATTCGCCGGCTTGATATCGCGATGAATGATTCCCTTTTCGTGCGCGGCATCGAGCGCGTCGGCGATTTCCACGGTCAGCGACAAGAGCGACGGGAGCGGCAGCGGCTTTTCGCCAATGCGATGCTTGAGCGTCTGGCCCTCGAGAAACTCCATCGCGATGAAATAACGGCCGTCGTGCTGGGCGATATCGTAAATCGTGCAGATATTCGGATGATTCAGCGCGGAGGCGGCGCGGGCTTCGCGGCGGAATCGCTCGAGGGCCTGCGGAGTGTGCTCGAGTTCGGGAGGCAGGAACTTCAGCGCGACGCGCCGGCCAAGATTCAGATCCTCGGCCGCGTAGACGACACCCATCCCCCCACCGCCTACCCGCTCGATGATGCGGTAGTGGGACACAATCTGGCCGATGAGTGAGAGGGGTTCAGCCACGCCGCAGGAATATTATGGTGGGACGGAATGCAAGTCAACAGGCGGACAGCGGGCTCGGGCCGGCAGTTCGGCCGTCCGGGAAGACACGCGATGGCACGCCGCTGTGGCGCGAGGCGGCGCGAGTTGGCTAAAATCTTTTACGGGGCTGTAGGCGCGGGCCGCTAAGCTGCCCGAAGGCCACGGGAATCCACTTGAGCGAATCTCGCAACGGAAATTCCGGGGAATCGGCATCGCCGATTCGCGCGCGGCGCGAGACGGTTGGAGTGCGCGTGAGGAACGTGACGGTGGGCGGCGGCGCGCCCGTCGTGGTGCAGTCCATGACGAACACCGACACGGCTGACGCCGTAACGACTGCGCAACAGTGCATCGAACTGGCCGAAGCCGGCTCGGAAATGGTGCGCGTGACGGTGAACGTTCCCGAAGCCGCCGCGGCGGTGCCCGAAATCAAGCAGCGCATGCTCGACGCGGGATGCAACGCTCCGCTAATCGGCGATTTCCACTACAACGGGCACGTGCTGCTGACGAAATATCCCGAATGCGCGCGTGCGCTGGATAAATACCGGATCAATCCCGGCAACGTGGGCAAGGGCGCGCGGCGCGACGAACAGTTTTCCACTATTTGCAAAGTGGCCGCCGACAACGCGAAACCGGTGCGTATCGGCGTGAACGCCGGTTCGCTGAATCAGGAACTGGTGATCCGGAAAATGCAGGACAATACCGACGGCGACTTGGGCCGCACGTCGGAAGAGATCATCAACGAGTGCATGGTGCTTTCCGCGCTCGAATCCACGGAGCTGGCGCTCGCTTCCGGGCTGCGCAAGGACCAGATCATCATTTCGTGCAAGATTTCGCGGCCGCGCGATTTGATCGCCATTTACCGCGAGCTCTCCGCGAAAACCGATCAGCCATTGCATCTGGGATTGACCGAAGCCGGAATGGGCGCGAAGGGACTGGTCTGGTCGGCGTCTTCGATGGCGGTGCTGCTCGCCGAAGGCATCGGCGATACGATCCGCATTTCGCTGACGCCGCGGCCCGGCGGCGATCGGCGCGACGAAGTTTACGCCGCGTGTGAACTGCTGCAGGCGCTCGGGCTGCGCTCGTTCGCGCCGTCGGTGACGGCGTGCCCCGGCTGCGGACGCACGACGAGCAGCACGTTTCAGGAACTCGCCGAACGCATTCAGGACTACATCCGCGACCGCATGCCGGAATGGAAGCAGCAATACGAGGGCGTGGAGGAATTGAAGCTCGCCGTAATGGGCTGCATCGTCAACGGGCCGGGTGAATCGAAAGCGGCGAATATCGGCATCAGCCTGCCCGGCACCGGCGAAGAACCCGCCTGCCCCGTCTACATCGACGGACAAAAGGTGACCACGCTGCGCGGGAGCTATGAAGAGCTTTCCGCGGCGTTCCGCGCGCTGGTGGATGATTACGTGGCGGCGAAATACGCGCCGCGCAGCGGCGATCCCACCGCGACTGCGGCGGAAGCGCCGTCGCCAAGGCTCCGCATCGTTTCTTGAGTTTCCCGCAGCCAAGTAAGTTTCCCAACGCAAATTTCCGCACGCCGTGAATGCGGCGTTTCTCCGTTCGCGCGGTCTAGCCCGACGCCGACGGTCTATAGAGCTGGTTGGGTTGGCTCAAGCGCGGCGGCGTATTGAGAGTCGCGCTTTCAGAGATGACGGACGGAAGCGGGGTCGCGCTAATCAGCGAGATTCTGTGGAGCGGGTCAGTATTCGAGAAGGCGCTCGACGGCGGCGCGAATATCGGACGCTTGGGGCAGAATCGCGTCCTCAAGGGTGGGCTGATAGGCGCAGAAAACGTCTTGCGCGGCAACGCGGCGCACGGGCGCATCGAGTTCGTCGAACAATTCATCGGAAATACGAGCGGCGATTTCCGCGCCGTAGCCCCATGACAGCATGTCTTCGTAGGCCACCAGCACGCGATGCGTTTTCGCCACCGTGCGGCCGATCGCTTCCCAATCGTACGGGCTGAGCGAGCGCAGATCGAGAATTTCGATTGAAATGCCCTGCCGCGCGAGTTCGGCGGCGGCCACCTCGGCGCGATGAACCAGCGCGCCGAACGTGATGACGCTCGCGTCCGTGCCTTCGCGCGCGATGCTCGCCTTGCCGAACGGCACGGTGTAATCCGGCCCGGGATACGCGGAGCGGTTGTACGGCTGACGGTAGAGGTGCTTGTGTTCGAGGAAAAGCACGGGATCATCGGCGCGAATCGCCGTACGCAACAGGCCGCAGAGATCGAGCGCCGTCGCCGGCATCACCACGCGCAAGCCGGGCTCGTGCGTGAAGATGGATTCGCCGCACTGGCTGTGGTAAATCGCGCCGCCGGAAAGATAGCCGCCCGTGGCCACGCGAACCACCGCGGGACATTTGAATTTCC
>JAKASX010000072.1 GCA_021818865.1 Acidobacteriota bacterium
CGAGCTGATGCAGGTAAACCCGGCTGCGCTCGTAATCGGCGGTGGCCGGAGCGCCGGCAGGCGGGGGCGTCAGGCGGTTGTAGAGAAAGGAATGGCCGTCGGGCATCCAGGAAGCCACGGGAAACCGTACGGGACCGATCGCGTCGGGAAGCATTTTGCCGGTTTGCGCGTCCACGACGTGGATGATGGTTTCTTCCGTGCCGCCGCGCGTCAGGCCGTAAGCGACGTAGCTGCCGTCGAAGGAAGGCGAAAAAAAGCTGATCGTCGCGGGGGCTTCGTCCGGACGATTCATGGCCATGGGATCGGCGAGCAGAACTTCTTTTCCGGAAAAGCCGTCGCGGCGATAGAGTTCGTAACTGCTTTTCCCCGACCACTGCTTCAGATAGAACAGTCTGTCGCCGGGCAGCATCGTGACGTCGCTCAGCCGGGCGGGCTGGGATTCGTCGAGCTTGCGCACCTGCGCGGAGAGCGCGGCGTGGCCGGGAATCGAATCGAGCACCGAGCGGGTGTATTCGGCCTGAGCGTGAACCCACGCCTCCACTTGCGGATCCTTCAAATTTTCCATGTAACGGTAGGGATCGGTGACTTTCACGCCGAAATAGTCGGTGGTGACCGGGCGCGCGGGCGCGGCCGGCGGCTTCGCCGGGGCGCTCTGCGCCGCGGCCGCCGGCGCAATGGCCAGCAATCCCAAAAACAACGCGATCTGTTTCACTTGCATCCTCCGAGACGTATTCAAAACGTACGCTACCGGCGGCCGGACCGGAATGGCGGGATTGGGAAGCGGTGCGAATCGGTTACCACGCGCCCCGCCGCCGTAGCCTTGAAGTGGCACGGCCCTCTAGGCCGTGCGCTGGCCCCAGCAACGCCACGCCAACGCGTGAGCGGAAGCTGTCATTCTGAGCCGATCTGGCCAGGATCGGCGAAGAATCTCAGCGTTCACTTCCGCCACAGCGCTAGTCCACGCGCGCCCATGCCTTCGCGCTGGCAGATGCACGCCCGGCCCACCCAATCCTCGGCGCAGGCGTTCCGCCCACTCGCTGTACACTATTCCCTCGCCGATGGACGCCGCTTTCGCCACGATTGCCTTCACCGACCCGGCGCGCGCCGAGCGCAACCTGCTGGCCATCGAGCGGCAGCTTCCGCCGGGCGTCTGGGCGCGCCTGGGAACGTTGCTCGCCCAGGTGCCCGATCCCGACGAAGCGCTGAACGATTTCGAGCGGTATCTGCGCGAAGCCCCGGTCGCGCTCGTCGGCTATCTGGAACAGTATCCCGCAGCGCTGCATTATCTGCTGCTCGTTTTCAGCCATTCGCGCTTTCTTTCCGAAACGCTCATCCAGCAACCCGACCTGATCCGCTGGCTGCATCGCCCGCCCGGGCGCGTCGGCGGCGACCGCCTGGCGCGCATGCACACTCCCGAGGAATTGCGCGAGGAACTGGCCAGGTTTCGCGCCACGCATTTCGACCTCACCACGTCTGTGCTGCTCGCGCGATTCAAGCGCCGCGAATATCTCCGCATCATGCTGCGCGACGTTCTCGGCCTCGCCACGCTCGCGGAAACCACCGTCGAACTTTCGCACCTGGCCGACGTCATTCTGGAAGCGGCGCTCGAAGCGGCGGAACGAAAACTCACGAAAGCCTACGGCGCGCCGCAATACCTCGACGCCGCCGCGCGCGTGCGCCGGTCGCGATTCGTCATTCTTTCCCTCGGCAAGCTCGGCGGCCAAGAGCTGAATTACAGCTCCGACGTGGATTTGGCGTTTCTCTACGAATCCGACGGGCAAACGGCAGGCGGCGAATCGGGCGCGATTTCAAATGCCGAATTTTTCGCCCGGCTCGGCGCGGCCACGCTGAAAATCATCACCGAACCCACGTCCGAAGGAGCCGTGTTTCGCGTGGATCTACGCCTGCGGCCTGAAGGCACGCGCGGCGATATCGCCTCCAGCCTTCCCGGCGCGCTGCGCTACTACCAGAAGCGCGCCCGCCAGTGGGAATTGCAGATGCTCATTAAGGCGCGGCCCTCGGCCGGTGTCCGGGAACTCGGCCGGCTGTTCCTCACCGAAGTGCAGCCGCTGATTTTCCGCGCGGAATCGCGCGGCCAGGCGCTCGCCGCGGCGATCGAGGCGCGCCGCGAGATGGAACGCGACCTGCTTCGCCGCTCGGCCGAATCCGCCGCGCGCAACGTCAAGATTTCGCCCGGCGGCATCCGCGATATCGAATTTCTGGCGCAGGGACTCCAGCGGCTTTTCGGCAGCGGCGATCCCTGGATTGCCGCTTCGGTGACAGGCTCGACGCTGGTCGCGCTCCAGCGCCTGCACGACAAGGGCTACCTGAGCGGGCGGGATTTTTTCCGGCTCAGCACCGCCTATCAGTTCCTGCGCGAGGTCGAGCACCGGCTCCAGCTGCGCGACGGCCTGCAAGTCCACACGCTTCCCGCCGAACCGCGCGAGATCGATCGCCTCGCGCGCTGCCTCGGCATCGAATCCTCGGCCACCGCTTCGCCTGGCGAGCAACTCGCCGCGCGGCTCGAACTCCATTTCCGCGAGGTGCGCGCGATTTACGAGCGCGTGCTCGAACGATTCGAACCCGCGGCGGCCGAGGGAACCGTTCCTGTTTCCCCTCCTGTCGGCGAGACCGGCGCAGAGGCGTTGCTGGCTGAGGGCGGCGAGCATCCAGCCTTTGCTCAGCCACCGTTGCCCGCAGGCCTCGCCGGCGATCCGCACGCGCGGCGCGGAATCCAGCAGTTTCTCGACGCGGCAGCGCTCGATCCCGCGCTCGCGGCGCGCATCGAACGGCACCCGGAATGGATCGCACGCGCGGCCGAGCTATTCGCGCGAAGCGACCTCGCCGCCGCGATGCTCGCGCGGCATCCCGAAGAAATCGAAATCGCGGTCGGTCCCGATGGCGACCGAATTCAGATCGCCTTTGCAGCGATCGGCCACGGCGAAATCGTCCCAGCGAGCGGACTGGACGATCTCCGCGTGGCGCTGCGCCAGGCGATGCTTGTGCTCGTGGCGCGCTCCGCGATGGGCTTGAGCCAGCCTTTCGAGACGTTCGCCGCGCTCACTGGCGTCGCCGATCGCGTGCTCGGCGAAGCGCTCGCGCGCCTGGCGCGCGAAACGGCTCCTGGCGTAGCGCTCGAGGAAGCTCCATTCGCCGTTTTGGCGCTCGGAAGGCTCGGTTCGCGCGAAATGGATATCGGCTCGGACGCCGATCTCGTTTTCGTCTGTGCCGACGACGTCACCGCGGAGGAGCGCGGCCCGTGGCGCAAACTCGCCGAGCGCATGGTCAACGCCGTGAGCAGCCACACGCGTCACGGCCTGCTGTTTCCCGTGGATATCCGGCTGCGCCCGCGCGGCACGGAAGGCGAAATGGTGCAATCCGCCGCTTACATCGAGCAGTATTGCCGCGGCGAAGCCGCCGGCTGGGAAGCGGTGACGTTCGTGAAGGCGCGTCCGCTCGCCGGGAATCTCTCTCTTGCGGCGGCGACGCTCGCTCGCATGCGCTGCGCGCTGCGGGATCGTTTTGCGCTGGGCGATGGCCCGATGCTTTTTCGGAAGGAACTCGCGCGCATGCGCGAGCGCCTCGATGCCGAATGGCGCGTCAGTCCTGCGCGTGCGAGCCTGAAACTCGCCCCCGGCGGCTATCACGATCTCGAATACACGCTCGGTTTTCGCGCTCTTCTCGCCGATGTGGATACCGGCGGCTTGAATCTGGTGGAGCAGGCGCGCGAGCTCGAATCGTCGGGTTCGCCCTGGCGGCTCGATGCCTCTTCCGCTGCCGCGCTCGCTGATGCCGCCACGCTCTTTCGCAGCGTGGATCACGCGCTTCGCATCGTCACCGGCCATTCGCTCGACCACCCCTCCGCCCGCCAGGGCCCCACAATCGCGCGCGTAGCGCGCTTGCTCGCCGATTGGCGCGTGCGCGATGCCCATCGTTGGCTCGATGCAATAGACGAGCGTCGCGCGCAAGTGATTCGCCTCTACAATTCCCTCGTGGCACAGGCCCCCACGCCACAGTCGCCCCAGTAGCACGGCCCCCCCCTAGCTCGCCGCTCTCTGGCCGCCTGGCTGTGCCATCTCGCCTGAGATTTCCAATCGTAAATCCCCAACCCCGGAGCGCTAGGCCGTCACCTTCCTCGTAGGAGCACGTCACTGATCCGCCCTCCGCCAACGAGCTATGTACGGGCATTGCTGTGGCACGGCCTTCCACGCCGCCGCCTCGTTCCCGCCAGCAACTCCCTCAGTTACCTTGGCGAAGGCGAAAATTCGGAGGGAACACCGTGGCCACCAGTCAGCTCGAGGATGACGGAGCTGTCCAGCCAAGAGCATGGGGAAACTCGGACTTGCAGGGTTCTCGCCCATGGGGATATGGTAAAGACAAGAGCAAGGTGCCGTGATGTTCAAGTCCTCGCGTGCGGCTCGTCTCCTCGGGCTGCAGGCCCTCCTTGTCGGAAACGCCCTGTTCCTGATCGCGCTGTTCTGGGCGATTGACCGGTCGCCGCACGTTCGCACCACCCTCGCCTATTCGCTCGTCATCGGAAATCTCATCACGCCTCCGCTCAATTGGGTGACCCACCGCAAGCCCCGAGGCTCGTTCACCCGCAATCTGCTGATATTTCTGGCAGTTCTCATTCCCCTCACCCCGCTCGTTTATCTGGTCTCGAGCGTGATTGTCTGGTGGATTGTTCCACCACTGCCGCAATCGTTGTGGCAGGGGGTCCGAGCCGATTGGAAGTTTGCGACGCTGATCACGTTCGCTTACGGTCTTGGCATCTACCTGTATGCCGCCTCGCGCAACCGCTTGGAAGCGCGCAACGAGGATCTGCAGCGATCGGTCCAAAATGGCGCCGCGCAGCTCGCGATGCAGGAAGAGGAACTCGAAAGCGCACGGGAAATTCAGCAGGCGCTACTTCCCAAATCCGTCCCCCAGCTTCCCGGTCTGGAAGTCGCCACAGCGTGGCAGCCTGCGCGGATCGTCGGCGGCGACTATTTCGACGTGTTTCAGCTCGGCAAACAAGAGCTCGCTGTCTGCATTGCGGACGTCGCGGGCAAAGGCATTTGCGCGGCCCTGCTCATGGCCAACGTCCAAGCCAGTGTGCGGGCCTTCGCGCGCGAGGCGGAAAGTCCCGCGCGCGTCTGCGGCCGGATAAACCAAGTACTCTGCGAGAACTGCTCCACCGATAGGTTCGTCACTTTCTTCTACGCGGTATTGAACGGCCCCGACCGCATCCTGCGCTACTGCAACGCTGGCCACCCGGCTCCATTGCTCGTTTCGGCCGATTCCGTTCACCAACTGGCGGGGAGCGGCGCCGCACTTGGCCTTTTCCCCGACTGGAAATACGAGGAGTTCACCGTCCGCTTGAGCGCCGGCGACCGCCTTGTCCTTTACACCGACGGCATCACCGAAGCCGTCCGCTCCGACGGGGAGGAATTCGGAAGCGAAAATCTCGCCGCCGTCGCCCAGGCAAGCGGTCGGAACCCCGCGTCGGAATTGAATCGTCTCTTACTCGCCCAGGTCACTCAGTTCTGCAACGGCCAGTTTCACGACGACGCCACGCTCCTCGTCGTCGCCATCAATTAGCCGGCCGTGCACCTTCAGCACTCCCCCTGTTTGTCCAAGAACCGTCTATTTCGCGATTTCCAAAAATGCTCGCGAAGAAAAACCACGTATTCATACGGTGATCCGCAATCCATTTCCCCATACGATCCCAATCGCATGAAATCGTACATATGCGTTTTCGCAAACTTCAATTTCGTGACGCCCTCGAATCCCCGCAGTTATCGGAAAGCAAAAGGATTAACCCCACAAACGCATGTCCCCTGGAGTGACACCCTCCCCGCGCGTCAAATTCGCCACCCTTTCGCGCTGACCGGAATCATCGCGCAGTCCTTGGAGCGGCCCGAGCATCGCATCGCGAGTTTCAAGGGACGAATTTCGAACGCCCAGCGCCGAATAGCCGGCGGTGGCCTATTGCGAGGGCCGTTCGCGGACGGACAGGAGTTTTTCCTGGACGGGGACGCCCTTGGTGACCTCGATTTGGAGGAGGGCTTCGAAGGGGCTGAGCGCTCCGGTGGGATCGACGGACAGTCGCAACAGGAGATCCTTGACGTTGGCTTCCTGACTGACGTATTGGACCGCGCCTTGCGTGCCGAACGTGGTGGTTCCAGCCAGGATCATCACCCAGTGCGCCGGATTCAGAGCGTGCATCAGCGCTACGACGGCGTAATCGCGCGTCATCGGTTGGTCGGAGGGACTCGCCAGGTAGGCCGACTGCTCGCCGGGATTCGGATCGACGTTGAGGATTGCCAGATCGCCCTTGCGCGGACCTGTGGTCATGCGGTGGAAAACGAAATCTTCGGTGCCGGGGATTTCGCGGAGAGTGAGATTTTCCGAAGGCGAGCCGATGAAAATCAGATTGTTGTCCTGGACGTCGTCGAGCGTGAACAGCTCGCCGCGCTTCACCACCACGCGATGCTCGAACCGGGCGAACAGGTCGTCGAGATCGTGCACGGCCATCACCTCGCCGACGCCGGTGTATTGATCGAAGATGTGATCGGGCGAATCGCGCCCCGGCTGGTAGTAGCGCAGGCCGGTTTCGGGCCGGCCAACAAACAAGGCGTTGCTATAGACGACGATCGGCTCTTCGGGATCGGCGAGAAACGGCCGCCAGAGATGATCGAGCGCGGTGAGCGCCGGCGGCGGAGCGACCACGGCCGAAGTGGACACCGCGGTCGCCGGATGATGAAAGATGGCGATCAAGCCAAGCGCGACAGCCACAACCATCAGCGCAAGAACCCCGATTTGCACCGGCTTCGAAAGCCACCAGCTCGACCGCGCATCGGGCGCGGCGGCAAATTCGTGGCCGTTCAGCGGCTCGCCTTCGCCGCCCGCGTGGAATTTCGCCGAGCCGTGGCCGCGCGGATGAAACGCTAGCGTGTGGGTGCCCTTGGGCAGCTCGACCAGGATGGAGTCTTCGGCGCCTTCGCCGGCGTAGTATTCCGCCAGCTTTTGCCGCAGGCGCCCGGCCTGCACGCGAATCGTTGAATCCAACTGCGGATCGAAATCCGGAGGACGGCCAAAGGCTTCGACGGCGATCTGATATTCCTTGAGGGGTTCGCCGGGGTGCTCCAAAGCGTAGGCCGCCAGGTAACGCAACAACCGGCACAACGATTCCGAACTTCGCAGAGTCTGGCTGGCGGTCAGCCGCTCAACCTGCTTCGCGTACTGATCCCTTTCGTGCATCGCACCCACTCGCGCCTGCGTAACAAGACATTAACAAAAGGGGCAACTCCGTGCAATCCAAGGGTTTGTACGTGTAACGGTATCAAACCGCGTGAAACTTACGCTTTCCCCTGCCCAAGGTGGAGATTGGTGGGGCTGTTGGGTATAGGGGGTTTCGAAACGCGACGCGGATTTGTGCTCGCGGGTGTGTCGAAACGGGTTTGAAGAAAAACTTCGGGTGCCTCTTTGCTGCGCCGGAAAAACCGCGCGAGATTGGCACGCGCCGGATGATCCGGACAGAGGGCGGCCAGGCCGAAAAAAAGGAGCCTCCAGATGAGGTGTAAGAATCTTGTGCGCGCGGCGGCGCTTGGACTTATCGCCGTGGCCTTCAGTTGCGCCACTGCATTCGCCCAGGCCACCAGTGCGCGACTGCAAGGAACGATCACCGATCCTTCGGGAGCGGCGGTTCCGGACGCTACGGTCACCATCACGAACATCGACACGGGGCTGGTCGCTACGGTGACGAGCAACGCGAACGGCTTGTACGTGGCCCCGGCGCTGCCGGCGGGCCATTACAGCGTGAGTGTGGTAAAAACGGGGTTTCAACGTTCCGAGCGCGAAATGACGCTGCAGATTTCGCAAGTTGCGGTGGTCGATTTCAAGCTGGCGGTAGGCGCGGTGACACAATCCGTGACGGTAAAGGGCGGTGCGCCGTTGCTTCACGCGGCCGATTCGACCATCAGCCACGTGATCGTCGGTCCACAAATCACCCAGCTTCCTCTGGACGAGCAGAATTTCACGCAACTGGCCACGCTGACGCCGGGCGTCACCCGCGGAGTGCCGACCGGCATCGCCACCGGTTCGCAGAACAACGCCGAGACATTCCGCTACGGACAGACGGGCGGAGCGTCCCTGGCGGTGAACGGATTGCCGCCGCAGGCCAACAACTTCATTCTGGACGGCATTGACAATAACGAATCGCTGGTCAATTCCATCGTCATTTTCCCGCCGTTCGACGCGATTCAGGAATTCCGCGTGGTCACGAACAACGCCTCAGCGCAATACGGGCGCGCGGGCGGCGGCATCGTGGAAATCCTGACCAAGAGCGGCACCAACGCCTTCCACGGCGACGCGTATTACTACCACCGCGATCAGAATCTCGATTCAATTCCTTTCTTTAACACCAGCCAATCACCCTTCGCGCGGAATTTCTTCGGCGGTTCGGTGGGCGGACCCATCCTGAAGAACAAGCTGTTCTTTTTCGCCGATTACCGCGCCCTGCGCATGAACGTGCCGCAGGAAAGCGCGGTCGGCACCGTGCCGACGGATCTGATGCGGCAGGGGAATTTTTCCGAACTGCTCTGCACCGGCAATCCCGGCTGCACCGGCACGGGACTGGGCGGACCGGTGGTGATTTACGATCCGACGACCGGCCAGCCGTTCATGGGAAATGGCACGCAACCCAACGTGATCCCGACCGGCCGCATCAATCCGGTTGGCCTGAATTACCTGAAGGCATTTCCGGAACCGAATTGCAGCCCCGCAACCGATTCGCGCTGCGGCACGATTATCAACAACTACGTGAACAGCCGATCGCAGATTGAGAACTGGAACGATTTCGACGTCCGGATCGACTACGATCTGAGCACGAAAGACCGCTTCTTCGGCCGATTCACCCGCGATCGCTCCGACCAGACGAGCACGACTTTTTTGACGACGCTGCCGTCGGGCTTCGGCTCGGGTGAGAATTTCAACCACCCCTACGGCCTCGCGCTCGGCTGGACGCACATCGTGAATCCAAACCTGCTCAGCCAGATGCATCTGGGCTTCATCCGGACGACCTACGGCTACACGCCACCCGACCAGGGCACGCCGCTGTGCACGCAACTCGGCATCGTGAACTGCAACACCAGCCCCCTGCTGGGCGGCATCGCGCTGATCGGTGGCTACAACACGCAGATCGAATACACAGGAGACTACGGCCCGTACCTGGTTCCGCAGACGGGCATCGAGTGGAATGAGGCGATGACCTGGATTCACGGCAATCAGGATGTCACCTTTGGCGCTTCGATCATCCGGCGCCAGGTGAACCTGTTCCGTCCTCTCGCCGGTAAGGGCTATTTCTTCCTGTTCGGCAACGGTGGCGGCGAAAGCCCAACGCACTACGAAGTCTCCGACCTGCTGGCCGGCTTCGTGAACTCCTATTCGATCGGGCCGCCGTACGGCATGGTGGGCACTCGCAGTTGGGAAGACGGTTTCTACATTCAGGACGATTGGGCGGTGCGGCCGCGGCTGAACATCAACCTCGGCCTGCGCTACGACCTTCTAACATGGCCGATCGAAGTGTTCAACCGGCAGTCGAATTTCAATGTCGCAACCGGCCAAATCGAAATCGCGGGATCGGGCGGCGCCTCGCGGGCGCTGATTCCGAGCGACTGGCTGAATTTCAATCCACGGCTCGGCTTCGCGTACCAATTGACTCCGGACGGAAAGACGGTGGTACGTGGCGGCTTCGGGCTGTTCTCGTTCCTCGACCGCGGCGGAATTTCCAATCAGCTGGCGCAGAACCCGCCGTTCAGCGGCGAACAGTCCTTCAGTTACGACAATGGCTACCGGATCACGCTTTCCGGTCAAACCGGCACGCCGAGCCAGGTGGCTGCGTGCGCTGCTTCGCCATCCCAGTGCAACAACAACTCGATGGACGCAACGCAGGCATTGCCGCTCGGCTACTTCCCGCCGAGTTTCAACCTGAGCGCTCCACAAAACGTTTCGGTGCTGGCCTCGTTGCCCTCGAACGTGATGCCGCGCGTGGCGGAATGGAACTTTCAAGTCGAACGGCAGCTCAGCGAGAACATGTCGCTCAGCATCGGCTACGTGGGCGACCACGGGTTCCACGAGATGACCTATTACAACGACAATGCGCAGCCGTTCGGCGAGCCGGTGCACGGCACCACGCCAGCAGGGCCGAACCAGTTCAATCCCTGCGCGTCCAATCTGACGATCAACTTCCCGTGTCTGGGCGGGGTCACCGTGCAGAGCACGGTGGGCACGTCGGACTACAACTCGATGCAGATCGAGTTCAACCGTCGAATGACGGCCGGATGGCAATTCACGGGATCGTTCACGTGGCAGAAGATTCTGGACACGGCCTGCGGCGCGTTCGATTGCACATCGCCACAGAATATCCTGCAGCTCAACCAGGACCGCGGCTATTCGCAACTCGATCAGCCGTACGTGATGGTGCTCAGCTCGCTTTACCACCTGCCGTTCGGGCGGGGAATGCGGTGGGGCAACCACTGGTCGCGGCCGGTGGACTTGGTGCTGGGCGGCTGGCAGGTGAACGGCATCTACACACTGTCGGCGGGCTTGCCGTTCGACACTTCGGTGGGCGGCAGCTCGAACGCGGTGCTGCGGCCCGATGCAAGCTGCCTGCCTTCCACACAGCCGGGAAATCTGAATCATTACATCGGAAGCGGCACTTGCCTGTCAGCGCCGGCGGCCACGCTCTATCCCGACGGCAGCGTCGTCGCCAACGCGCCCGGCACGGCCGCGCGCAATCTGCTGTTTGGTCCTGGCCTCTCGAACATGGACCTTTCCGCATCCAAGAGCTTCGCCCTGACCGAGACAGCGAGGTTCGAATTCAGCATCCAGGCTTACAACCTCACCAACACTCCACACTTCGGCCAACCGAACGGATCGATCGGCAGCTACCAGAGCTCATGCGCAACTTCGGGCGCAAAGGCTCCCTGCACGCCGGTCTTTCAACCGAACCCGTTCTTCGGGCAAATCACCAGCACGCTTCCCTATTCCAACCGGCAAATCGAATTGGGAGCGAGGATCATCTTCTGAGGTAACCACGGCGCGGGGGAGCGGGCCCATCCGGCTCGCTCCCTCGATTCTTCGACTTTCCGGTTCGAAGGAAAATGCGGCGAGTAATTCGCCGCCAGTGGACCGGTTCGAAATCCCGCACCTTTGCAGGGCGATTCGCCATCTGTGACTTGATATGCGCCAGCTTCCACACGCCGCCAGAAGCCGCCCGGCAGTTAGGGCCGGAATCGCCGTGCTTTGCACGCTGATTTTCACCTCGGCCTTAACGCCAACGGCGTGGTGCCGCGCGATATCCGCGGCGCGCAATTCCGCCGGGCGCGCCACGCAGCGATCCGGTGCGCCGCCCGAAATCACGAAAATCGAGCCGCCGAACTGGTGGACGCCGCTGACTGGGCATCTGATGCTGCTGGTTTACGGACGCAATCTATTTGGAGCGCAAATCGCATGCCACTATTCCGGCGCGAGCGTCTCGCGTTCCCGAGTGACAGACGGCGGGCGCTACGTTTTCATCTGGCTGCGCCTGGGGCTCAACGCCCGACCGGGCGTGATGCCCTGCCAGATTCGCACGCCGGCTGGGACCACCGAAATCCACTACCACTTCGCCGCGCCGGCCGGCCCGCAGGGAAAATTCCAGGGCCTTACGCCGAACGATGTTCTCTACCTCGTCATGGTGGACCGTTTCGCCGACGGCGATACGGCCAACGACCATCTGGCTTCGATGCCGGGCACGTTCGATCGCGCGAAGCCACGCGCGTACCACGGTGGGGATCTGCGCGGGATCGAGCAGCACCTGGGCTATCTGCGGCGGCTGGGCGTTACGGCGCTGTGGCTCACGCCAATCGTCGCCAACAATCCCGATTCCGCGCAGGATTACCACGGCTACTCCGCTTACGACGAATATGAAGTGAATCCGCATTTCGGCACGTTGGCGGATTTGCAAAATCTGGTGGCGGCGGCGCATCGCGACGGCATCAAGATGCTGCTCGATATCGTGGTGAACGACGTGAGCCCGCACAATCCGTGGGTCGCGCATCCGCCCGAGCCGAATTGGTTTCACGGCACACCGGCGCATCACAGTGCCGCTTCTTCCGATTTTCGGTATCTGGCCGATCCGCACGCGCCGCCGCGGCTGTGGCGCAACGTCCTGGACGGCTGGTTCGCCAACATTCTGCCGGATATGAATCTGACGAATCCTGACGCGGCGCGCTATTTCATCCAGGTGAGCGTGTGGTGGGCGGAAGAAACGGGGGTTGACGGTTTCCGGCTGGACACTTTTCCTTACGTTTCGCGCTCGTTTTGGTCGGAATATCACGCGGAACTGCACCGGCTGTTTCCGCATTTGTTCACCATCGGCGAAGTGTTCAACCCGGATCCCGACGTCGTTTCGTTTTTCGCCGGCGGACGCAAGCAGTTCGACGGCATCGATACCGGGGTGAACACGGTTTTCGATTACCCGTTCTTTTTCGCGTTGCGCAAGGTGCTGCTCGGAAATGCGCCGGTCGAAACGATGGTCAGCGTGCTGGCGCACGACCGCCTGTATCCCCATCCGCAGCAACTGGTGACGTTTCTGGGCAATCACGACGTCCCGCGATTCGCGAGCGCGCCGGGCAGCTCGGCGGCGCGTCTGGAGCTGGCGCAATCGATCGTGCTGACGATGCGCGGGATTCCGCAGCTCTACTACGCCGATGAACTCGGCATGACGGGTGGAAACGATCCCGACAATCGCCACGATTTCCCTGGCGGATTTCCCGGCGATCCGCGCGACGCCTTTACAGCGGCGGGCCGCACGCTGGCTCAGCAGGCGATTTTCTTGCACCTCCAGCGGATGCTGGGCCTGCGCCGCGAAAATCCGGCGCTGCGCCAGGGCAAGCTGTGGGACATCGCATGGGACCGTCATTCGTTCGCCTACGCCCGCGTGACTTCCGGCGAACGAGTGCTGGCCGTTTTCAACGCGGGAAGAAAGGAAGACACGCTCGAACTTCGGTTCGGCCAAACTCCGCTCTCGGGCGCCAGGGAACTGACGCCGCTGCTGGGCGGAACGTCCCTGGCCGTCAAAGGCGATCGAGTGCGGATTTCGCTGCCTCCGGCCGGGTTCGACCTCTATCGGGTGCACTAAATGAAGCGCATTTGGACAATCGGCTTTGGGCTGGCGAAATGGAAAAACAGGGCGCACGAACGGCTTTCGGATTCCCGCGCTCGCCGGACACGGATGGGCGGCGCGCATCGTGCCGGAATGGCGGCGCTGCCGTTTTGCCTTTTGCTGATGGCGCCGCTCGCGGCTCACGGGCAAGCGGCGCAGCGTGGCGGCGCATCAGCGCCGGGAGGGCCCGGCAACCTGCCCACATGGACGCCCGCGAGCAAGGACGGGATCGGCACCTCCATCACGACGCAATCGAAGGTCTGGTTCACACTCGAAGGCGGGATCTTGACCGAAGTTTACTATCCGCGCGTGGACACGGCGGACGTGCGCACGCTGGAATTCGCTGTGAGCGACGGTAAACACGTCTGGATCGAATCGCGCGACATGCGGCACAAGCTGGTGCGGCTGGACGACCGATCCCTGCTCTTCCGCCAGATCAGCTCCGATCGCGCCGCCCACTTCACTATCACGAAGACCTACGCCACCGACCCGGAGCGGAATACGCTGCTCATCGACGTGCGGTTTTCGGCGCCGGCCAGCGACGCACTGTATGTGCTGTACCATCCGGCACTCGAAAATTCGGGATACGGCAATACCGGGTTCAGCGAAGCGGGCGCGCTCGTGGCGCGGAAAGCGCGCGCCGCATCGGCCCTCGTTTGCTCGAGCGGATTCGCGGAAACGGCGAACGGGTTCGACGGCGTGAACGACGGCTACACCGACCTGATGCTGCATCGCCGGCTCATGTGGCGCTACGCGCGCGCAGCCGACGGCAACGTGGTGCAAACCGCGCGCATCGCTTCGCCCGCGCATTTCACGCTGGCACTGGGCTTCGGGAAAACGCCGGAGCGGGCGATTGCGGCCGCGCGCGGCAGCCTGGCGCGCGGATTCGCGGCGATTCGAACCCAATACGACGCCGGATGGGCGCACTATCTTGAGCGCCTGATCCGCGTGAGTCCGGCCTACGAGCGCGAATTCGAATTGGCCGCGATGGTCATTCGCGCCAGTGAAGACAAGACGTATCGTGGCGCGATCATCGCCTCGATGAGCATTCCGTGGGGCTATGCGGTGTCGTCGGCGAAGCCGACCGTCGGCGGCTATCACCTCGTCTGGGCGCGCGACCTGTACGAAGCCGCCACTTCGCTGATGGTTGCGGGCGACGTCAAAACCGCGCGGCGCGCGCTCGATTACCTCTATAACGTTCAGCAGGAACCCAACGGCAGTTTTCCGCAAAATAGCTGGCTCGATGGCAAACCCTACTGGACGGCACAGCAAATGGACCAGGACAGCTATCCGATGATCCTCGCCTGGCAACTCGGCGAGACCGATCGCACGACGTGGGAAAAGCACGTGCGCCCGGAAGCCGATTATGTGCTGGAACACGGGCCGGCGACGCAGGAAGATCGCTGGGAGGAAGTTTCCGGCTATTCGCCGTCGACCATGGCCGCGGAAATTGCCGGTTTGGTTTGCGCCTCCGCCATCGCCCAGAAAAATGGAGCGACGGCCGACGCGCGCAAATATCTGGAAACGGCCGACGACTGGGCTTCGCATCTGGAAAAATGGCTCGTCACGACCACCGGCGATCTGGGCGGGCCGCTCGCCAAGCGCGGCTATTACATCCGCATCGACAACAACACCAACCCCAACGACGGCTACCGGCTGGACGTGCACAACGGCGGCGGCATGTGGGACGAACGCAACGTCGTGGATCAGGGATTTCTGGAACTGGTGCGGCTGGGCATTCGGCCGGCGGATAATCCCATCATCGAAAATTCCCTGCGCGTGATTGACGAAACGATTCGCGTCGAAACTCCCTACGGTCCCTGCTTTCATCGCTACAACCACGACGGCTACGGCGAAACTTTTTTTGGCGGACCGTGGATCGGACAAGGCATCGGACGCGTTTGGCCGATCTTCACCGGGGAGCGTGGCGAATACGAAGTGGCGCTGGGGGCCAATCCCACACCCTACATCGAAGCGATGCTGCATTTCGCCAACGACGGCGGAATGATTCCAGAGCAGGTGTGGGACCGCGCCGATCCCACTTCCTACAATTTCGTATTTGGAAAGGGCACCGGCAGCGCCACGCCGCTCGTCTGGAGCATGGCGCAGTTCATGCGCCTGGTGGTGGACGCGCAGGAAAAACGGATCGCCGAGCAGCCGGCGATCGTCGCGCGCTATTTCCTCGACCACGCGCCGGCCGCTTCGCTGGGCTTGCCCACGCTCGGGTCAGGTTCCGGCACCAGGCGCTGAGGCGGCCGGAACCGGGTTCCTCAGGCGCAACACCCCGTCGGCGAAAACGCCGCGAAAATCGTGCGATACTGGCTTCGCCGTGCTCTCCCAGGCGAACCTGCGCGCCTGCGTCCGGCGACTCGCTGCCGGAATCGCGATTGCCTGCCTCGTGTGTGTTTTCTCTCCTGGGGCCGCCGCGATACCGCCGGGAAAAGCCGTGGTCAAATCGGCCACGATCGCCGTTTATTCCGAAATGGATCCATCGAGCGACGTGGTTCGCACGCTCAAGAGAGGCGATTCGCTATTCGTGAATCTGGAAATCGCCGGCGCGACCGGCGATTGGTGCAGCGTGAGCCTTGCCGCGCAAACGGCCCCGCTCGGTTACGCGGCGTGCGGCGACCTGGAAGTTTCGATGCCGCATTTCACCGTGTCGCCTTCCCTGCCTGAACCGACGGTGGTGAGCGGCGGCTCCGGGGGCGGCGCGACACCCTCCGCGAGCGAACGGAAAATCCAGATCGCCATTTCCATGCCTTCCGCGCGGGCGAAAGACGCCTATAAAAAGCTGGCGTCTGAAGTGGTCACCGGGAACGGGGTCAATACGATCAAACTCGACCAGCTGGACGCCGCGGCGCAAAACGGATCGCCCGCGGCGATGGATCTGGCCGCGCTGGGCCACATCCTGGCCGGGCAATACCACTATTCGCAAAACGACAACGGCCGCGCCAAGGACCAGTTCCATGCGGCGATCGCCCTTTCGACGAAAAATCCGAAATTGCTAGAGTTGGGCCTGCTCGATCTGGCCGCGGTTCATCTCCGCTTGAGCGAGTATTCCGACGCGCTGCGCTCGCTCGACCGCGTGCGGCAAATCGATCCACGGTCGGCCGTCGCCGCCACGCTTTCGGGCTGGGCCGATTACGGGCTCGACCGCGTGGGCCGGGCGATTCGCGAATGGCAGCTGTCTCAGCAGATCAGCCCCAACCCGACCGTCGCCGCGTTGCTCGCCAAGGCCCAGCGCGACCAGAAAGTCGAGCGCGGATTCCAGGAAGGAGAAACGAGCCATTTCATTCTCCACTACGAGGGCGGCGCGATGCCCGAACTCGCGCAGGCGGTGATGGGCGCGCTCGACAAGGATTTTGAGACGATCGAAGACACGCTCGGATACACGCCTCCCGAACCGATCGCGGTGATTCTCTATACGAATCGGCAGTTTTTCGACGTTACGCGGGCGCCGAGTTGGGCCGACGGCATCAACGACGGACGTATCCGCGTGCCGGTGCAGGGCGAATCGCGGATGACGCCAGAGCTCGCGCTGGTGCTGAAGCACGAACTGACGCACAGTTTCATCACGCAGATGACCCAGGGCCGCGCGCCCACCTGGCTCCAGGAGGGACTGGCGCAATGGATGGAGGGTCTGCGAACGGGCGGAAATGCGCAAATGCTGGTGCGACTTTACGACGCGAAGCAGATTCCGCCGCTGGCCGATCTCGAAGGTTCCTGGACCGGATTCAACGTGCAGCAAGCGACGGTGGCCTATGGATGGGCGCTCGCCACGGTGGAAGCGATCGTCGCGAGCGACCAGATTTGGGGCCTGCGCCGGCTGCTGCACGATCTGACGCAGGATTCGAGCGCTGCCGCCGCGGTCCGCGATTCGTTGCAAATGACGTATCCCGCGCTCAACCAGCTGACCGCGCAGTATCTGAAGAAGGCCTACCTGCAATAACCGAAACCGTGGCGCGGGGCCGGCCCGGGAGCGGACGGAGCAAGAGGGTTAGCGCGATGAAGCATGCCCGCCACGCAGCGCTGGCGATTGCAACCATACTTGGCTGCCTGTTCGCGGCCTGCATCATCTTCGCGGGATGGATCTATTTTGATAACGGCCGCAGTATGCCGATGGTTGTCGGAGCGCAAGCATTCATCGGAGCATGGGTCTCGGGGCTGTCGTTCTTGGCTTTCTGCATCCTCTTCAGGTTCTTTGGCGCGCAGCACGGGAAGGCGTGGCGCACCGTGGGGCTTGCCGTCTGCCTCCTTGCGCTGGCTTTTCTTGGCTACTTCGCTGGCAATGCGCACCGGTTCCAGGTCGCGGCGACGCTGTGGCACTGGAGGAATGGGGACTTCGTCGCGCTGGAGGCCTACAGGATACAGGTCCCGGCAGGGTGGGTCGTCTTCGATAGCGATTCGACATCCGCCCTTTTGGAGGACGGAGCGCGCGGACAAGCCCACGGTGGCGTGGTGAGCGTCTCCCAAACGAACCTTCCGTCTGAGCACCAGCCCGGCGAGCTTGGAGCGTGGGAGTCGTGGGAAAAGGGATCGTTCCAGCGGGCAGGATCCCAGCTTAGCCTGCATCGCACGTTTCAGGTGGGCAGCGAGGTCGTTGTCTGCCGCGGCGCACTATTGTCTGGTGCGGGCCGCATGTCCGCGTCTGAGCTGGCCGTGCTGCGGTGCATGTCGGGTGGAGGCCTGTTGCTTAATTTCACGGGGCCGCGGGCAGACATCCCACGCTTCTACGCAATCGTCCAAGGAATTCGCCGGAGATGAGCGTGCCTGTCGGCCGGGTGCCCCGCGTTTGGCACCGGCCAAACGTGGGGCTTTCCGGGATCGTCCCCGAAGCGACGTCAGGCAACGTAATCAATCTCCACGAGCGCGGTTCCCATTCCCGAATACGAAGCGCAGGCCAGTAGCACAGGCATTTGCGTTCTTTGCATCCCGACGCCCTCCATCCGGACTGTGCCTGTGCGCATTTCCCCGCGCCACTGGCTTGCCGCGCCGTAGCTTCGACATTGTCGTCGACGCGAGGAGTCCCGATTCACCCCAATCGGGAAGGCGGGCCTGCCTCGCCGTAGCTTCAGCGTAGGCAGGTCCCCGCCCGCTCCGCGTTATCATCCCAACGCGTATGCGCCGCGAAAAAATGAACCGGCTAAATCCCGCACGCCCGCCGCGCGCCAGCGCGCACCAGATCCGCAAAGCGGCGATACTTAGGCCTGCGTCGAGTCGGCGCGCGACTGGCACCCACTCAGGGGCGGACAGCGGGACGGCTCCAGTTTGGAAATCGGGTTCGGATGTACTCCCTAGCGTTCTCGGGGGACAGCTCCACGGTCCCGGGGCCGCTGCGAACGTAGAAATCACCCTCGGGGCTCGTTTCGTTGCCTTTCCACTTCAGGAACACGGGCTCGGGGCTGCGCTGACAGCTCACCACGCATACGGATTTACCTTGAATGACTTGCACCTTGGGGTCGATGCACGTGCTTGCGCGATCACCGAGACCATTGCGCACCACCTGCGCCAGGTGGCGCATGAATTTGTCGTCGTTTTCGAGGCGGTCTCTCTCAATGCCTACGATCGATCCGTTGTCTGCCACGCCAATCAAGAGGTCTCCGCCCTCCGTATTCAAAAACGCCGCGACCGTTTTCAGGACGGCCTGGGTGATCGCCTTATCGTCCTGTCGATCCTCCTTGAGGTTCCAGCGCAGCGTGCCCTTGAACTCCAATGTCTTCGACTCGCCGCGCTTGATCAGCTCTTCCGCCTGGCGATGTGACCGCAGGTACTGGTCGAAGAGGAAGTTTTTCACTACCTCGCCGAAGGCCCGGTCGTCGGTGATACGCTTGTAAAGCTCGAAATTCGAGTCGACGATCTCCTGGATGATCTGTTCCGCCTTGTGGTCGAAGGTCAACCGTACGTTTTCACGGGTGTTCACCCGCGCACTTGCGCCGAGCGCCGGATCAGCATCGAGCTTTTCCATCATCTGACCCAGCGTTAGCCGATGCTCGGGACCGAGATTGAGCCCAAATCGCTCGTTCAGGTCGGCGATGATGCGTGATAAGGGCTCCAGCTCTTCCGGCGAAAGTCCATACCCGCCTCTGGCACCCTGGGGTTCAAGCAGACCGGCCTGGCGCCGCGGCGTGATCTTGCCGTTGCCGATCTTCTGAAGGCGGTAGGACTCCATGTCAATGTCCTGCTGCACTTCGCGCGGCAAGGATTCACGATCCGCGGGCAGAAGTCGCCGCAAGAGCCGCGCAAACACGTAGAGTTTTTCCAATTCCGAGTCGGCGAAGGTCACAATCTGCGCCAGAAAGGCATATAGCCGTATGTAATCCGTAAGCTGACCGCGGAAGTCGTATTGCTCGTCTCTCGGCAACTCACGGAAGCGTTGCACCACCGGTGCGAGGGCAGCATAAAGCTGATCTTGCGCCACCTTGGGGTTGAAATAGAGCTTGGCAAAGCCATCCACATCCGCTTGCGTATACACCGGGAAACCCAAAAGCCGACTCTGAGTGTCGTAGAGCAGATTCGGATCCGTGGCCTCGGACAGGAGCGTTGCCTCGAAATACGGCTCGAAAGCCGCCTTGATCTCGTCCGCTTCGTTGGCGAAGTCGAGCACCATCGTGCCCTTCTTCTCAGGATGCGTGCGGTTCAGACGTGAGAGCGTCTGAACGGCACTCACTCCACCCAATTTCTTATCCACGTACATCGTATGCAACAGCGGCTGATCAAAGCCTGTTTGGAACTTGTTCGCGCAGATCAGGAAGCGGTACTCAGGATGCTCGAACGATTTGGCCGTCTGTGACTCGGAAAAGCCGTTCATATTGGCTTCCGTGTACGATTGCCCACCGTCGTGAACCGACCCCGAGAACGCCACCAGCACCTTAAACGGGTAACCCCTCTCGGCGATATATTTGTCGAACGCCAGCTTGAAGCGTACGGCGTGCAGCCGAGATCTGGTCACAACCATGGCCTTCGCTCGGCCGACGATCTCGTTCTGTACGTTGGCAACGAAGTGCTCAACCATGACCTTCGTCTTTTCCTCAATCGCGTGAGGGTGCAACTCGACGAAGGACTTCAGCAGATATTGAGCTTTCTTTTTGTCAAAACGGGGATCGTCTTGGATTTTCTTGAGCAGTCTCCAGTACGCCTTATAGGTCGTGTAGTTGGCGAGCACGTCGAGAATGAAACCCTCTTCGATGGCCTGCCTCATGCTGTAAAGGTGAAAAGGCTCAAACTTCCCGTCGGCGCGGCGGTTTCCGAAAAGCTCCAACGTCTTCGGCTTGGGCGTGGCCGTGAAGGCGAATGTGGAGAGATTCGGAAGCGAGCCGCGCCTCTGAACGTCCTCCAGAATTCTGCTTTCCAGCTCCTCCTCCGGGGTCTGCGCCGTGGCCTCCTCACGCTCCGCTTCTTCCAGCGAACTGGTAGCCAAGACCGCCTTGAGGCTCTTCGTGCTCTCGCCGGATTGAGACGAGTGCGCTTCGTCGACAATCACGGCGAATCGCTTACCAGGAAGCTCTCCAATCTGGTCCGCAATCACGGGGAACTTTTGCAGCGTGGTGACGATGATTGTCTTGCCCGATTCGAGTGCCTCCTTGAGCTGGCGCGAGGTCGTGTCGATGTTCTCGACCACCCCTAACGTCTGCTCGAACTGGCGCATCGTGCGCTGGAGCTGCCGATCGAGCACGCGCCGGTCGGTAATCACGACGATGGAATCGAAGACGCGTTGGTCCGTGGCGTCGTGCAGCGTCGAAAGCTGGTGGGCGAGCCACGCGATGGTGAAGCTCTTTCCGCTGCCGGCTGAATGTTCTATCAGGTAGCGCAAGCCCGTGCCGTGCTCTCGAGCGCTGGCAATCAGTTTCCGCACACAATCGACCTGATGATAACGAGGAAAAATCATGGAGCG
>JAKASX010000073.1 GCA_021818865.1 Acidobacteriota bacterium
TCTCGTTGATCTCTGCCGATTGGGTGGCTAGAGATTCGCTGGTGTTAGCCGGTTGCACCGAAACCCTCCGTGCCTCACGAAGCTTACCAGACGACACCTGCGCGCGGCGGGTGCGAAACGCGCAGCGTTGCCCTCCAGGTTACTCACTGTCTCCGCCCGGCTTTTCGCAGCCACTTGGGGTCGGCAGCGGGCCGTTACCGAATGTCCTTCCTGTCTGCAAGTTCTTCGATTCAACTGCTTGTGCCTGCGGCGTTACCGTCCTACTATTTCAGGCCGCTCCCGAGGCAGGCAACGGCGGATCGGTTTGGAAGGCTTTGGACCGCAGCATGACGTGGGGGGTGTTTTCCACGCGAGAGGACCCGCCGGGTGTGCGGCTTCGATGGGGCGAAATTTGCAGTGACAGGGGCATGGGATTGGGCCGAAAACCGGCTGCTTCGGGATCCAAACGGGAGCTTGCGACTACAGCGGACGCTTCTCCCGTCCAAGCGCTCGACAGTAAATCCTGGTTGAGGTCGCCGAGGCTCTGGCTATTCTTCGGGATTTTTGCGGTCGCGGTCACGTTCATCCTCGGTCCCCTTAAGCAATTTTCGGTGGACAACCCCAAACGCACACCAGATTTCATTGAGTTTTACACGGCAGGGACCATGGTGAGGCGTGGCTTGGGGAGGAGACTGTACGATCCCGACGTGCAGCAAAGAGTCGAGCGAGAGTTTCTTCCGGAGGGAGAATTCTTTCCGCTTGACCACCCTCCTTTCGAGGCGTGGCTCTGCGTACCGTTCTCCTTCTTCTCCTATCGCCGGGCTTTTGTGGTGTGGAGCGTGCTCAGTCTTATCGTGCTTACATTGACGCTTTTCCTGGTTCGCTACACCGGCTATAAGATGGACGCCACGAATCGTGTCGCATGGATTGCCGCCTGGCTCATCCCGGTTGTTCAGGCGTTTGCCGTCGGTCAGGATTCCGTCCTTCTCGCTCTTATCTTTCTTGCGGGGTTCCTCGCGCTGAAAAGGCGACGGGACTTCCTCGCCGGCCTTGTTTTCGGCGCCGGTCTCTATCGGTTTGAGATCATTCTTCCTTTCGTTTTCATCTTCGTGCTGCGATTTCGCCGAAAGGTGCTTGGTGGTTTTTTTTGCGCAGGTGCAGCCTGTTTTCTAGCCTCGTTAGCTCTAGTCAGGTGGGGTGGTCTGCGGGACTACCTTCACGTCTTGCTGGAAGTTGGGCGCACGGGCGGAAGCCGTACAAACGGCGTTTTCCTTTCATCAATGCTGAGTTTGCGTGCTGCGGTTGCGGCCTTTTTGGGGGCAAAGCTCCCGGAGCTTGACGTGTTCCTCATTGTTTTGGTCGCCACTGTTCTCATGCTCGGCTATGCGGCTTGGAAGTTCAGCAGCATATCCCAGCCCGAGGGTCGTGACTTCGACCTCCAGTTCTGTCTAGCGGTCGTCGTGGCGCTGCTGGCAAGCTATCATCTATACGTCCACGAGTTGACTCCGCTTCTTCTGGTTGCATTTCTGGCCCTTGCCTACGAGCACGATGCGCAGGGTCGAAGAAGCATGACGGTGTGGAAAAGCATTTCTCTGCTGTGCTTGAGTTTCGCAATGATTTTCAGCCCAGGAGTTTCGGTTCACCGCGTGAACCTGACTTTTTTCGTAGTGGTCGGAATGGCGGTTTGGTTCTCTCTCGAAATATCAGCGCTACGGCGGTCGTCTCCGGTTGGGGAAAGCCCCGGGCGTTGGCAAGCGCTTCCTTAGCGCCACTATGTCATAAACGACGCAACCCCTTAATTGTGCGACCCGTTCTGGTGCAATCGCCGCTTATGACACAGTAGTATTAATAGCTTTGAATGAGCGATATCCTTCTGCGCGGGAGGCTGTCTGGCGGGGCCTGCGTTTCTAAAAAGCTCTCTGACATCATAAAGCCGCACCGCACCGTCAGGGCTGCGGTATACGATGGGCGCTTTCGCAAGGATTTGGTCTTCTCGCTTTCGCAGAAGGGCCGTGCCGGCTGGGCTGTCGTAGGAAAAGTCGTCTGGCGTGACGAGCCAATAGCTGGCGCCGATATATCGTGCCACATCCGCTAGGCGCGCCGCGTCCCGACGAGCGTAATGGATATTATTCTGAAAGAAGGCTTGCGTCAGAAGGTCAATCGGCTGTATGGACCTGCGTTCGTCATATAAATATGAAAGGCCATCCCGGTATGCGATGACCTTGGCCTCCGTTGTCGAATGCTTGCGGAGCCAAGTGTATGCCCCGAGTTCGTCCTTCAAAAGCTTGCTGTCTCCGGTCGCCTGGTGGGCCGCGAACGCCGGAATCACGTAGCCATAGTTCACCGCGATGATCGCGGCCAAGCTCAACAAACCCAGCGCGAGGACTCCCCCGGTCAGACGTTCCCCAACCTTACCGCCGCTCCGTAGGGCGTTCCTCACAATCCCAAACAGGTGTTTCCCCTCCACCCACAATCCCCCGAACAAGAGAGGTAGAAGTGGGACAAGGTACCGCTCCACCGTCCACGGGCAGACAACAACCACCGGCAGGTATAGAGAGAGCACGACCGGAAGAACAGGGACGGCTCGCCGTCCACACTTGCCAACGTATCTCCCCACGCCCGCGTAGGTGCCGAAGCTCAGAAGCCCCACAAGCGCCCGCTCGCCAACCCTCCACCGCCCCGCCATAGGCATCAGCAGGTACAGGGCGGGCTGTTCGATCGCGCCTCTCAGGTTAGTCAGGATCACGGCGCGGAGCGCCCCAGCCCCACTTTCACTTGTCTGGATTCCACATGCATAACTTTTGTAATAGCAGAGCGTTTGCGTCCAGCCCGAGTCGCCCGGCACTGCCGCAAGTTGGATGGCCGAGGGGTGAACTAAAACGATCAGCTGAGGCAATGCCATCAGCACTGCGATAGGAGCAGCGACCAGGGAAAACAGGAAGAGCTTCCGGTATTCGCACCGCATGAGCAGGACCAATCCGATGCCGGCCACAACGGCGGCACCGAGGGTGCGGAAGCCAATCGAGAGTCCGGCCAGCGCTCCTGCGCCGAGAACCGCCCAGCCCCCTGCCTCAAGGGGGCCGACCAGAAATCTGTGGGAGCAGTTCCCTGAGCCGCCGGTGCGAGGTTGGTGTTGGGGAGTGCACAGGCCACGCTCCGCGAGCCAGACTGCTCCCAACAACGCTGCCATGAAGGGAACATCGCTCATGACGGAAGCGCTTAAGTCGAGGAAATATCCGCAGAAAGCACAGAGAACGACTACTCCTAGTGCATCCCAGTCGTTGAGGCCTGGCCAGCGCCGCAGCAGGAGGAAGGTGAAGGCCAGCGCAACGCAGCCGAGGAAGAGCGTCAAGGCAACGGCCAAACTCAGATTGCCCGGAAAATGGTGATCAAACTTCCAGACTCCGGCCAGCAGAGCCGGATACAGTTCGGGATACTTTGTGGCCGCCAGCCGAACCGGAAAACTCGGCAGGATGTAGCCGTCGCCTGAGGCCAAGGCCTTTGCCGAGGAAAAGTACAGGGCGTCGTCGCGGGCAGCACCGAAAAGCGCAAGCGGATTCCAGCGTATCGCGGCGTAAACGTAAAATCCGATGACCAAGGCAAGAAAAATCCTCGGCCAGTGGTTCCTCTTTTGGCGCAAATGGAGGCCAGGCTTTAGCCCCTCTTCGCGGTTCGCCTTCATCGCTTTTTGCAACCTACGCCCGCCACGAGTTTTCTGAGCGGGGGCGGGCACCGTGTCTGACCCTACCGTGCGTGGGATGGGTTGCCTCGGCACTTTCGCTGCTCTTGCCCGGAGGCCCGCCTTACGCTGTCCGCTCAGGAGCGTTCGAGCTTCATCAGGAAATGTAATCCGCGTTCGAACACCCAGGAGGCGGGGGTCGGGTACAAACCCAGCGCAGGCTGAACCACCACAGCCTTTAGGCCCAGTTCATCCAGGACTTCTTCCCACTGAGGCCGCGACCAGTATTCGTAATGAAGTGCCACGCCGTGGTGAGCGTTCCCCACCCAATCCATAAACGTGAGCGTAGCCGTTGCGAACGGGCTGTCGCAGTAATGATCTTTGATCAGGAGCTCCTTGCCGACCCGTGCGGCCTCGCCTAACAGGGCCCGAGGCGCCATCGCATGGTGCAGCACGTCAACCAACATCACGACGTCGAAGCTCTGGTCAGGGTAAGGAAGATTGAGGCCGTCGAACTTCTCAACCTTGATTTTAGCGTTAGGCCGGGCAAGTACATCGAGGCCGGTTACCGTAATATCGGGCCTCTGACGAGAAATCAGCATGTCGATTGTTCCGTCGCCGCATCCGACATCCAGGACCCGGCCGCCGTGGGGGATAAGGCCGGAAATGTGATTCGCCAAAACTTTCGTCCTGCGCTGGAATACGAGATTTTCGTGGAAAAATCCGGCGATTCGACCCACAGAGTTCCCCCATTCAGGCGACTTTCATTGTCGCGAAACCCCCAAGACGCTCAGCAGGAAGCTTGACAGGATCGTCTGCACGCCCAGCGTAAACGCTACGAGACCGGGTATCGCGATTCGAAGCGCCTTGTCCGGATCAAGGGGTCCGAAGTGGCGGCTTTGCCAGTAAACGAGCCCGAGCACCCAGATCAGAGATCCGGATACGAGAAGCAGAGCGCCGGCAGCTAGGCCGGTTTCCAGCGTTACGTAATGGAAAAAGCGATCTAACCTTCTGTCGGCGGGCAGAAGGCCTTCCGAAATCGCAAACACTTTGCTGTACACGGCGAAATTTATGGACTGGAAACCCACTAGAATCGCCATCGCAGCGAAAAGCAAAGTGTCGTAGTCAAAAGTTACCGAGCTAACGGTTCTCGGTCCGGGCATCAGCCACGCGCCAACCGCGAGGCCAAGTACAAGCAACGCTGCGCCCGGATAAAGAAACAACCAGCGTGGGCTGTACAGGAGCAAGAATCGCAAATAACGCCAACCATCGCGCCAGGTTCGCAGGTGGGGCGGACGGTCCCTACCGTCCGGAGACAAGGTTGTTGGAATTTCAGTAATTTGCAAGTGGAACAAGGTCGCTTTGACAACCATTTCGGTCGAAAATTCCATGCCCGTGGTCCGCAAACCGAGACCGTCTATCGCCTCTTTTCGGAATCCACGCAGACCGCACTGGAAGTCGCCCACAGGGCACTTGAAGAAGAGTCGGCCCAGCCAACTGAGGAATGGGTTGCCCAGATAGCGGTGCAAAAAGGGCATGGCTCCAGGACGAATCTTGCCCAGAAATCTGTTTCCCATGACAAGATCGTTGCCCTCCCGCAACTTGAGCAGGAACGGCTCGATCTGTGTGAAATCGTAGCTGTCGTCGCAATCTCCCATGATGACGTAGGCCCCACGGGCAGCAGCGATGCCTCCGCGCAGGGCGCTGCCGTATCCACGGGCCGCAACAGGCACGACGCGGGCACCGCTTTCGGTGGCGATTGCTTGCGAGCCGTCGGTGCTTCCGTTATCAGCGACGATCACTTCGCCGCGTACCCCTAGTTGTTGCATTGCGGATCGCGCTTTTTGAATGCAAGTGCCAAGCGTTTTGCTCTCGTTCAGGCAGGGCATGACAACGGACAGTTCAACCTCTTCCGCGGAGTCGGCTGACGCCGCGGTTGCCGGAGGGACAGGTTTAGAACTCGGAGCAGACATTTCTATATGCGAGGCACTGCTTCAAATCAGCAGGTAACGCCGCAGTGTCGCGGCCTGCCGTTCGCCGCCACACCACATCTGGTCCCTACGAACCTCACCGGCTCGCAATACAAGGCCTCGTGGCAAGCATTTTAGTCGGTCTCTACGAAATCTTGGGCAAGACTTCACGCCCAATGCCCCAAAAAGATACGATCTGGTCCCGCTTGGCTCACCGGGCTCCCTCGGCTGTTTCAGGGCGCCGCGATTTGGATTGCGGGCTGGGCGGCGGTTTGGAGTTGCTGATTTAGCGCGGGCAGCTTCGTCGTTTTTATCGCGGTCCAGGCAGCGACGAGTTTGTCGAGGGTTTGGGTTGCTTCGTTCGTGAATGTTTGAGCGGTGATTGTGGGCGCTTCGTCGGCGCTTTCGACGACGCCTTCGAGCCGACCCAGGCGTCCGCGCACCTGAGCCAGACCCAAGACTTGCGCTGCTTCATTTGCCGGCGCGCCGTTTGTCAGAGTGGCCACTTCGGCGGCCAGCGATTCCACTGCCTTGCTCGCCGCTTGCGCCGCGGGAGATTTTGCCGCCGCGAGCGCCTTCTGCCGTGCCGCGAGCTGTTCTTCGACGGCTTGCGCTTCGGCCAGAGTCTGACTGGCGCGCCGCATCTGATTTTCGATGTTCATCGCCAGATTGAACTGTTTTTGCAAATCGGCGAGCGAGACCGTGGCGCGCGGATCCATGCGGAGCGTCAGCGGCCGCGTGTACGACTGGCCGTCGACCGTCAACCGCACCGTGTATTGGCCCGGGACGGCCCACGGCCCCCCGCCGAAGCCGAAAAAGCCGAATCGTCCCGCCGGTCCCGCCGATGCATAGTGGAGGTCCCACGTGAAGCGGTGCATGCCGGCCGTTTTTTCCAGCGCTTCCGGCGCCTTCACCCAAAATGGCGGGAAGGGGAGGGAACTCGCGGGCGGCGCTTTCGGATGTTCCGTGCTCGAATAGGCGCGCACGACATGGCCCTGCGCGTCCAGGATCTGCAGCGCGATCGGGCCCTGCGGCTCGGTCTTCAGGTAGTAATCAATAATCGCGCCATCGGGGGGATTTTTCCCGGCCGGAATTTCCGGGGGCAAAGGAGTGCCGTGCTCGTTGCCCGGCCGCACGCGGAAAGCGGTGCGCGGCTGGAACAGAAAGACGTTCGCCTGTTCCGCTTGCGTTGCCTGGCGAAGCGGAATGATGTCGTCGAGAATCCAGAACGAGCGGCCGTGCGTGGCGATTACCAGATCACTGCCGTGGATGGTCAGGTCGCGCACCGGGGTCGCGGGCATGTTGAGTTGGAGCGACTGCCAGTGGTTGCCGTCGTCAAACGAGACGTAAACGCCCGTCTCCGTGCCGGCGAAAAGAAGGCCGCGATGCATGGGATCCTCGCGCACGGCGTGGGCGTAGGATGGCGACGGAATTCCGGTATCGATCTGGGTCCACGTCTGGCCGAAATCGTGGGTGCGGTAAATGTACGGCGCGTAGTCGTCGAGCCGGTGACGATTCACCGCCAGATACGCGGTGCCCGCGTCGAAATGCGACGGCTCGACCATCGCGATGCGCGACCACGCTCCCAGGCCTTTCGGGGTCACGTTCGTCCAGGTCTTGCCGCCGTCTTTCGTCAGATAGACCAGTCCCGTGTCGCTTCCCGACCAGATGACGCCGCGCTCGACCGGCGACGGCGCAATCGAATTGATGACGCCGTAGCCGCGCTGCGCGGCGTTTTGCACCGTTGGCGGTCCTTCGAGCGCCTGGGCGAAAAGATTCTTCGCCGCGCCGGTGGGGTCCGGGCTGATGATCTGCCAGCTGGACCCGCGGTCGGTGGATTTGAAAATCACCTGGCCGCCGAAATAGAGCGTGTGCGAATCGAAAGGATCGATCGCGAGCGCGGGCGTCCATGGGAAACGGTATTTGTTTTTCGAGATATTCAGCGCGAGTTCGCTGCGGTAGGGATAGGGCGAAATATCGAGGCCTTCTTTCGTTCGCCGGTCGTAGCGCACCACGCCGCCGCCGGTTGTGCTCGCGTAGATCGTGTTCGGGTCGTTGGGATCGGGCAGAATCCAGCCGCTTTCGCCGCCCCAGCCGGGGAACCAATCGCGGAACGTGATTTTGCCGTAATCGCTGCGGCTCAGCACGGCGATTCCGCCCGAATCCTGCTGCGCGCCGTAGACGAGGTAGGGAAAACTGTTGTCGGTGGCGACGTGATAAATCTGCGCGGTCGGCTGGTTGTACCACGAACTCCAGTGCCGGCCGCCGTCGACGGTCAGGGTGGTGCCCTGATCGCTGCCGACGATCATGCGGTTGGGATCGTTTGGCGCGATCCACAGATCGTGATAATCGTCGCCGCCCGGCGCGCCCTTGAACGCCTGCCACGTTTTGCCGCCGTCGGTCGAACGGTACACCGAGGTATTCGCGATGTAGACGGTGTTTGCGTCTTTCGGATCCACAAATATCTGGCCGAAATACCATTGGCGATCGAGCACGCGCGGATCGGTGCCGACCAGATGCCACGTGGCGCCGGCGTCATCGGAGCGGTAGACGCCCTTTTTCGTTCCGCTCATCAGCAGGTACATGATTTTTCCGCCGCCCGTCGGAGCGATGGCGATGCCGACGCGGTCCCACGGTTTCGGCGGCAATCCGGTGGTGGGCATTTCGGTCCACGTTTTGCCTTCGTCTTCCGAGCGGTAGAGGCCCGAGCCCATGCCATAACTCGGCGCGTAGACGCTCCACGGCGGCCGGCGCACTTGCCAGAGCGAGGCGTAGACGATTTTCGGGTTCGTCGGGTCTAATTCCAGGTCAATCGCGCCGGTGTTCGGGTCCTTATAGAGAACTTTTTCCCACGTTTTTCCGCCGTCCGTGGAACGAAACACGCCGCGCTCGGCATTCGGCCCGTAGGCGTGGCCCAGCACGGCAACGAGCACCAGATCGGGGTTTTTCGGATCCACCAGAATTTTCGCGATTTGGCGGGAATCTTTCAGCCCGATCGCCTGCCACGTCTTTCCGCCGTCGGTCGTCTTGAACATGCCGGCGCCGATGGACATGTCCGAGCGCATATCGGCTTCGCCGGTGCCGACGTAAATCACCTTCGGGTCCGACGGCGCGACGGCGATCGCGCCTATCGAGCCGATCGGCGAACTGTCGAAAATCGGCGACCAGGTGAGCCCGCCGTCAATCGTTTTCCACACGCCTCCGCCCACCGCGCCGAAATAGTAGGTGTTCGGCTCGTTCTCGACGCCTGTAACCGTCAGCACGCGGCCGGCGCGAAACGGCCCGATCATCCGCCAGCGCAATCCGGAAAACACCGCCGGATCCACCTGCTGGCCGCGCGCAGGCGGCGCCGCCCACAAACCCAAAGTCGCCACGATTGCAAGCAAACTCGCCCATTTCCACACCCGCATTCCCGACCTCCAAATTCGTTTATTCGTTCGAGAAATTGCGAATCCTGAAAATCCGAAAAAAGCGGCGAAACGCGCCGCACGAATCCTACCACCGCTTGTGGCTGCCGCGCTCGCTCGTTTTCGGGAAAAAACGGCGCCGAGCGTGTTTCAGACGCGCGCACGCCGCGCTGCGTTTCGCGCATCCCGCGGCGTCACCGGCAGGCCTGCGCCTGCCCGCTTGCGCCCGGAAACCGCGCCATCCCCACGCGAATCACGCTGTGCGGCTCGCGCCGTCCGCGCCGCTCCACGCGGTTCCGCGACGGCGTTTCCTCGGTCCAGGCGCCGTAGACGCAGCCGTCGTACGCGGCCAAGCCCGAATAATCGCCGATGAACGCGTCGTCGGGATCGAACGGCGTTCGCGTCAAGGCGTAATTCCGAAACCGGAGCCCTTCATCGGACGATCGAGCCAGCGTGATCGTTGCACGCACGTTTTTGGGATCGGCGCGCCGGTCGTAGAACAGCACGTACAAATCCCCCGTCAGCGGATCGAGCGCAGCCCACTGCATGAACTGGTCCGCGCCGTCGTGCACGGGGTCGTTGTTCACGCGGATGGCCGGGCTCCACGTTTCGCCGTGGTCGAGCGAGCGGGAAATGAAGACGTCGATGTCGCCGTTGCGGTAATCGGTCCAGCAGACGTAGATCGGCCCGCCGCGCGCCCCTCCTCGCGGATCGACGGCGATCTGCGGGAATCCGTCGCCACGCACCACGCTGGCCGGCTTGAAATAGGCGGCAGCGGTTTCGACGATTTGGCGCGGCTCGCCGAAATGGCGGCCACCGTCGCGAGAAATCGCCATCACCAGGTGCATGCCGTCCGACCAGACGGCGTAAATCGTTCCGTCGGGCGCGACGGCGGCGTCGAATCCCTCGAGCGCGCCGGTATCGTCGCGCGGCAGGCCGGGTTTGCGGCTGATGGTGATCGGAGCGGACCACGTTTTGCCATCGTCGGTGGAGCGGGAGAAAAGGATCGTCGAATTTTCCAGGGTGAAATGCGTCCAGCCGACGTAGAGATTCCCCGCGTACGGCCCGTTCGTATTGTCAGCCACCACGTAGGGTTTGTCTTCGAACGGGATTCCGGGTTCGGTCCGATGCGCGATCACGGCGACGTCGCTGGTCTGCCACGTTTTACCGCCGTCGAGCGAGCGGCGCACGAAAATGCCGTTTCGCGTGGCGTTGTGCGCCCAATAATCGGTAGTGCCCAACTGATCGAACGCGATGTAGCAGAGAATCGCATGGCCTTTGTTGTCGTACGTCACGGAAACGTCGCCCGAAACGCGGTAGTTGGGCGGCGCGGTTCCGTGGGCCGCGTGCCATGTGCGCCCGCCGTCGGTCGTGTAAGCAATGTGCGCTCTATCCTGATACGCGGCCGCCACTTCGCTCGGATCGCGCGGATTCACCGCAATCGAAGGCTCGGTGTACCAGCCCGGTTCCGGCGTCAGAGTCACCACGCGTCTTCCCGGAGCGAGCGGCAGCACCACGTTTCCTGGAATCGGCGTCGCCGTTGTCGTCCGTGCGTCGCCGGTGACTTGCGCGCTCTTCGCGTGAACGTTTTCCGCCGCGCTTCGCCTCGGCGCGCCCCATGCGACGATCACCGCGCAGAAAGCGGCGCCTGCGGCCACGACCATCCCTGCCAGAAAAAACGTACGAAAGGAAAAATCAGGAAAGGGAATGCGCGATTTGTGATTTGAGAGCCCGCCGCGATCCAAACCTTCACCTCCCCGTTTTTGCTTCGATCCCGCGCCGGCCAGCGGCGCGCCGCCACGCTCCCTTTCTACCAGAACGAGCCTCGCTCGGCACGAGAATCCTGCCAAACGCGCGGCTGGGCGAATTCCGGCGGCGGGCTGTTTCCATTGCCGCCCCGCGACGGAGGAATTGCGTCTGGATTTGCGGGCTCGACCAGCGTAGAGTTCTCCCGCCGCGTCGCGCCCGGCGCAGCGCGGCCCAGGAAAATTCTTTCGCGCCGAAGGAGAGCCGGATTCCCACGCCGCTCGATTCCGCGCCCGTTGCCGGCGATTCCGCCGCTCGCCAGGTGCTCGCGCGCGAAGCCGGTCTCGCCCGGCAATTGTCCAGCCGCCAGATGGCGATGATCGCCATTGGCGGCGCGATCGGCACGGGCCTTTTTCTTGGCAGCGCACTCGCCGTGCGCACGGCGGGACCTGCCGTGGTTTTCAGCTACGTGCTCGGGGCCGCGATCGCGCTGCTGCTCGCGAAAGCGCTTTCGGAAATGGCCGTGGCGCATCCCACCGCGGGGTCGTTTGGCGTTTACGCCGAGTTGTACATTTCGCCTTGGGCGGGATTCGTGCTGCGCTACACGTATTGGGCGGCGCAGTGCATCGCGATCGGCGGGGAAGCGACGGCGGCGGCGATCTATTTCCGCTGGTGGTTTCCGCGAGTTCCCGAATGGCTCGGGATCGTCGTTGCCGCGCTCGTGCTGGTTTCGGCGAACGCGCTGGGGGTGGGCAGCTTCGGCGAACTCGAATATTGGTTCGCAATGGTCAAGGTCGCGGCCATCGTTCTGTTCATCGTGTTTGGCGCAGTGCTGCTCTCGGGCGTGGTGCGCGAACCCGGCGTCACGCTGCGCAACTTTAGCGCGCACGGCGGCGTGTTTCCGCACGGAATAGGCGGCATGTGGCTGGCGATGGGATTCGTGATTTTCAGCTACATCGGCACGGAAGTGGTTGCCGTCACCGCCGGCGAAGCGCGCGATCCGCAGACGGCGGTTCCTCGCGCGCTGCGCTCGATGGTCGCGCGGCTCGTATTGTTCTACGTGGGCGCGATGGTCGTTTTGGTTTGCGTCGTGCCGTGGAATCGCATCCAGTCTTCCTCGGATGTTCGCGCCAGCCCGTTCGTTCGTGTCTTCGAGCTGCTCCACGTGCCGGCGGCGACGAATCTGATGAATTTCGTGGTGCTGACGGCGGCGCTTTCCAGCATGAACTGCGATTTGTACGTGAATACGCGAGTGATGTTTTCGCTCGCACGCGGCGGCTACGCTCCGCGGCGGCTGGGCGCGGTGACGAAGCGCGGCACGCCGATGGCCGCGCTGCTGATTTCCACTCTGGGCTTGGTCGCGGCGACGATCGTTGCCGCTGTCGCGCCGAGCACCGCCTACGTGTACCTGTTGGGCGTCGCGCTGTTCGGCGGCCTGTTCGTCTGGATCATGATTTTCATGACGCACCTGTTCTTTCGCCGCGCGTGGGTGCGCGGCGGGAACGCGCCGCTGCCGGTGCGCATGCCCGGCTATCCGTGGCTCACGCTGCTGGGCCTCGTTCTGCTGACCGGAATTTTGGTTTCCACGTGGTGGGTGCCGGGTATGCGGCCCACGTTGATTGCAGGCCTTCCCTGGCTGGGGCTGATTTCGGCCGTGTATTTTTTCCGGCGGAGCCGAACCGCACGACAGGCGCGCTGACCGCACCAATTCAGCCAAAAAATGTGGAACGGGCTCCAGGTGTTGCAGACGCAGCCGGGACGGCTGCGCCGCTTGCGGTGCGCTAGAGGAAAATCACCTGTTTCGCTTCGCGAACCATCTTGATGAACGAGCCGACGCCGACGATATCGAGGCCGGGATAGGCGATCAATTCTTCCGGCCGCAGGCCCATCACGTTCATGGACATTTCGCAAACGTGAATTCGCACGCCGAGTTCGCCCGCTTGGCGCATGAGGTCCTCGAGCGATTTCACGCCGCGCTGCCGCATCACGCTGCGAATCATTTTCGGGCCGATGCCCGCCATCTGGAGTTTCGACAACGGCAGATTGCGGGAGCTGCGCGGCAGCATGCGGCCAAACATGCGGTCGAGCAGGCCCTTTGGCGGCGTCTTTTCCGGGTCGCGGAGCGCCGCGGTGGCCCAAAACGTGAAGAACATATCCACTTGCATGTCGTAAGCGGTCGCTCCGAGGGCGATGATGAACGCGGCCATGGTCGTATCGAGGTTGCCAGTCATTACGCCGATCGCCAGATTGTCGCCGGGCTGCGAGCGCTCGAGGGCTTCGACGCGCGCCTCGAGATTTTTGATCTGTTCCTGTTCGGAAGTCAGAGTTGGCATGGTTCCATCTCCTCAGGCGGCTTTGCGCGCCACAGCCGATTCCGCCGTTCCCCGCGCGGCCGAAAGCCGCTCCCATTCATCGAGCACCAGCGCGACCGGGCGATAAACGGCGTGGGCAAATTTGCTGAGCGGCAGCATCACGATCAGATCCATCGCGAGCACGACGTGCGTGACGAAAATCGCGACTCCCGCGGCCGATCCGCGCGGCAGGTACACGACGATTTCGGCAGCGAGGCCGCTAACGACCGCCGCGGCGAGCAGCAACAAAAAGAACCAGTCGAAAAAGACGCTTGCCGGCGGCGCCGATTCGCCGCGGCACCGGCGCTGGAAAGCCATCCAGAGACCGGAGAGACAGACCAGGCCGCTGACCGTGCCGAGCAGACGGATCGGATACCAGGGCGGAACGTAGGAACCGATCGGTTTGAAGAGGTAATCGAGCGTAGTCGCGGCGAGCAGACCGAGGAAACCCCAGAAAATCGCGGCGTGGATCGCCCATGGCTCGCGCAGCTTCGCCCGCCAACCCGTCGCTTTCACTGCGCCGGGCGTGGACTCCTGCTGCTTTGCGCAACGGCGATAGCGGACGTGCGCGAGCGCATCGTAGAGGCCGCCAGCCACCGCGCGCGGCAGATCCGTCCACGCGAGGGGAGCAAGGCCGCTCCTTTCGCGCCGGTCGCGCCGAAAATGCAGGATTTGAGACGCGACTCCCGAAACCATGGCGAGGCCGATCAGGAAAATCAGCGCCACACCGATATCGTGAATCCATGCGCCCGGAATGAATTCGAAAAAGGCGGGATGCGACGTGACGATTTCTTTGCTGCGCGAAAGCAGCAGCGAAGCAAACACGGCGGAAAGCGTGGCGAAGAGGGCCAGATTGCCGACGGCGGATCCGAACGAAAATCGCGCAAGACCGGTGCGGTCGTAGCGGCTGGTGGCGAAGCGGCGCGCCGCGGCCATGAACTGCGCGGGATCGGCTTTGCGCGGGCAGGTGAGCGTGCATTCACCGCAGGCGTAGCAGAGCCACAATTCCCGCGCGGAGAGCAGTTTTTTCTCCCATCCGATCTGCGCGAGGCGAATTACGCGGCGCGGAAATCCCGCCGATTCTTCCGCGAGCGGACAGACGGCGGTGCAATTGCCGCACTGGAAGCAGGCGTTGATATCGAAAGCGCCGAATCCGCGGATTTTCGGAAGTAGATTTTCGTTTACGGTGTGCGCCATTGCCGTTCCTTGTTTCCCTCGGGCCGCTTGCCAAGCCTCTTACGATTCCGATCCCTCGGAGGGCGCGATCGGCGCGTAACGCACGTATTCGCCCTCCTCGCCCTCTTCGCGCGCCATGCCGTATTTGCGCATGCCGGCGAGAACCAAAAGCACTTCGCGCGGCTCGATGCCCGAGCGCGCGGCCAGATCGGGCACGGTTGCGGGCCCGTTCTCGAGGAGTTTTCGAATCGCCTTGCGCGCGGCGAGGCGGCGTTTGTGCTCTTCCTTGCGAGCGTCGCTCAGGCCGCCCAGACGCTGGCGGAATCGGGCCAGAGCTTTTTTTTGTTCGCCGGTCAGGGCTTTTGCGGCCGACATGGGATTCCTCCTCGCATTTCTCGTTCACCGCGTGAGCGCGGCGGCTTCCGGGACCGATTCGACCAAGCCGTCGATCATCGCTTCGTACTGATCGATCCGCCAGCCGTTGAGTTCGATCGCGCCTTGCGGGCAGACGGCCACGCAGGCGCCGCAGCCCGAGCAAAGTCCCGGATTCACCTGCGCGCGGCGCACCGTTTGGCCCTCGACGGCCTGCTCGACGAGCGCGATTGCGCCTTCGTATTCGCATTCCTCGACACACAGACCCGCGCCCTCGCACCTGGTCGCGTCCACTGCGGCGACGAACGGTTGCACCTCGACGGCATCCCCGCGCAGGAGCGCGGCGGCTCGCGCCGCGGCCGCTCCGGCGGTCGCCAGGCTCTCGTGCAGCGGCATCGGTCCCTGCGCGGAGCCCGCAAGCAGGACGCCGTTCAGCGCGGTTTCCACGGGACGAAGCTTCGGGTGAATTTCCTGGAGAAAACGGTCATCGCCCGTTGGCAGTTTCAGCATTTCGATGATTCCGCGGGAGTGGGCGTTTGCCATCATTCCCGTGGCGAGCACCACGAGATCCGCTTCGAGGCGCAATTCCTCGCCCCAGGTGAGCGAATCCTTGACGGATATCGCAAGAGGAAAACCGCCGTTTTTGCCGTGTTCGACGGATTCGATGGCTGGCGGCTCGTCGCCGGCAAAACGGAAAAAGGTGACGCCGGACTGGCTCGCCTGCAGGTAATAATCCTCGTGCCCGCGTCCGTAGGTGCGAATGTCCTGATAGAAATCGAAGACGGCGGTTTCGGGAAAACGCTTGCGCACTTCGATGGCCTGCTGGAGCGTGGTGGTGCAGCAGGTGCGGGAGCAATACGCGTTGATTTTGCCGTCGGGCTGCGGCGCGTTTACGCCGTCCACCTGGCGGCTACCCACGCAGTGGATAAAGGCGACGCGGCGGACGTCGCGGCCATCGAAGCGCAGGCGGGGTATTCCGAGCGGTTGTTGCCGCATCAGTTCGAGGAATTCCGGCATCGTCACCACGCGGCTGCTTTGCCGATAGAGATATTCGCCCTCGGCCGGAACGTAAGGCTCGAATCCGGTCGCCATCACGATCACGCCAACTGTCGCACTGACCGCGATCGGGGACCCGGCCGGACCGAGCGCGCCCGAGATCGTCGCCTGAAAATTTCCGATGAAGCCGCTTACGGCCGTCACTTCGGCTCCCAGCAGCACTTCGACGCGCGAGGACCCGCGCACGTCCGCTTCGAGCCGCGCCAGCAGTTCGCGCGCGGGCTCTTCCGATGGGAACACGCGATCCACGTGATTCAGCCAGCCGCCCAGGCGCGTTTCACGCTCGACCAGAAGCACGGGAATGCCGAATCCGGCGAGTTCCGCCGCGGCTTTCATTCCCGCCGGCCCTCCGCCGACGACCAGAGCGCGGCGATGATTCGGCAAACGGATCTGTTCGAGAGGTTTCGCGCGGGCAAGCTTCCCCGCTCCAGCGGCGATCAAGCGGGTGGCTTTCGACGTGGCGCCCGCGCGGTCGTGCGGATGCGCCCAGGAGCATTGCTCGCGAATATTCACGTGTTCGTAGAGGTAGGGATTCAGGCCGCCGCGGGCAATGGCGCCGCGAAAAGTGAGCTCGTGCAGAGAGGGCGAACAGCAGGCGACCGCGACGCGATCCAGATTTTCCTTTCGAATGTCTTCGGTGATGGTTTGCTGGCCGGGATCGGAACAGAGGAACGTTTCGACCTTCGCCACCACTACGCCAGGCAGTTCGCGCGCGGCCGCGGCGACCTCTTCGACGCGCACCACGTCGGAAATATTTCCGCCGCAGCGACAGATGTAGATTCCGATGCGGGGCGGGGAAGCTGCCTGGGTTTCCGGTGAGGATTTCTCGTTTTCCTTCGCCATGGTTTGCCTCGCGCGGCTTTACGCCACCGCCGCTTCCACTCTTTCCTTCAGGTAGCGGCTCGCCTGCATCGCCGCGGCGCCGGCCTCGGCGATGGTATCCACGATGTCTTTCGGTCCGGCCGCCGCTCCGGCGACGAAAATGCCTTCAGCACCGGTGGCAGTCGGGCTGGTAATTTCGCTGGTCAGCACGAAGCCGTCGGTCGCACGGGCGACCGGCGCGGCGGCTGCCGCGTCCCATTGTGGAAGCATGGCCTGCGCCAGCACCACCAGATCGTGGCGGCGCGGCTCGAGCGCGCCGGTTGGCGAATCGGTGGCTTCCACGTGGAGCAGCAGGTCATCGGAGTCGGTCGGCTCGATTTTCGCCACTTTACCGCGAACGAAATTGATGCCCATCGCGCGCGCGTTTTGATAGAACGCCTCGTATCCCTTGCCAAACGCGCGGATATCCATGTAGTAGATCGTGATGTCCGCAATCGGCAGCGAGCCGGAAAGAAGCATCGCCTGCTTGATCGAATACATGCAGCAGACGCGCGAGCAGTAGGGCACGTCGAGCGTCAAATCGCGCGATCCGGCGCACAGGACGAAAGCCACCGAACTCGGAATCTTGCCGTCCGAGGGCCGCAGGACGCGGCCGTAGGGGCCGTGCGGGGCGAGCAGGCGCTCCATCGCGAGCGGGGAAAGGATATTCGCGCTGCGCTGCGCGTTGTATTGCGGTTTGGTGGATAGCGGACTGAGGCGAAAACCGGAAGCCACGACAACCGCTCCGGCGCTGATTTGCAGCGTGCGCGGCTGCTGATCGAGATCGATCGCGTCGGTGGGGCAGGCGCGCAGGCAAGCGCCGCAGGTGGTGCAATACGCCGGATCGAGCACCGCTTTTTGCGGAATCGCGTTGGCGAAGGGGATGGCGATCGCGCGCGTCATGCTCATCGACTGCTCGAAGGGATCGGGATATTCGGCTTCGCAGGCGTATTCGCACAGGCGGCAGCCGATGCATTTCGCGGCGTCCACGTAGGTGGGCCGCAGCGTCAGCATCACTTCCTGGCCCTCCGGGCCCGGTTGAATTGCGTTCACTTCCGCGTTCGTCAGCAGCTCGATATTCGGGTGGTGCGCGGCGGCGGACATTTTTGGCGTGGTGATGCAACTGGCGCAGTCGAGCGTGGGAAACACCTTGCTGAGCGAAATCATGTGGCCGCCGATGCTCGATTGGCGCTCGGCGACGATCACCTGGAATCCCTGATCGGCGAGTTCGAGCGCCGCTTCGAGGCCGGCGATTCCTCCGCCGACCACCAGCGCGTCCGTTCTGCGTTCTTCGGTCGTCGCTCGTTCCACGCGGGTCTCCTTGCTCAGGCCGTGCGGGGCAGCTTGCCGGCGCTCCGGCGGCGCGCCAGCGATTCGCGCCAGAGTTTGGTGGCCAGGGCGCGGTCCACCGGCCCCAAATGGCGCAATTCGTCGTTCATCTGCGTCACTTCCTTCAGAAACGCCTTGATGCAGACGGTGCAAATGGCGGTGATGCGCAATCGCGCGATCGGCATGCCGGCTTGCTTCATGCGGCTGGTGAGCGTGTCGATGCGCCGGGCGATTTTTTCGTAAGCGCCGCGATAGGGACAGTCGGAACCGCACGTCGCGATCAGGATGCCGTCGACACCTTGCGCATAGCAGCGCAGGTAGAAATCCTCGGGGAAGAGCACCGGGGAGGGAACGCGCACGATATCCACATTCGAGGGATATTCCTGGTGCGCTTTTCCCACGGCGTCGGCGCCGGGATAGGCGCAACGCTCGGTGGCAAAGACGACGATGCGAGGCACGAACGTTTCGGCCATGGCTACCCCCTCCGCGCGCCGCGCATTATTTCTTGCGGCGAACGAAATGACGGTCGTGGCCGTCGGCTTCGAGAAAGCCCAGATATTCGTGGCCCACTTTGCCGGCCCAGGCGGAAATATCCAGGCGCGAGGCCTTGTCGTTCGACTTCACTTCGATCACCTGGCCCACCTTCACCGAGCCGATGCCCTTTTTCGCTTCGAGGAGCGGGCCTGGGCAGGCCATTCCGCGCGCGTCGATCGTTTTGTCTGCTGCGATTGCTTTCAGTTCTTCCACTTCCATGGGAACCTCCCTGAGGAATCTATGCGACAGCCGTTCGCTTGCGCGGTTCGCGCCTAGTAGCTGACCGTCGCGTTCGCATCGAGCAGCATCTGCGCGTAAAATCCCGCGGCGATCGGCTGCGCCTGCTCGATCAAATCGATTTTATCGTCGTAGCCGCGCCCTTTGTAGCAGGGCGTGCAGAGATACAGCTGGCCGCCCATCTGGAAAAAGTCCTTCATCAGTTCGTCGAGCGGCTTCAATCCCTCGTACTTCACGTGGCGCGCGGCTCCTTTTTGCGCCAAGTTCACGGCCGTGCTCAGCAGGACCACTTTTGCTTCAACGTCCATTGCCAGCGCGCCCAGCGCATGAACGAACGTCAGCAGGACGATTTCGGGATTTTCCGGACCTTTCGTCAGGACGTACACGATGTTCTCTTTCTTCTCTTCGCTCATGGCTTCCTCGCTTTTGTCGGGTGGACGGCGGCGGCAGCCGGTTCTGCCGCGCGGAATGGGTCACGCGCCTGTTTGGGAATCGCTAGCGCCGGTTGAGCCTGAGGGTCGCTCTCTGCTTTCTCGCCGTGTTTCTTCAACTCCGGGTCCCTGAGCATCGTCGTGGTGCTCGCAGGATCTTATTGCACGCACGGTTCCAATAGGCCGCGTGCCCGGTCTTCGGCTAAATCGCACGAGCGGAAGGAGAAAGCGGTTTGGGCGATTGCAGGCCTGTTGCGCACATGGTGTAGAGCACCCAAATCCCCAGTTAAAAGATGGTGAAATGCCGCTCTCGGACGGAAGGTTCGCGCACATTGAAGCGAGAAACCTTGGGCAAATCGCGCGAACCCTGGCGATTCGTTCCTTGCTCGCGGCGTGGTGAATCTTTCTCGCATGCTGCTGCATCAGAAAGAGCGGATAGCAATCTATGTAACGATAGGGTATTTTTGTTTTCAAACAGCTTAACCTTTGGGCACGCACGTCGCGTTGCGGGAACGGGTTCGCCTGGGCTCATTCAAATGAATGCAGCGGGAGACTTGCGCCGAGCCGCGCGCCCGCGCGCAAGTCTCCCGTCTCGACGGCCCTTTGACGTCATCAGGCTTTCCCGGCACGGTTCTGCAATGTGTCATTCGTCCCTATTTTCTCTGTTTCTCGGACTTCGCGGTCCGATTCGTACGGGTGTCTAAACTGTAAGGTCCTGTACTGTTGCGCCGCGCCTCGCTCGCGTATATCCTTTTCCTTCAACTTGGGGACTTAATCCGAATTCCGGTTGTGTCATTCGTTGGGCGGGACGCGCAAGAACAAACTGGCAGGCGTCAGGCGTTCCTGTGAAATTCGATCTTTCGCAAGCCCGAGGAGGCCTATGTTCTCGTCATCGGAAAGCGGGAGGAGCAGGAGAACGACTTTTTTTTCGCTCGCAACGCTGGCCGTTGCGGTCCTGGTGGCGATGTCGAGCCCGGTTGTGCTGAGCGCGCAGGAAAAACCCGCACGAGGGACGGTCATCGTTCCCCCGTCGAACGTCGTGCCGCCACAGGACCGCGGCAAGCGCGCCCACACCAACTTCTTGATTTTCGTCCCGGCTTCAAGGAGCGGTAAACCCGCGCCGAACACCAGCTCCACGCCCGGCGGCGAAACGCCCAGCTCCCTGGCCTGCGTTTACCAGGTCGGGCCCAGCAATACCCTTACAGGCTGCCCGGCCCTGGACAGCGGCAGCGGCATGAACTACGACAATCCCGCGGGCGGCTCGGGCGTTATCGCGATTGTGGACGCCTACGACTATCCGACGGCAGCGAGCGACTTCCAGACGTTCTCCCAGACATTTAACCTGCCTTCCGGCAATAAATGCGGAAGCACGAAAACGGAACCGTGCTTCACCAAGGCGTACGCCACCGGCTCCAAACCGAGTGCCAATTCCAGTTGGGCGCAGGAAGAGGCTCTCGATATCGAATGGTCGCACGCCATGGCGCCGCACGCGCAAATCGTGTTGGTTGAGGCTGCGTCCAACAGTAATTCCAATCTCTTGCAGGCGGTTAATGTTGCC
>JAKASX010000074.1 GCA_021818865.1 Acidobacteriota bacterium
CGCGAGCGTGAGCGGCGGCGAGCATGGCCTGGGCGGCTTGCTGCTTCGCTTCGACTTCGTCGAATTCCTGCGGGCTGACCGATTTCTGCTCGCGCAGGTAGACGTAGCGCTTGTAGGTTTTTTCGGCGACGCTGGCCTGCGCCTGGGCCGCGGCGGCGGCGCGGCCGGCTTCCTCGCGCGCGGCGACGGCCTGCGCCAAGCCGGCTTCGGCCGCGGCGCGCTGGGCGGCCAATTGGCGGTCGTCGAGAACGACGAGCACCTGGCCGCGGCGAATTGCGTCGCCTTCGTGCACCGTCACGCGGTCCACGGTGCCCATCACTTGCGCCGCGAGTTGGGCCGTTTCGAGCGATTCGACAGTGCCGGGAGCGGCGACGCGATTGGGAATCGTCTGGACTTGCACCGTTTGGACGTTGAGGTCGGAGACCGTTTCGGGCGCTTGCGCGGCGGGCGCGGGTTTGCCGCCGCACGCCCCGAGCGCCAAAAGCAACGGGAATAGCAGAGCCAATTTGCCGGCAGCATTCGCCGGTTTTTCTCGCATGGTCAGGTTCATGGTTTTCCGCCTTGATTCAAGAGGCTTGAGGCCGCGGTCAATTTGCCCGAGGCGCGTTCGAGTTGGGCTCGCGCCACCTGCCAGTCGTAGAGAGTGGCAAGGTAGCCGGTGCGGGCGTCGAGTTCGGCGCTTTGCGCGCGCAAGAGTTCGGTGATCGTCACGAGGCCCGCCTGATAACGGTTTTGAATGATACGCAGGCTCTCGGCGGCCTGATTCACCGCGTCGCGAGCGGCGGCGGCGCGCTGCACGGCGGCTTGCGCGTCGAGATAGGCCTGGCGTACCTGAAGCTGGATTCCCGAGCGCAGCCATTCGAGCTGATGCCGGGCCTCCTGCTGCTTCGCCGTGGCTTCCTCGAGCCGGGCACGCTGGGCGCCGCCGGCAAAAAGATTCAGGTCGAGTCGCGCGCCGGCCACCCAATTCGTTCCCGAAGGACCGCCCATCGTTTCGGCGTCGCGCTCGAGATTGGCGAACAGGCCAATCTGTGGACCGAAATCCGCTTTCGCCAGTTTGCGATTCGAAGCGGCGGCGCGGCTCTGCATTTCTGCGGCGTGGAGCAGCGGCCGATTTTCGAGCGCCGCTTTCACCCAATCGTCCACGGGAGCGAGCGGCGCCGAGGGTTCCTCAAGCGTGCCGGCGACCGCCGGCAGCGTGCCAGAAGCGAGGCCGAGTTCGCGCGCGAGATTGAGTTGCGCCACCTGCAGATGATTTTTCGCGCGAATTTCGCGGTCCTGCATCTGCGCTCGAAAGACCTGGGCGCTGAGCAGATCGGACGTGACCACGAGGCCGGCCTTTTCCATTGTGCGCACACGCGTCTCATTTGACTCGGCGGTCGCCAGAGCCTGTTTGGCGGCATCGAAATCCTCCCGAGCGACGATCACGCCGTAATAGCCGCGAACGACGCTGAGAATCAGGTCCTGGCGCGCCTGCAAAGTCTCATCGCTCGCAGCGCTGGCCATCTGGCGCGCGCCTTTTTCGCGAAGGTAGGTGCGGCCGGAATCGAAAAGGGAGACTTGGCCGGTGATCTGCGTCTGGAAATTATCGAGCGGCGTGGGCGCGTTCAATTTCGGCAGCGCGAAATCGGCCGCGGTGAACTGCCGCTGGGTGAGAAGCGCGCCAAAGACGTAAATGGGATTATTGCCGCGCGTGAATCCCTGGCTGGCGTCGAACCGGGGGAACCAGCCGGCGCGCGCCTGACCGATTCGCGCTTTGGCCGCCCGTTCCTGATCTTCGGAGGACTGGAGTTCAGGATTCTGCTTGAGCGCGAGAGCGATGGCATCGGCAAGCGTGAGCGGAGGGTCTTGCGACGCGGACGCCATTTTTTGTGATTCCTGCCTTTGCGGCGGAATCGCCGTGGGTTGCGGCGTGGGCTGCTGCGCCCATGCCGATCCGAACGCGGCGCACGCCAGAACGATCGCCCAAAATCCCCTGCAAATGCGTTTCGTCATCATCGCCTCAACGCGCGCCCGCGCTCGGGAGGGACGAACCGCTCGCGCCGCGCTCGAGCGAGCGGACCAGTCGCGAACCCTGACGCAACCGCGCGCCGAGGACCTCGCGGATGAGACGGCAGGCGTCCTTGATTTCCAGGAAGCTGAGCCGGTAAGAGGTTTCCCGGCCCCAGTGGAGCGTTTCGACCAGCCCGGCGCGCTTGAGCAGCGCCAGATGCTGGGAGAGATTGACCTTATTGACACCGAGTTCGCGCAACAGCTGCGCGGTGGATTTTTCGCCGTCCGCCAGCAGATCGAGGATTTGCAGGCGGCGCGGATGGCCGAGCACGCGGCAGATTTCAGCTTGCATCGCGTAGATCGCCTGCCGCTCGCGGTTTTCGGTGCGCGATTTGGTTTTCCGGTTCGCCATCGGCTTGATTCCTCCTCAGGCCCCGCGGGCCTCTCCAGCACGCGAGGTTCCACGCCGCCGGTGGGCTCGCCTTCGCCGTAACACGTGCAGGGCGAACGCGGTCGGGCGCGCCGGGCAGTCCCGGTTCCCGGCGGGGGTGGGTGAAAACCCCTCCGCGGGCGCGCCGTTTGCCCCTACACAGTTACGAAATATTACAACTATCAAAACGTATGCGCAAGCGGATTCTCGCGTGGGCCTCCCCTCGGCCACTTGCCGCTTGCTCCCCGCCTCGCGACGCGACTACAATCGCGACATGCGGCGCACCATCGTTACCGCCGTCGTCGTTTTCGTCGTTGCCGCCATATTCCTCTGTCCCGTCTCGGAAATGTTCGATCGCTGGGACCACACCGCCAAAACGGGCAAGGACACCGAATCGGCGGTGATGCTGGTCGCCGAGTGCGTCGGAGCGGCGCTGGCGGTGGTTCGGGCGGCGGCGGGCCTGACGCCGGGTTTGGCGCTCGGCTCGCGCGTGCGGGTTGCGGCGGCTTTTGGCCCGCGCGAGTTTTCACCCGCCTTCGTCGCGTTCCTTTTCCCCGAGAGCCCTCCGGCAATTCCGCTTCGCATCTAGCTTTCTCCCACCGGGTACACCCGGCTCGCTAGAGCTGCGGCCGTTGTTCGTATTTCTCGGAAGGAGCCTGCCATGCCTAGATGGAAAGAATTATTAGCTCTCTTATTTTTGCTTTCGTTTTGCGCCGCGTGCGCGAAAGTTCAGGCGTACCACCCGGCGCCGATCGCTCCCGTGGCGACGGCGCGGCGCCTGGAATCGCGCCGGCTGTCCGATCCCGGGCTTGAGCGATTCCTTCGGGCGAACCTGCATCGTTCCCTGCCCTCCTGGCCGCTTCGGCAATGGGACCTGCAAACTCTCACGCTGGCCGCGCTGTATTTCAATCCGCAGATCGCTATCGCCAGGGAGCAACTTGCCGTGGCGCGAGGTGCGATCGTCACCGCAGCCGAGAAGCCTAATCCCACCTTCAAGCTGACTCCCGGGATTCCTAGCCCTTACCTTCTGAATCTTCGTTTCCGATTCCCGATCGAGACGCATGGCAGGCGCAAAATTCGGATCGAGCAGGCGCAACGACTCTCCTCAGCCGCTCGCATCGCCGTGGCGCAGACGGAATGGAGCGTGGCGAGTGGTTTACGAAAGGCGCTGCTCGCTTACGAAATGAGCAAACGATTGCTGATGCTGAATCAAGGGACGGAGAGCAACGAAAAACGGCGCGTCACGCTGCTCGCGGCTCTTGTGAAGGAAGGCGAAACCGCGCGGCCGGCGCTCGAAGCCGCGCAACTGGCGCTATCGAACACGGCTTTCTCGATTCGGCTTGAGGAAGGCCAAGTGGCGGCGGCGCGCGCGGCGCTGGCTGGAGCGATTGGCATTCCAGTGGCCGGATTGGATGGCGTCGAACTGGCGTGGCCGAATCTGGGCGATTTGCCGTCGATCGCTTCCCTTTCGCCACGGCGAATCCAGCGCGAAGCGGTGCTCGATCGGCTGGATGTCCGGCGCGCCCTCGAACAATATGCAGCGGCCGACGCCGCGTTACGCCTCCAATTAGCGCGCCAATATCCTAACTTCAATATCGGACCCGGCTACAGCTATTCGGATCCGTACAGCAATTTCACGATCCCCTTCAACATCATTCTTCCCATTCGCAACCGGAACCAGGGTCCGATCGCGCAAGCCGAAGCGTTTCGAAAAGAAGCGGCGGCGAATTTCCTTGCAGTGCAGGCGCGGGCCATCGCGCAGAGCCAGCAAGCGCTGGCCGAGTATCGCGCGGCGCTGGCCGCTTTTGCCGAATCGAGCCGCCCGATTGAGACGCAGCAACGGCGAATTCGAATGGGCGAACGGATGCTCGCCGCGGGCGAATCGGGACGATTGCAAGTGAACGCGCTGCAACTCGAAGGCGCGGTGTATTCCGCGCAGCAACTTCAGACGCTCGGAAGCGCCCAGGCGGCGCTCGGGGCGCTCGAAGACGCGGTCGAAAGGCCGCTCGGCCCCGACGTTTCGAATTTTCCGGCACGCGCGCGGATGGCCGCTGCGCCCGGCCGAAAGGAGTCAGGACGATGAAAAAGATGATCGCAGCGGCGGCACTGGGAATTCTGGGGGGAATCGCGGTGGGCTGGGCGTTCCACCAGCCGCCGAAGAAAGATCCGCAGTTGGCGCCGCGAATGCAAGCAACGGCGCAAGCTGCAAATGCGAATTCGTCTGGACGCGACATGCCTGTCGATCCCGATGGCGCAGGCGCGGTGCAGGTTTCGGCGCAAGGGGCGCGGCGCATGGGTATTGCCGTCGTTACGCTCAGGCCGTCGCTGCAGGCGCGCGAGATGCGCGCCGGGGCGATCGTGCTTTCGGCGCAAGGACTCGCGACGCTTGCGGGAACGTACGTGACCGATACGCGCGATCTGGCCCTGGCGCGCGTGAATCTGGGTGTGGCGCAAAAGGAGTATCGGCGGCAAACGACGCTCTACCGCTCCAACGAAGCGACTTCGCTCAAATCGCTGCAGGCGGCGCAGGGCGCGGTGGAAGCGAATCGAGCGCAAATGGTTGCGGCGCGGCGGCAGCTTCGGCTGGACCGGGCGGCGGCCGAAGAACGATGGGGCGGCACGGTGGCGCAATGGCTGGTTGCGGGATCGCCGCAGCTGACGCGAATTATGGAGCAAAAGGAGTGGCTGGTGGAAGTGACGCTCACCGGACGAAGAGCGGACTCACCGGCGCGCTCGGCGCGCTTTGTGGCGCCATCGGGCGGGGCGGTTTTCGGCCGCTACGTTTCCTCGTTCCCCCAGTCGAATCCGGTGATTCAGGGGCTGAATTTTCTGTACGCGATTCCGGCGCGGCCTGGTTTCGCGCCCGGCCTCACGCTGATCGCCCAGCTTCCCGCGGGCCGGCTTCGCAGCGGTGTGGTGATTCCGGAATCAGCGGTGGTTTGGGCGGATGGCGAAGCGTGGGCCTACAAGGGAACCGGAACGAATCGATTCGAACGGTTGCGCGTTTCCACCGCCGAACCGGTTTCAGGCGGATGGTTCGTCACCACGGGATTCGTCGCGGGCGATCGCGTGGCGATTCGCGGCGCCGAAGAGTTGTATTCAACGGAAACGCAGCCGGCGAGCGGCGGAGCGAAAGGAGATGACGACTAATGGCGCGCGCGGAGGCACACCGATGCTGAATCGCATTGTAAGCTGGGCGCTGCGGCGGCGCGGCGTCGTCATTGCCCTGGCATTCGTTTTGCTCGGCTATGGGCTCTATTCGCTCACGAAGGCCAAATACGACATTCTGCCCAACTTCGCGCCGGCACAGGTCACGATCAAAACCGAAGCGCCGGGGTTTTCCGCCGAGCAGGTGGAGCGGCTGGTGACGCAACCGATTGAAAACGCGATCAACGGCGCGCCGGGTCTGGCGACGATTCAATCCAAGTCCATTCAGGGTTTTTCCTCGATCAAGGTGGTCTTTCAATACACCACGCACATCTATCGCATTCGGGAAATTCTGGCGCAGCGGCTTGTGGGGATGCCGTCGATTCTACCGAGCGGCGTAGGCACGCCCATTCTTTCGCCGCCGACGTCGTCGACGGGAACGGTGATGGCCGTGGCGCTCACTTCGACGAAGCGCTCGCCGATGACGCTGCGTACTGTGGGCGATTGGACGGTACGGCAAAGGCTGCTGGCGGTCCCGGGCGTGGCCAACGTGGCCGTTTTCGGCGGGGCGGTTCGCCAGGTCCAGATTCAATACGATCCTGAAAAACTGGTGGAGCACCATCTGGGCGTCAATGCGCTGCTGGCTGCGGCGCGCCGCGCGACGGGGGTTCTCGGCTCAGGCTTCATCGACACGCCCAATCAGCAACTGATCCTGCAATCCGTAGGGCAATTCACGGAACCCGATCAGATCGCCCAGACGGCGATCGCGCGGGTGAACGGCGCAAACGTCACGATCGGCGACGTGGCTCGCGTGGTCGCCGCGCCGGCCCCGGCGATCGGCGGCGCGATGATCAACGGGACGCCGTGCGTTTTGCTGGTGGTTTCGAGCCAGCCCGGCACGAACACGCTCAACGTGACTTCGCGGATACAGCAGGCGCTCGAGGAATTGCGGCCCGCAGTCGAGGCGGAGAACATCACGCTGCACACGAATCTGTTTCGACCGGCGAGCTTCGTGCTTCTCGCGCTGCACGACGTCCGCGACGAATTGCTGCTGGGCGCGATTCTTGTGGTGATCGTCCTTTTCCTGTTCCTCTTCGATTTCCGCACCGCGGCGATTTCGTGCACGGCGATTCCGCTATCGTTGCTAACCGCGGCTCTTATTTTGGAGCGGTTCGGCTACAGCCTGAACGCAATGACGCTAGGAGGGCTCGCGATTGCAATCGGCGAGGTGGTGGATGACGCGGTGATCGACGTGGAGAACATTCTGCGGCGGCTGCGGGAAAATCGCGCTTCCGACGCCCCGCGCCCAGTCTTTCGCGTGGCTTTGGATGCTTCGCTTGAAGTACGCAGCGCGGTGGTTTACGCCACGTTCGCTGTGGTGCTCGTGTTCTTGCCGGTGCTGGCCATTTCCGGTCTGGCCGGGCGCATCTTCGCTCCGCTCGGTCTCGCCTATATCTTCTCGATTCTCGCTTCGCTGGGCGTGGCGCTGACGGTGACGCCGGCGATGTGCCTGCTCCTGCTCGGCCATCGCGATTTGCCGGCGCACGATCCCCCGGTGGTCGCGGCTGCCAAGCGAATGTATCGCCCGCTGCTGGCGATGGTGGAACGATGGCCGCGGATGGTGCTGGCGGGGGTGGGACTCGTGATTCTGGGCGCGCTCGCGCTGCTGCCCTCGCTGCGCAGCTCGTTCATTCCGCAATTGCAGGGCGGCTACTACATCGTTCACTTCCAGGAAGCGCCGGGCGCGTCGCTCGCGGAAACGCTGCGCGTGGGACGGCGGCTGGCGAAAGCGCTCGAGAAACTGCCGTACGTAGAAATCGTAACGCAGCGAGCCGGGCGCGGAGAACGCACGCAGGAAGCGCGCAACGTCAACGCGAGCGAACTCGAAATCAAGGTGAATCCTTACTATCCCCATCCTAGCCGGATTCCCGGCCAGCTTCGCCAGGTCGCCGCGCAGTTCCCCGGCCTGGCCATTTCGACGGAATCGTTTCTGGGCGAGCGGTTCCACGACATTCTTTCCGGCTTCGCGCAGCAGGTGGCGATCGAAGCCGTGGGCAACAACCTGGACGATCTCGATCGCGTCGCCAGCCAGATTGCCGCGACGCTTCGCGGAATTCGCGGGGCGACCGGAGTCCAGATTCAGGCGCCGCCGTCAACGCCGCAGATCGAAGTGGACGTGCGGCCGCGAGCGACGGCCCGGTGGGGCCTGGATCCGGTGCAAGTGCTGCAGGCGATTTCGACGGCGTATCAGGGAGACACGGTCGGAAAAATCTATCAGGGAAATCGCGTGTTCGGCGTGGCCGTGTGGCTGAATCCGCGTGAGCGCAACAGCGTGGCCGACCTCGCGCGGCTCCCTTTGCAGGCTCCGGGCGGGAATTACGTCACGCTGGGCCAGGTGGCGCGGGTTTACGCCGATTCGGGCCGCTACCTGATCTATCACGAAGGCGGCCGGCGCGTGCAGCCGGTAACGTGCGACGTCACCGGGCGCAGCGTGGCGTCGTTCGTCGCGCAGGCGCGGCGGCGCATCGCCCGGCTTCATCTTCCTCCCGGCGTTTACGTCGAATTTGCCGGCACGGCTGCCGCGGCGGCGCAAGCGCGCCGGGACCTGCTGGTGCATTCGATTCTGGCGGGAATCGGGATCGTGATCCTGCTCTCCATCGTGCTGGCCAATTACCGGAATCTGCTGCTGGTGCTGCTCAACTTGCCCTTCGCGCTGGTGGGCGGCGTCTTTGCCGCATGGCTGTTTACCGATCGCACGCTCTCGCTCGGATCGCTGGTGGGATTCGTCACGCTTTTCGGCATCACCCTGCGCAACGCCATCATGCTCATCTCGCATTACGAGCATCTGGTGACCAAGGAGGGCGCCGCGTGGGGTCCGGAAACCGCGTGGCGTGGAGCTACGGAGCGGCTCGCGCCGATTCTGATGACCGCGCTCGTCACCGGCCTCGGCCTTCTGCCGCTCGCGCTGGCCAGCGGAAAAGCCGGAGTCGAAATTGAAGGGCCAATGGCGATTGTGATTCTGGGAGGGCTCGTCACTTCGACGGCGCTGAATTTGCTGGTGCTGCCGACGCTCGCGCTGCGCTTCGGCCGGTTCGCGGCGAATGAAGAGCCATAGTTAAGCCCACGGCCGAAAAAAGGGTGAGAGCGCCGGCTGCGGCCAGGAGACGCGGTGAATGCGCAACGAATAGAACCTGGAAGGTGCCCGCGCTGGCCGCTATTTTGCGGCGGGTTTCGGTCCCAGGCCGAAGGCGCGGGACTGGAAACGGAGCGCGGCGGGAATACGCGCGGCGAAATACTGCCAGTCGTGATGACCCGGATAGAGATGGAACACGTGGGGAATGTGGCGAGCGGTGAGGATTTTATCGAGCGCGACAGCGCCCGCTTCGAAGCCGTAATCGTCCTGCTCGCCGCAATCGAATTCGATTTTCATGCCGGCGAGATTCGCGGTGCGGGCCAGATGCAGCGGATCGTTCCGGTCCCAGAAGGCGCGGTCGAACGGCGAGCCGAAAACGGCGCCGAGGACGCGCAGAAACGGCAGATCGGCCATGGCGGCGGAATTGACGCGCGGAAGATGAGCGATGAGCGCGGGGCTGGACGCGGTGACCGAGCCGAATAATTGCGGATGCGCGAACGCCAAATGGAGCGCGCCGTAGCCGCCCATCGACATTCCGCCGATGCCGCGATAGCGGCGGCCGGGCAGCACGCGATAGTGACGCTCGATGAAGGGCATAAATTCGCGCAGGAAGAAATCCTCGTAGCGGTCGCGGCCGTTGTGGGAATTGATATAGAAGCTGGTGTCGGCGCTGGGCGTGACGATCAGGAACTGACCCAGGCGTCCGCTCGTCCACATATCGTCGATATCGTCCATCGCGCCGGTTTCGATCAGCATCTGCGCGTTGCCGCCCAAGCCGTGCAAAAAATAGAGGACGGGAAAACGGCGCGTTTTTTGCGCGTCGTACGCCGGCGGCAACAGGATGCAGTAAGGAACCGGATGGCCGAGGATGCGGCTGGGAACGGCGCGGCATTCGGCGCGGCCGGTTGTGGCGCGAGCCGGAGCGGCCAGGCCAAGCAGCGTTGAAAAAAGGAGAACGAGCCAGGCGGCGAAAACCGCGCGGCGGCTATTCATAGCGCAGGGCCTCGACCGGATCGAGCCGCGCCGCACGCGCCGCCGGGTAAATTCCCGCCGCCAGGCTCACGCCCACGGCAAAGGCGATCGCGCCCAGCGCCAGCCACCACGGCACGGCGGAAACGTCCACCGAAGGCAGGCTCTGGCGGTGCAGGTAGAAATTCGTGCCCCAGGTGAGCAAGCGGCCGATGAACCAGCCCATGCCGACGCCGAAGATCCCGCCCAGCACGCCCATCGTTCCAGCTTCGACGAAAAAGAGCTGCTTGACGTCGCGATCGGCCGCGCCGAGCGCTTTCAGAACGCCGATTTCGCGGCGTCGCTCGAGAATCGCCATCACCAGCGTATTCACGATGCCGAGCGTGGCGACGGCGAGAGCGAGGCTGCCGAAAATTCCGAGCAGCAGATCGAGCAGGGCGAAGAGCAGGCGGAGATTGCGCGAGGCGTCGAAGAGGGAAAACGTGCGGAAGCCCATTTTTTTGATTTCGTTTTCGACGGCAACCACCTGCGAGCTGCTTTTGACGCGCACGGTGAGGCTGGCGTAGCGCTGACCCTCGCCCGCGCCCGGTCCTTGCAGGACTTCGCGCAGATCGCTGACCTGAGTCGCCTGAAGGGTTTGCGCGAGGGTGAGCGGGATATAAACCTGCGTTGCGCGGAATCCGCCGAAGCCGGCTTCCGGTTCGCTTTTGATAATGCCGATGATGCGTAATGTTTTCTTGCGCGGCACGACGGAAAATCCGGAAAGGCCCTGGTCGGCGCCCGAATCCGAATGCGCGCCCTTGCCGCTCTTAGGGCTTTTGGGGGGCGCGCCGGCATCGCTCGCTTCCGTGCTCGAATTGAGCGGCTGGCGCGCGGCGTAACGGAGCACAAGATCGCGGCCGATGAGAGCACCGGTATCTTTTGGTGAAAGCTCGCGAGCGAAACGGATTCCCAAAATCGCTTCGTCGGCCGTCTGGCTGGAAAAGAAGCGGCCCTGCATGCCGTCGAACGCGCTGTCGGAGCGGTCCGAAGACGGAAGTCCGGCAACGACGGTGGTATAAGGGACGCTGTTGTACCGAAGTTCTGTCATGAAACGAATCTGCGGGTAAACTTCGGTGACTCCGGCCAAATGCTCCATTTCGATGCGCGCGGCTTCATCGAGCGGGCGCGGATGCTCGACGGGAGCTTCGGCGCGTGGGCCGAAACCGGTGAAATTGGTGCGCGGGGCGACGAAAATCGCATTGAAAAGGCCCGAACTGGCGAGGCGGCGATTGGTGAATTGCTGCAAGCCGACGCCAAGCGAAAGCATGGCGACGAGCGAAGCTACGCCAACGGCGACGCCGAGCGTGGTGAGCGAATTGCGCAGGACCGCTTCGCGGAGATTTCGCAGGGCGAGTTCGCCCAAATCGCTCGCCTTCATGTTTTCACCACATTGCTGAGCAATTTGCCATCGGCGATCGTGACGATGCGGTCGGAAAAGCGGTCGGCGAGCGCCGCTTCGTGCGTCACCATGACGATCGTCATGCTCAATTTGTCGTTGAATTCGCGAAGGAGTTCCATGATTTCGGCGCCGGTTTTGCTGTCGAGATTGCCGGTAGGCTCGTCGGCGAGCAGGATGCTCGGACGGTTCACCAGTGCGCGGGCGAGCGCGGCGCGCTGCTGCTCGCCGCCGGAAAGCTCGCCCGGGCGGTGCGCCAATCGGCGACCGAGACCGACGCGTTCGAGCGCTTCGCGGACTCGAGCCGAGCGCTCCGCGCGGTCCACCTCGGCGAGGCGCAGCGGCAATTCGACATTTTCCTCGAGCGTCATGCGCGGAAGCAGATTGAAGGCCTGAAACACCATGCCGACGGTGTGGCTGCGATAGCGGGCCAGCTCGATCGAACTCATCGCGCCCAGCGAGCGCGATTCCACCCAGATTTCGCCGCCGGTTGGCCGGTCGAGTCCCGCAAGGAGATTGAGGAGTGTGGATTTGCCCGAGCCCGATGCCCCGAGCAGCGAAACGAATTCGCCGCGTTCCACCTGGAACGTGACGCCGTCCACCGCGCGAATCACCGCTTCGCCGATCTGATAATGGCGCGAGACGCTTTCCGCGCGAATCGCCTGGCCGTCGTTTGTGCCGTTCATCTCTCCCACGATGGTACTACGCGCCAAGCCTGCGCTGCGTTTCCAGACTTTGGGAAATTTCGCGCAAGGAACCAAGCCGGATGGGAGCGATCCGAAGGACGATCCGGCGCATCCGCAGCGGCTACTGGAGCAATCGAGAGCGCAGATCGTTGACCCAGGGATCGAGGCGATCGAGCGGCAGCACCGCAATCTGCTGCTCGCCGAGCATGTGCGCGACGAATTGGTGGCGCTCGTTATCGGGCTGTGGCGCGATTTCGGTGACGACGGTGAATTCGGTGGAAGAGAGATGTTGGCGGATGCGCTCGGCGGTGAAGGCGATGGCTTTGGCTTGGGCGGCGTCGCGTTCGAGGGAAAGAGCGTGAAGGAAGCCGCGCGTTCCGTTGCGCCGGTAGGCGTAATCGAGGCGGAGCGGGTCGCCGCGATAGGTGAATTCCGCCACGGGAACGCGGCGATCGAGCCGGCCGGCGAGTCCCGCGGCGCGGAGCACCTCGCCCATGCGGCTTAGAATCCAGCCGCGCGAATTCGCGACGAGGCGCGCGATGGCGCCTGTGCGCCGCGGCGGCGCGACGTGCTGCTGGTAGAGCCGATCGAGCTCGGCATCGAAATCCGAGCCGAGCAGGCCGCGCTCGGGGCTGAGCTGCACGACGTTGGAGAGCGTATCGCCGAGCTTGGCGAGATAAGCCACCGGATCTTCGGCGCCGCCAACGACTGTTTCGAAATGGCGGTCGAGCGAACGCAGCACGGCGAGGTCGGAATTGGGATGGAGCCGTTCGATGCGGCCGAATTCGCCATTTTCCTCGATGAAGCGGGCGGCGAAACGCTTGCGCGCGGGATCGAGGAGGAGCACACCGACGTTGAGCCATTCGTCGCGGACGAGATTCGGCGTGTAGCGAACCACCCAATAGCTGCAGGCATTCCAATTCGTTTCAGCCATAGGTCACTTCCAATTCGGAAAAGGTTGACGATAGGTGTCTTTCGCGGTCAAGAGAAGATCCCGTACGCGCCGGCGGCGCGCCCAAAGCCGCTCGAGCAGTTGGTAGAGAGCGTCCTGGTCGAAATTGTACCATTCGGGCGGAATTTCGCTGGCGATTTCATCCAGCATCCGCTCGCCGATGCGGCCCTCGAGACGATCGAGCCATGGGGAGAACGAATCCATGCCGGTGACGCTCTGATAGACCAGCGTGCGCGAGTAGAGGCCGCGCAGGGGAGCGTCGGGAAAATCCCAATCGCCGGCGTTGAAGCAGAATCCTTGATCGATCATCAGACCGTGGTAACGCGATTGGCCGCCCGGGCGGTAAAAGACCACCTGGCGGCCGTTGGTGTTGCAGGTCCATTTATCGAAGACGAGCATGCCGAGGAAATCGTCGCGATTTTCGACGTCGACCAGCAGCTCATCGGGCAGGAAATCGTAAACCGCCGTTTCCGCGGGATCGCCGGGATAGCGGGAGCCGAAATGGCGTCCGCCGGTGAGTTTTTTGCGGCCGCGCGCCAGCTGAATCACCAGATCCTCGGAGCGGTCGACGAGCTCGGAGGGAACGTCCACGACGACCGCCTGGGGCGTGGGAAGGCCGAGCCGGGCGGCGAGCATCGTGCCGAGCCATTCGTTGGCGAGGACGCGGGGATGCTGCGGATTATCGAGGAATTTGACGACGTAGTAGCCGCCGTCGGAACAGCGCATGAGCTGCGGCTGCGCGCCGCCGCGCATTCTTCGGATATGTTCGAGGGCCAGCGCTCGAGCCATTCGGGCGTATGCTACCGGCGCCCGGCGCGGGCTGCAAGCGGCACTTGCGGCGAACGGCGGGGGATTTGCCTTCCTTAACCCTTCGTTATAAGGTGGATTTGTGGGATTTGTAGCCCTTCAGGAAGCTCTGCGGCGCCATTTGCGCCGGCGGATCGCAGCCGGCGAACTCACGGGGATGGAACTGGCGCGCAAAACCGGGTTCACGCAGGCGCACATCTCGAATTTCATCAACCGCAAACGAGGGCTGAAGCTGCGGGCGCTGGACCGCATGATGAAAGCGCTCGGGCTGACGCTTTACGATCTGCTCGATCCGCGGGAACTGGCGAGCCACGCGGCGCTGCCGGCGCCGGTCGCGGGCGATTTCCTGGACGTTCCGGTGGTGGATCCCGCGGCCGCGCTGAATCCCGTGATCGCGCGGGAGCAGGTGCGCGAGTTGCTGAAATTCCGCAAGGCGTTTATCGACCGAATCCGTGGAGTGGCGCCGGCGGCGAGGAAAAACTGGACGCGTTTCGTCGCGTTGCAGGTGGAAGCGGCGGAAGCGGAAGCGATGTGGCCGGGAGCGGCGTCGCGAGCGACGCTGCTGGTGGATCGGCACTACGTTTCGCTCGATCCCTACCGCGCGGGACGCCGGAATATTTACGTGATCCAGCGTGAGGGCGGGATTCTGGCTCGCTACGCGGAATCGTCTGATGGCTCGCTGATCTTGCAGCCACGCGATCCTGCCTTCCCCGCCGTGGTCCTGCCGGAAAGCGCTGCGCGAGAGGCTATCGTAGGCCGCGTGGCCCAGGTCAGCCTGAAAACCGCTTAGGTTCGGGCACACCCCTCTCCTTCAGGGTCATGAGACACTTTTCGATGTGCCGCGGATCGCCGTTCGGCGCGGAACGGCTGCCCGAAGACTAACGGCGCTTGCGCCGCGCGGCCTTGCGAGCAGGCTTGGCCTTTGGCTTCGCTTTGGCTTTGGCTTTGGCTTTGGCTTTGGCTTTGGCTTTGGCCGGCTTGGCTTTCGCGCGCGGTTTTGCCTTCGGCTTGGGTTTGGGCTTCGCCGCCTTCTTTGGCTTGGCCTTGGGCGCCGGTTTGCGCGGTCGGGCGGCCGGTTTGGGCGCGGGAGCAGGAGCCTTGACCGGCTGGGGTTCCGGTTCTTCGGGCTCGATTTCCATGGTGTCCACTTCGACCCCTTCGACCGTCTCGATCACATCTTCGTCATCCACTTCGGGTTCCTCGCCCAGTTCCCCCGGCTCTTCGACGTTGCCATCCTCATCTTCGTTGCCGAAACGGGCGGTGAAATCCTGGTCCATCTCGCCGAAATCATTGAGCGACATTCGCTGCCTCCACTCGTCGGCCCCCTTCGCGGTGCGTCAGGGACGCCACGGGCGCATATAAGCGGAGTTTCGGAAGTTTGTCAAGCCGGAAGCTGCGGGCGAGCAGATTCCGGCGTGCCAAGTTGACAATCCGGGGCCGATTTCCGCACAAATTATGGAAAGAAAATGACTTACAGGAAGGCTGGTATTTGCCGTCGAAATTTCCGGCAGCCGGCTACCGGCGCGGAATGACAAGGCGCTCGCCCGGCCTCAGTCCGAATCGCGCCATGCGAGGATTCGCGGCGCGGAGCGAGGGCACGCTGACACCGTAGCGCCGCGCGATGGACCAGAAGGAATCGCCCCAGCGAACGATGTACGTTCCGCCGGCCGGTGCCCTGCGATAGCGGCCGTAGCTCTCGGCCGCATAGCGAGCGGCGGATTCGCGCGTATAAATTCGCAGCACCTGGCCGATGCGAATCAGATTCGAGCGAAGATGATTCCAGAGCCGCAATTCGCCGATGGAAACGCGATAGCGATCGGCAATCCCACCAACCGTATCGCCGGGCCGCACGCGATAGAAAATCGCGAGCGGAATAACGGGAGCGGGAACCAGAAGCGCCTGGCCCTGCGCGAGCGGATCGCCGGGCGAAAGGCTGTTTGCGGAAGCGAGCGCGGCCGGCGTGACGTGATAGTGCTGCGCGATCGAAGCGAGCGTTTCGTCGCCGGTCACGCGGTGCAGACGCCAGCCGACCCAATGCGTGGAGGGGATTTTGGCGAGCGTGGCTTCGAGCACGTTTTCGGTGCCGGCGGGAATGTACAGCGTGAAGGTGGGATCGTTGGGCGTGATCAGACCGAAGAGCTCGGGATTGAGCGTTTGCAGCAATTTGACGTTTACACCGATGGCGTCGGCCACCAGCCGCAAATCGAGCGAGCGCCCGGGCTTGAACGAATCGGTGGAAATCGGTTTTTCCGGATCAGTGATGTTAATGCCGTAGAGCTTGGGGTCCTTCGCCACCATGGTCATGGCGAGCATGATAGGAACGTAATTTTTCGTTTCGACGAACGGAAAAGCGTTCAAGCGGTAGAGTTGCCAGAAATCGGCGTAGCCGGTGCGCTCGATGGCGCGGGCAACGGTGAGCGAGCCGGCGTCGTAAGCCGCCAGGGCCAAATACCAATCGTGGAACATATCGTAGAGATCGCGCAGATGTTCGGCGGCGGCGCGCGTGGCGGCAACCGGATCCATGCGCTGGTCTTCCCAGCGATTGATTTTCAGTCCGTAGCGGCGGCCGGTTTCGGGCATGAACTGCCAAAGGCCGCGCGCGCCCACGCGGGAAACGGCACGCGCATGATAGCCGCTTTCCGGCAGGGGCAGATACATCAGGTCCTGCGGCAGACCCTCCTGCTTCAGCACGCGGCGCACCATGCCTTCGTAACGGCCGGCACGCGCCAAGCTGTGCTCGATGATGGCGCGGCCGCGCGGCGATTCGAAAAAGTTCAGGTAGGTGAGCACCGGCTGATTGATGGTGAGCGGCAAATCGTGCGGCACCGTCAGCAGCTCGGACGCCGCTTTCTGCGCGATCTCCGGATCGGAGGGGAAATTCGCCGCTTCGGCGATTTCCTCGAGAGGAGATAGCGGCTCGGTGGGGTTTTCCTGCTGCTCGGCCTGGTTTTCCCTTTCGACATTCAGCGCGACCTGCTCGGTTTTCATTTGGTACCGATGCATGGTGTTGATGAGCCGGTCCATCAGAGGCTCGAGCCTAGGATCGTCGCTATAGTTGAGCCCGGAAGTCATCAGGCGGTGAATGGCCGAATCGAAGTGATCTTTCGCCCTGCCAACGTGGCCAGCCCGATATTCCAGCTCGCCTGCGTGTAGATCCTGCTCGACCTGAGCGATGAGGACATCCACGGCGGGAGGGGTGGCCGGTACCAGAGCGGGCAATGGGCTGGAAAGCGCAGAAGAGAGACCGGCAACGGTCAAAACGCGAGCCCGGCGAGGCGGTTTTGCCGGAGGGCGAACCTGCACGCTGTGGGGTGCAGCGGCGCAGCCGGCGAGAGACACGACAAGCGCGAAGACAAGAAAGCTGAGCGAGCCCCAGCGACTCCTTGTAACACTAACTCCCAGAACGCCCTCCCGACCTCTCTAGGACTCCGCCGAGGCCATTCTAAGTGTCTGTGTAAGAACGGTCAACGGACAGAATGAGCCGGGTTGGCGCACGGGGCAACGGACGGCCAGCCTTGCCAAGGGACTCTGATCTGGCCCCTTGGCGTAGGCTGGGAAATCCCCTTAGGCGAGCGCCTGTTTCAGGTCCGCGATAAGGTCGCTCGAATCCTCGAGGCCGATGGAAACGCGGACCGTGCCCGGCTGGACGCCCGCCGCGCGCAGCTCGGCAGGAGACATTTTGTAATGCGAGGTGAAGATCGGCAGGACTACGAGCGATTCGACCCCTCCCAAGCTGGCTGCTAGCAGGAAGAGCCGGGTGCGGTCGCAGAACCGCCGAGCCGCAGGCAGTCCTCCTTTCAGATCGAACGCCAGCATCGAGCCGAATCCGCTCATCTGACGGCGCGCTAACGGGTGCTGGGAGTGGGATCGAAGGCCCGGATAGTGGACGCGGGCCACTTTCGGATGCCGTTCCAGAAAACGGGCCACCGCCATCGCCGTATCGCATTGCCGGCGGACGCGCAGATCGAGCGTTTTCATGCCGCGAATCAGCAAGAACGCGACTTCAGGGTCCATGCAGCCGCCGAGGTAAATCACCATTTTGCGGATGCGGTCCATCCAGGCGGCGCTGCCGGCCACCGCGCCACCGATGAAATCGGAATGGCCACCGAGGGCCTTCGTTGTGCTGTGGACCACCATGTCGAAGCCCTGTTGGAGCGGCTTCTGGAGCGCGGGCGAGGCGAAGGTATTGTCCACGATGGAAATCAGGCGATGGCGGCGAGCCAGCGCTGCCGCCTTTTGCAAATCCACCACCTGCACGGTGGGATTGGTGGGCGTTTCGACGTAGAGGGCGCGGGTTTTGGGCCCGACGAGTTGCTCGGCCCCGGCAAGATCGCTTTCAACGAAATGAACCCGGATGCCAAAGCGCGGGAAAACGTCGCGCATGAGGCGGTAGCTGCCGCCGTAGATCTGGCGAGTGGAAATCAGCTCGTCGCCGGTTTCGAGCGCGGCCAGCAAGGCGCTCGAAATGGCGGCCATGCCGGAAGCGGTGACGACGGCCCCTTCGGCGCGCTCCAGTTCGGCCAGTTTGCGCTCGGCGAGGGCGAGTGTGGGATTGCCGTAGCGCGTGTAGATGTAGGCCGAGCTGCGCCCTTCGGCCCAGCGTTTCATTTCCGCCGTATCTGAAAAGGTGAAGGTGGAAGAGCGGACGATCGTAGGCGCAACGGGACCGGAAACGCCGTGATGGGATTCGCCGGCGTGAATGGCCGTGGTGGCATCTTTCCAGCCGTCTTTCCGGCCCGCTGGGGCGCGGGAGTGTTGCGATTTGCGGCTCGCGATAATTTTGGTCGAAGGTTTCATGGCGCGTGCAGGATCGTAGACGGCACGAGCGCAAGCAAGACCCAAATTGGCCGAATCGCTCGCGCGACGTTCCGCTGGCGCGAGGCCGACGGCCCGAATCTACTCTTCCTCTTCCGCCGCCTGGCCGCCACGCGCCGCCTTCGCCGCGGCAATCACCTTTTCCGCGATTTCCGCGGGGACGAAATCATAATGCGAGAATTCCATGGAAAAACTCGCGCGTCCCTGCGTCATGGAGGTGAGATCGGTGGCGTAGCTGAGCATTTCCGCCAGCGGCACCTGGGCCTTGATGACGACGTTTTGCCCGCGCGTCTCGCTGCCACTGATGCGGCCGCGGCGCGAGCTGACATCGCCCATGATGTCGCCGGAATACTGGTCGGGTGCGTAAATTTCGACGTTCATGATCGGCTCGAGCAGAGCGGGGCGCGCCTGCTTCATGCCTTCCTTGAACGCCAGAGCGCCGGCGATTTTGAAGGCCAGCTCGGAGGAATCGACGTCGTGGTATTTGCCGTCGTAGAGAACGGCGCGGAAATCGACGACGGGGAAACCGGCCAGGTAGCCGCGGTCGGCGGCGTCGCGAATGCCCTTTTCCACGGCGGGGATGTAGTTGCGCGGGATCGAACCGCCGAAAATATCGTCGACGAATTCGAAACCCGATCCGCGAACCAGCGGCTCCATCCGGATGCGGCAGACGCCAAACTGTCCGCGGCCGCCGGTCTGCTTTTTATGCTTGCCCTCGGCGTCGGCCTTGGCGCGAATCGTTTCCCGGTAGGGGACCTTGGGCGGCTTCAGCGCGATATCCACGTGGTAGCGGTTGCGCAGCTTCGAGACCACGACCTCGATGTGCTGCTGCCCCGAGCCGGCCAGAAGAAATTCCTGGGTTTGCGGATCGCGCGAAAAACGGAGGGAAAGATCCTCTTCGAGCATTTTATGGATGGAGGTGCCGATCTTGTCCTCATCAGCGCGCGTTTTCGCTTCCACGGCGAAGGTGATCGAAGGCTCGGGAATGCGGGCCGCGGGATAGAAAATCGGCGCGTTCTTGTCGCCGAGGGTTTCGCCCGTCAGCGTTTCCTTCAGCTTCGCGACGGCGCCGATATCGCCGGCTTCGAGGTGCGGCACTTCCGCGCCGGTTTTTCCTTGCATCACCTGGACGTGCTGAAAGCGCTCGGACACCTGGCGATTGAAATTCACAAGGGTCGCGTCATTGGCGAGCTTTCCCGACATCACCTTGAAATAGCTGATGCGGCCGGCGAAAGGATCGGCGAGCGTCTTGAAAACGAAGAGGGAAACCGGTTCGTCAACGGCCACGCGGCGCGAAACGGGTTCGCCTTGGCGATTGGGAGCCGTGGTGCCGCTCGCCGGGCCCCGCTCGCCGGGATTCGGGAACGCATCGGCCAGAAACTGAATCACGGACTGGCTGCCGATGTTCCTCAAGCCCGAGGCAGCCAAGACGGGAAACAGGCGCTGGGAACGGATCGCTTCGCGCAGTCCCTTGAGCAGATCTTCGACGGGCAGCGTGCCCTTGTCGAAAAATTCTTCCATCAGCTTGTCGTCGCCCTCGGCGACCATTTCGACGAGCTTCTCGTGCCACTCGCGGGCGGTATCGGCGAGATCGGCGGGAATATCCTCGATTTTCGCGCGGCCGGAGCCGTCGGGCTCGTAGACGTGAGCCTTCATCGTGACCAGGTCCACGACGCCGCGGAAATTCCGCTCCGCGCCGATGGGCAGATGAGCGGCCACGACGCCGCGGCCGAAAATTTCCTGAATCGAGGCGAGCGCGCGACCGAAATCGGCGAGGTCGCGGTCCATCCAGCTGACGAGGAAGGCGCGGGGCAGGCCGTATTCGGCGCAGTAGTCCCAGACCTTTTCGGTCACCACCTGCACGCCGGCGACGGCCTCGACGAGAATCAGCGCGGCGTCGGCGGCGATGAGGGAGGATTTCGTTTCGTTGATGAATGTGCTGTAGCCGGGCGTATCGAGCAGGTTGATTTTCACGCCTTCGGCGCCGGGACTGGGCCATTCGAGATGAGCCAGGCCGGTCTGAACGCTGATTTTTCGGGAAATTTCCTCTTCGTCCCAATCGGTGGGAGCGGCGCCATCGGCGGGCTT
>JAKASX010000075.1 GCA_021818865.1 Acidobacteriota bacterium
ACCATCCCCATCTACGAGCGTCTCAGCATGAAGATCGACGCCGAATTCATCAACGCCTTCAACCATCCCAATTGGGGCGTTCCCGGCGTGCACGGCAATTCGCCCGCCGACTACATGAACATCACCGGCTATCAATTCACCGGTGCAACCGAAGTCAGCTCGCCGCGCTCGGTTCAGTTCCGCCTGGAACTGGATTTCTAGGCGCGCCTGGCTGGTGTCCATGCTGCAAGGGCGGTAAGGGCAGGGAAGTACTCGGACCGAAGAGGCGGAGCAATTTCATCCCGCTCCGCCCTTCGGGCCGAACGGGCTCGATGCTCGCGCATCGCCCCTGTCGCATTCGGGCCATTACAAACGGGAGGAGGACGAAATAATAATGAGGACTCATTCCGCTCGGCGCTGGGCGCCGCTCGCCATACTTCTTCTCTTTCCTCTGTTCTTGCCCGCTCGCGCCTTGGCCCAGGGCACGCTTGCCGATTACCAGCGCGCCGAGCAGTTCCTGCCCGGAAATTTGCAGAAATCGCTCTCCATCGCCGACGTCTATCCGAATTGGATCGGCAAAGGCGACCGTTTCTGGTATCTGAAAATGGGCCCCGGCGGCAAGCAGTTCATCCTCGTCGATCCCTCCGCCGATACCATCGCGCCCGCATTCGATCAGGCTCGTCTCGCTTCCACGCTCTCTCGCCTCACCGGCAAAACCTACGCCGCCACCGATCTGCCTTTTTACTTTTTCACCTTCGAGCAGGATGGCGAGGCGATCCGCTTCGAACTCGGCAACGCCCAATGGACCTGCACCCTGTCCAATTACGAATGCGAGCGCAAGCCGCAATCGGAAACGGCCCGCTTCGAATCCATTTCGCCCAATGGCGAATGGGCCGCCTTCGTCCGCGACCACAATCTTTTCGTCCGCCACGTCTCCACCGGCACCGTCGTTCAGCTCACCCGCAACGGCGTCCCCGGCGACGATTACGCTACCCCGCTCCCCGATCTCCGCACGCTCGTCGCCGAAGGCGTCACCAACGGCGACGATGTCCGCGAGCGTCCCGCCGTTTTCTGGTCGCCCGATTCCACGCGCCTGGTCACCTATCGCCTCGATTCCCGCAACGCCGGCCGTTTCACCAGCATGCAGTACGTACCTCCGCGCCAGTTGCGCCCGATCGCCTACAACTACGTCTACCCGCTCCCCGGCGAAATCCTTCCCGAGGCTTATCCCGTGGTTTTCAACCTCGACACTGGCCAGCGCATCGACGTGAAAACCCCTCCGCTCGAAATCCAGTTCCAGGGAGGTCCCGGATTCCGCTGGATGCCCGACAGCCGCCATTTCTATTACGACTACGACGAGCGCGGCGAAAAATCGATCCAGCTCCGCGAAGTCAACGCCGACACCGGCGTGCAAAAAGTCCTGATCGATGAGGTGGCCAAGCCGTATCCCTACGTCGATCCCGGTGAAACCTTCTATCGTTTCCTCAACGACGATAAGGAAATCCTCTGGTCTTCCGAGCGCAGTGGCTGGAATCAGCTCTATCTCTACAGCGCCGAAACCGGCCAGCTCCAAGACCAGGTCACCCACGGCTCCTGGGTCGTTCGCCAGCTCGTCTATGTGGATTCCAAAACGCGCCAGGCCTATTTCCTCGCCGGCGGCGTCCAGGCGGGCCTCGATCCCTATTACACCCAGCTCTACCGCGTGAATCTCGACGGCACGGACATGAAGCTCCTCACGCCCGAGGACGCCAATCACTCCGTCTTCGTTTCTCCCAACGGTAAATATTTCGTCGATAATTTCTCGCGCCCGAACTGGCCCGGCGAATCCGCGCTGCGCAGCACCAGCGACGGCTCGATCGTCCGCGTTCTCGAAAAAACCGACGACTCGACGCTCGTCAAAATGGGCTGGAAGCCGCCGATTCCGTTCGAAGGAAAAGCCGCCGACGGAAAAACGAATCTTTACGGCATCATCGTGCGTCCCACGAATTTCGATCCGTCGAAAAAATATCCGATCCTCGAGGATATCTACACCGGGCCCCAGGGATTTTTCGTTCCGAAAACCTTCGGCGGCGCTTTGCGCCTCCAATCCATGGCCGAACTCGGTTTCGTCGTCGTGATGGTCGATGGCCGCGGGACCACCGGCCGTTCCCGCGCCTTCCACGATTTCTCCTACCACAATATGGGCAACGTTTTCGTCGATCATGTCGCGATGATCAAGCAGATGGCCGCGAAATATCCCTGGATGGACATCACCCGCGTCGGCATTCACGGCATTTCCGCCGGCGGCTATGGCTCCGCCCACGCTTTTCTCCAGTTCCCCGGTTTCTACAAAGTCTGCGTCTCCATCTCCGGCGACCACGATCCCCGGCTCGATAAAGCCTGGTGGAACGAGCTCTACCAGGGATGGCCCGTGGGCAAGGATTACGTCGAGCAGGCCAACGAAACCATCGCCAGCCACATGCAGGGCCATCTGCTCCTGATCCACGGCGATATCGACGACAACGTCAATCCCGCCGAAACCATGCGCCTCGTCGACGCCCTCATGACCGCCAACAAAAATTTCTCCATGCTTTTCGTGCCCAACATGTATCACGGCCCCAGCGGTCCCCACGCGATGTACGTGGTCAGGCGCATGTGGGATTTCTTCGTGCGCTACCTGCTCGGCGTGAAACCGCCCGAAAATTTCCAGATTCACGAAGCGCCGTTTCATTTCTTTTTCCGCCGCTGATTTTCCTTAGCGCCCCGCACGAAATCAGCGGCTCGCGAGGCGCGGCGGCATCGGCGGGGCAGGCCTTCCCTCGGCCCAAGTGGCCTGCCCTGCCCGCCGCGTCCCGGCGTTATCGTGACGGATTCTCGCTCGCGCCGCCGCGCGTTTCGCGTCAGGCTCGCGCCGCAAGCACAAGGAGGCATCCGGCATGCGCCCACTCCCGTTTTCGCCATTCGCCGGCACGCATCGCCGCTCGCCCGCGCAGCTGGCGCTGGCTGGCGCGCTATTCGCACTGTTCGGTTTCGCCCTCGCCTGGGCCGGTAGCGGAAATCGCGGCGCCAAATCCCCGGCTCCGGCGCAAGTCCCGGCCAAACTGCTTTCCGGACTCCATTGGCGCTCCATCGGTCCCGCGGTTTTCGGCGGACGCGTCACCGACGTCGCCGGCGTGCCCGGCGATCCTTACCTTTTTTACGTCGCGCATTCCACGGGCGGCGTCTTCAAAACCACCGACGGCGGCATCACCTTCCACTCGATTTTCAATCACGGCAATACGCTCTCGGTCGGTGCGATCGCGCTCGATCCGCGAAATCCCCAGGTGATTTACGTCGGCACCGGGGAAGGGAACCCTCGCAATAGCGCCTCGTTCGGCGATGGCATCTACAAATCGTTCGACGGCGGCAAAACGTGGCAGCATCTTGGCCTCAGGCGCACCGAGCGTTTCTCCCGCATCATCGTCAATCCGCTCGATCCCAATATCGTCTTCGCCGCGGCCATGGGCCACGAATGGGGCCCAAACACCGAGCGCGGCGTCTATCGTTCCACCGACGCCGGCCGCACCTGGAAACGCGTCCTCTACGTCAACGACACCACTGGCGCCAGCGACATCTGCTTCGATCCGCAGAATCCCAATATCCTCTACGCCGGCATGTACGATTATCTTCGCCGTCCCTGGCATCTTCGCAGCGGCGGTCCCGGCAGCGGTCTTTACCGCTCCACCGACGGCGGCTCGACTTGGGTCAAGCTGACGAATCCCGCTCTTCATAACGGCTTGCCCACCGATACCCTCGGCCGAATCGGCGTCCGCGTCAGCCGCAGCGATCCCCGCGTCGTCTACGCCATCATCCAGTCGCGCCAAGGCCTGCTCTGGCGCTCGAACGACGGCGGCAATCATTGGCGCATGGTCAACGACGACATCAATATTGACTGGCGCCCGTTCTATTTCTCGAATATCCGCATCGATCCCACCAATGAAAATCGCGTCTACGCTCTTTCCCGCGCCCTCATGATTTCCACCGACGGCGGTAAAACGTTCCGTCCGGTGCCCTATTCGCGCCTGTTCGGCGATTGCCACGCGCTCTGGATCGATCCCACGAATCCCCGCCGCCTGATCAGCGGCAGCGACGGCGGCCTGTTCGTTTCGAACGATCGCGGCCGCCGCTGGGCTTTTCTCAACAACATCCCCATGGCGCAGGTCTATCACATGGCCGTCGACAACGACGTTCCCTATCACGTCCTCGGCGGATTCCAGGATCACGAAGTCTGGCGCGGGCCCAGCACGCGCTGGAATGAAGTCGGCGTCAAGGGAGGCGATTGGCGCCGCATCTGTCCCTTCGGCGACGGCAGTTTCGTCGCCGTCGATCCCCGCGACCCCAACATCATCTATTACGACACGCAGGACAATATCACCCGCTTCGATCTGCGCAACGACGAAGAGCGCCGCATCGAGCCCTACCCCGTCGGTTCTGCCGGAGCCAGCGCCGGCGCCATGAAATACCGCTTCAATTGGAACGCACCGCTCCTTCTTTCACCCACCAATCCCAACGTCCTCTATTACGGCGGCAACGTCCTCTTCAAAACCACCGACGGCGGCACAACCTGGCGGGTCATCAGCCCAGATCTCACCACCAACAATCCCGCCGAGGAAAAACTCTCCGGCGGGCCAGTCACCTACGACGATTCCACCGCCGAATTCCACTGCACGATCACCGCGATCGCCCAGAGCCCGCTCGACGCAAACGTCCTCTGGGCCGGCACCGACGACGGCAATCTGCAGATCACGCGCGATGGCGGCAAATCCTGGACGAATGTCGTCGCCAATATCCACGGCTTGCCTCCGCAAAGCTGGGTTTCCTCGGTCAATACGTCCTATTTTTCTCCCGGCACCGCGTTCGTTTCCTTCGACCGCCATCAAATGAACGATTTCGCGCCTTACGCCTACGTCACCCATGACTACGGCAAAACGTGGACGCGCATTTCCAACGGTCTGCGCAGTTACGTCCTCGTCATTGCCCAGGATCCGCGCCAGCGCAATCTCCTCTACGCCGGCACCGAGCTCGGCTTTTTCGCTTCTTTTGACGCCGGCCGCAACTGGACGAACCTGCGCCTTGGTCTTCCCCCGCTTCCGGTCACCGATCTCCGCGTCCAGCCGCAATTCGACGATCTCGTCATTGCCACGCACGCCCGTGGCTTCTACATCCTCGACGACGCCACGCCGCTCCAGCAGCTTGCCCAGGCGATGCAACACACCGTCTTCGTTTTCCCGCCCGTTCCCGCCTTCCGTTACATTCCCTGGAGCGACACCAGCACCGTCGGCGGCCAGGTCTGGCTCGCGAAAAACAAGCCCTACGGCTCGATCGTTTCTTATTACCTCGGCCGGCCCACGCCGAGCGGCGAAAAGGTTCATCTCGAAATTCTCGATTCGAAAGGCCGCGTGATCCGCCGCATCGAAGGTCCCGGCGCCCGCGGCGTGAATCGCGTCGTCTGGAACTTGCGCGAAAATCCGCTCGTCGGCATCGTTCCCGATCCGCAAGGCGCCTGGCGCCCGCGCGGGCTCATGGGCATGCTCGCCCTGCCCGGCGAATATTCCGTTCGCGTTCAAGCGCTCGGCCAGACCGTCACGCAAAAACTAGAAGTCAAAATGGACCCGCGCGTCACCGTCACTCCCGCCGCGCTCGCCGCCTATCGCCAGGCGATGCTTCGCCTCCTGCGCATGAACTACGCGATCGACGCTTCGCTCGAACGCATCCGCAGCATCGATTCGCAACTCGCCGCGCTCACGGGCCGCGTCTCCGATCCCGTCGCGCTCGATCTCGCCGCAAAAATTCAGCGGGAATTGCGCCCGATTCGCCTCGATCTTCAGCCCAGCCCGCTTTCGCCCCAGCATCTCAATCTGCGCCCGCGCGTCGCTCAGCTCACCGGCCAAGTCGCCGGCTACACCGGTCGTCCCACGGCGCCGCAGGAAGAATACATCGGCATCTTCGCTCGCGAGTTGCAAGGCGTCCTTGCGGGCCTCGACGCCGTCGTTTCCGGCGACCTCGCTCGTCTCAACGCTCGCCTCGCCGCCGCTCGCGTCCCCTACATCTCGCCCGAGCCGCAACTCGCGCCGAAGCCCTAACGAGCGCTACGAAACAGAGCTACAACCGCTGCGTGGGCCCTGCACGCCACACCACCCAGCGTTGTCATTCCGAGTGGCGCTTTCTGCCGCGAGGAATCTGCTGTTTACTTAATTAAGCGAAAAGCAAACCCCTTGCCGTGCTCGCCCGACGAAGCGAGAGGCGTCACCGTGTAATGTAACGCTGCGTAGCCACGCGCCAATCGCGGCAGCCGGGGTCCCGCCCCTGCTAAGATAGCGGTCGCGCGCTGACCTCGGCCCCAACCCTCGGCCGCGTTTCGCGCGAAGGAGATTCGCGATGCTCGCCTCCGAGGATAGTGGAGTCCACCAAGCGATCGAACTGCTCCAGCAAAATTGGCGTGATGAAAAGGAAAGCGCCCGCGTCTATCGCGAACTCTCCGAAACCATGAAGGACGCTCGCCGCCGCGACATCCTGCTCCGCATGGCGCAAGCCGAGGAACGCCACGCCGCTCGCTGGGAACAAAAACTCCGCGATCTCGGCTCGGCTCCGCCTTCGCTCACCGACACCTGGTCGAAACGCTTGAATCGCTGGCTCAATCGCAGCGCCGGTCTCGCCGTCGCCGTCCGCCGCATGGAAGCGGCCGAGGATCGCGACACCGCGAAATACGAGTCACAGCGCGAAATTCTCTCCCAGGACCAGGAAGCGCAGCAGGCGCTCCGCGAAATCGCTGTCGAGGAAAAAGCCCACGCCCGCGTCCTCCAGGGACTCGAGCCGCAGCTCGGTCCGCAGACCATCCTCGACGTCATTTTGAAACGCGAACGCTGGCACGGCCGCGGCGGTTCCTGGGTCGCCGACGCCATCTACGGCGTCAACGACGGTTTGGGCGCGGTCTTCGGCATCGTCAGCGGTGTCGCTGGCGCCACCGGCAACCAGCAGCATTACGTCCTCATCGCCGGTCTCGCCGGCATGCTTGCTTCCGCGCTTTCCATGGGCGCTGGCGCGTATCTCGCCGTCAAAAGCGAACGCGAAGTCTACGAGGCGGAAATTTCGCGCGAGCGCCGCGAAATCGAGGAAAACCCCGCGGAAGAAAAAGAGGAAATGGCGCTGTTTTACGAATTGCAGGGATTCGAAACGCAGGAAGCGCGCCGCATGGCCGATACCGTCGCTCGTGATTCCGAGCAGATGCTTCGCACCATGGCCCAATCGGAACTCGGCCTTTCCGAACGCCATTTCCCCAGTCCCTGGACGTCCTGTTTCTCTGCCGGTATTTCCACAGCCGTCGGCGCCTTCATTCCCATTATTCCGTTCTTTTTCATGGGCGGCATGGAAGCGGTAATCATCGCCTTCGGCATCAGCGTCCTGGCCCATTTCGCCGTCGGCGCCGCCAAAACGATCATCACCACGCGCAAATGGTGGGCTTCCGGCCTCGAAATGACCCTCGTCGGCATCCTCGAAGCCGTCGTCACCTACGGCCTCGGCCTTACTTTCGGGGCCTTGGGCTGAGGGACTCTCCGTAGCCCGGCATTGCGTACCCTCCAACGCGGGGTTGTGGTAACATCCCGCCCAATCTTTCTCGTCTGCGGAGGTGCCCCCCATGCCCGTCCGCGCAATCGTGATCGGTGGCAGCATCGCCGGACTGCTTGCCGCGCGGGTACTTTCCGACTTCTTCGACAAGGTCCTGATCGTCGAGCGCGACATTCCTCCCTCCACACCCGGATCGCGAAAGGGCGTGCCCCAGGGCAACCATGCCCATGGGCTGCTGGCCGGCGGACGCGCAAGGTTGGAGAGACTCTTTCCGGGCATGTTCGAGGGGATGGTCGCTGGCGGTGCCATCCCCGTGGATTCCGGGCAGGATATCGCGTGGTTCAGCAATCATGCGTGGCGGCTGAGAGCGCCTCTCGGTGCCGGGAGCTATTTACAGAGCCGCCCCTTCCTTGAATTTCATGTCCGCGAGCACGTTAGAAAACTACGCAACCTCAGTGAAATCTGCGCTTCGGCAATTGGTCTAGCGTTTGACAAGGGAGCCGAGCGCGTGACGGGGGTGAGGGTTGCGCGGCGCGGCGAGGAAGAAACCGTCATACCGGCGGATCTCGTGGTCGACTGTTCGGGACGCGGATCCCGGCTTCCTCAATGGCTCGAGTCGATGGGCTTTCCTCGTCCACCGGTTTCGACGGTGCGAGTTGACGTGGGCTACTCCAGCCGCTATTTCGAGTTCCGGAACGGGCACGAGCCGGATTGGCATGGGATGCTGATCATCGGTGCTCCTCCGGACGGAAACCGGCAAGGCGTGATGTTTCGCGCGGAGGGAAACCGCTGGCAGGCGACGCTGGCGGGAATGTTCCGGGATTACCCGCCAAACGACGAACGCGGTTTTTTGGAATATGCGAACAGCCTCGAACAACCCCATCTTTGCCAGGTTTTGCGTGACGCAACGCCCGTTTCCGAGATTGCTACCTACCGCTTTTCAGCGCACCAGCGTCACCACTACGAACGGCTGCAACGCTTTCCTGCCGGCCTGTTGACGATGGGCGACGCGGTGTGCAGCTTTAGTCCCACGTACGGGCAAGGGATGACCGTGGCTGCGATCGAAGCCGAGATCCTGCAACAGTCCCTCCGCCAGACAAAGGGCAGCGCGCAGAAGCTGTGGCGAGCGTTCTTCCACAGGATCGCGGAACCGGTGCAAACGGCGTGGGCACTGGCAACGGGAGGCGATTTAGCCTTTCCACAAACCGAGGGCGAGCGACCTTCAAGCGGCCGATGGAGGAAGCAGTACCTGGGCCACGTGTTGGCTCTTTGCTCCAGCGATGCGGTGGTATTGCGGGAGTGGACGCAAGTGGCCCACATGGTCGCGCCGTTTCCCGTCCTCTTTCATCCCCGGATCGCCACGCGCGTTCTCAGGCACGCGATCGCGTCGCGCTCTCCTCGCCGAACCACATAAGGCAGCGCCCGCCCTCCCACACTCCGGGTGAAACCTGGAGCCGCTCCCATCCGTCCTACCGGCTGCGGGGATGGATGGAAGGGCCAAACCTTGAGGGACGCGAAGGGAATCGCCGGGGCCTGCGCAGCCTTTTTTCTTCTGCTTGCCGCGGCTGGTGTCCCGCTTCGCGCGCAAACGGAGTCCGCTCTTTCCGGCACGGTCCGCACCGCCCAGGGAGTTCCCATTCCCGCCGCCACCGTCCGCGTCGAAAATGAATCTACCCATCGCGCCTGGATGAGCTGGACCGACTCGTCCGGCAAATTCACGTTTCCTTCACTTCCTCCCGGCCAATATCAAGTCCGCGTTTTCATGATGGGATTCACTCCCGCGTTCGCTCAGGCCACCGTCGGCGCAACCGGCTCGACGCTTAACCTGACGCTCAACGTCATGACCGCTGCCGAACTCGCCCGTTTTTCCGCCATGGCTCAGCGCATGGCTGCCTTTCGCCGTGGCAGTTCCGCTCAACCCTCCGGCGAGCCGCCCGCGTCCGGAGCGCCCGCATCGCCTCGGGCGCCCGGCGCGCGGGCCAATGCCCAGCGCGGCGAATCCGGTGCCCAGCGCGGCGCGATTCCCGCCGGCGTTCTGAACGCCGTTCGAAGTGGCATGGGCGGTTTCCAGCAAGTGGATATTTCCGGCGGCAACGAATCCGGCATGGGCGAAATCACTGCGGAAACGGGCCAGACAACAGCTTCGGCTATGGCCACGCCTGCGGCGCAACCGACGGCAGCCATTTCCAACGAATCGCTCGGCGCCGCTGCTTCTTCCGACGCTTTCCTGATGAATGGTTCGGTCGGCCGGGGCGTGAACACGTTGCCTGGCGCCGGAATCGCGCTCGGCGGTTATGGTCCCGGCGGCCCGATGATGATGGGAGGTCCCGGCGGGCCGATGGGTGGCCCGATCGGCGGACCTGGCGGCCCGCCGATGGCTGGCGGAGGTCCCGGCGGGATGCCCGGTGGTCCCGGCCGCTTCCGCGGTCGCGGACCGATGCGTCGTGGTCCCATGCCGGCTGGCAGCGTTGCGGCGCTATACGCTCGGCGCCGTTTTCTGCGCTCCTCGGTGAATCGCGTCCGCTTCAACGTGTTCGAACGCTACGACAATTCCGTCTGGGACGCGCAGCCTTATTCGCTCACCGGCAACGCCGCGCCAAAAATCAACCACTACAACGAACACCTTGGCATGAGCGTCGGCGGCCCGCTCTATCTGCCTCATATCTACGACGGCCGCAATCGCACGTTCTTCTTCGCCAACTACAATTTTAATCACCAGATCAGCCCCATCAACACCTACGCCACCGTCCCCACCCAGCCCGAGCGCGGAGGCAATTTCTGCGACCGCAACGCCCAGCTCTACGATCCCTTTTCAAGCTCAGGCGGTCCGCGCGCCTCCTGGGGCTGCCAGATTCCCACGAATCTGCTCGATAGTGCCGCGCTCGGCCTGCTGCAATATATCCCCGAGCCAAACCTTCCTGGCTTCGTCCAGAATTTCCAGCTTCAGGGCACCGTCCCGCAAACCGATAATTTCGTCAATATCCATGTCCTGCACACGATCTCTTCGCGCTTCAGCGTCAACGGCGGCTACAACCTGCAATCCTCGAACGCCGATACGCTCACCGATTTCCCGCTCATCGGCGGCAGCACCCAAACGCGGAATCAAAACGTGGATCTCGCACTCATCCAGAACTGGACGACGAAGTTCGTCAATTCCACCAGCCTGAATTTCAATCGCAGCCGCATCGAAACGCTCAGCAACAACGCCTACGTGAATAACGTCGCGGGCGCACTCGGCATCACCGGCGTTTCCTCGGAGCCCATAAATTACGGCATTCCGCAAATCGGCCTCACGAATTTCACCGGCCTTAACGACCCCATCCCTCTGCTCAATCGCAACCAGACCTGGCGCTTCGACGACGGCATCACCTACACGCTCGGCAATCATGTCCTTTCCGCCGGTTTCGAGCTGCGCCGTCTCGATTGGAACAAGCTCGGTGATCCGCTCCCGCGCGGCTCGTTCACCTTCACCGGTTTGATGACCGCCCAACTCTCCTCCACCGGCCAGCAGGTTCCCGGCACCGGACTCGATTTCGCCGATTTCCTGCTCGGCTTGCCCGAAGCGACCAACACGCGCTACGGCAGTTCCGCCAGCTATTTCCGCAGTTGGGGCTACGCCGGCTATTTCGACGACGATTGGCACATCGTTCCGCGCTTCACGCTCGATTACGGCGTTCGCTACGACTACGTCACCCCTCCCATCGAACTCTTCAACGCCATCGCCAACGTCGTCGTCAGCCCCGGCTTCGCCAGTTCGGCGGTCGTCACTCCCGGCGAAACCTCGCCCTTTTCCGGCTCGCTGCCGCGCTCGCTCGTCAACGGCGATCCCACCAACTGGTCTCCGCGCATCGGTTTCGCCTGGCAGCCGTTCCCCAAGGATCCGTTCATCGTCCGCGGCGGCTATTCGATTTTCTACAACGAATCCATCTATCAGCAACTCGCCTTCGAAATGGCGAATCAGCCGCCTTTCGCCGAGGCGCAGACGCGGCTCACCTCCTCCACGTCTTTCCTGACGCTCGAAAACGGTTTCCCGCCCGCGCCGCCCGAAGTCGCACAAAATACCTACGCCGTGGATCCCAACTACCAGGTCGGCTACGCCCAAATCTGGGATCTCTCGCTCGAGCGTCAATTCCCCGATGGCTGGATGCTCGATGTCTACTACACCGGAACCAAGGGCACTCATCTCGATATGCAGCTCGCTCCGCACAGTGAGCCGCCCGGCAGCCCGCTCGTCCCCGGCGAAACCGGCAGTGGCTTCATCTACGACACCGACGGCGCCTACTCCATCTACAACGCCGCCCACGTCGTCGTCCGCAAGCGTCCCTCCCACGGCCTGATGCTCATCGCCGATTACGCCTTCGGCAAATCGCTCGACGACGCCAGCACCATCGGCGGCGGCGCGACGACGGTCGTTCAAAACGACAATAATTTCGCCGCCGAATACGGCCTTTCGTCCTTCGATATTCGCCAGCAGATTCGCGGCTTCATGTTCTACCAGTTGCCCTTCGGCCCGCGTCAGCGCTGGGCTCGCGGCGGCTGGCAGGAACGCCTCTTCGGCAATTTCCGCCTCAACGCGATTCTCACTGCCAACAGCGGCACTCCCTACACCGCGCGCATCCTCGGCGCCGCCACCAACAACACCGCTACCGGCGCCAGCTTCTCCCTCCGCGCCAATCAAATCGCCGGCGGTTGCGCCGGCCCCGGCACCACCACCGAATTTTTCAACACTGCCGCCTTCGTTCTTCCTCCCTCCGGCGAATACGGCGACGCCGCGCGAAACACCATCTGCGGCCCGGGCATGTTCAGCTTGAATTTGGGCCTCGATCGCGGTTTCACTTTCGGCCACGACCAGACTCACCGGCTCGACCTGCGCTGGGAAGCGCAAAACATCACGAACACGCCGAATTACAGCGGTCTCAGCACCGTCGTCAATTCGCTGAACTACGGCCGCGTTACTTCGGTGGGTTCGATGCGCTCGATGGACCTTATTCTAAGGATGTCTTTCTGATGCGAGTCTTGCTCGCCATTCTTCTCGCGGCCTTCCTCGCCTTCGGCGCGCCCCCACTCGCCGCGCAACAAGCGGGCAATTCCCCGGCGCGTCTGCGCAGCACCGTGAATCTGGTCGTCGTCGACGTCGAAGTCACCGATTCCGCGGGCCGTCCCGTCCAGGGTCTCAAGCCCTCCGATTTCCGCCTCTCCGAAAACGGCAAACTCCAGAAAATCGCAAAATTCGTCTACGCCAACGTCGAGGGCTTTGCCAAATCCGCTCCCGCGAACGAAGCTCCGGTCGTCGTTCCTGTCGCCGGATCGCCTGTCGCCAATTCGCTCGGCCCGGTCGTGCGCGATCGCCGCCTGATCCTTCTGTTTTTCGATCTCACTTCGCTTCATTCGGACGAACTGTTGCGCGCCCGCGCCGCCGCGATTCATTACGTGAAAGACCAAATGAGCCCGGCCGACCTCGTCGGCGTCGTGGTTCTCGGCAATCAGCTCGGCCTGCTCTCGAATTTCACGAGCGACAAAAAGACCCTCCTCGCCGCGCTCGATCGTCTCGAACCCGGCGTCGATTCCCAGCTCGCCGATCTCCTCTCGGCTCCAACCCAGGAGGGCGAAGCCACCTCCGTCGCCGATGTCGGCGCCGCATGGACGCCCGACGACACCGAATTCAACGTCTTCAACACCGATCGCAAGCTCGAAGCGATGCAGGATCTGGCCGATCTGCTCCGCTCGATTCCCGGCAAAAAAGTGGTGATGCAATTCACCGCCGGAATCACGCAAACGGGCGAGGAAAATCGCACCGCCGTCCAGGCCGCCACCGATGCCGCCAATCTCGCCGACGTCTCCTTTTACTCCGTCGACGCCCGCGGCCTCTACGCCGAAGTCCCCGGCGGCGACGCCAGCCAGGCCGCGCCGGGAGGCACGGCGATGTTCACCGGCGCCGCCGTCGTCAGTCAGGAGCAGATGCGCGAGGATTCGCGCGACACTCTCGAAACCCTCGCCGACGATACCGGCGGCCGCGCCTTTTTCGATATGGGCGATCTTTCCAAGGCTTTCCGCCAGGTGCAGCAGGATACCGCCGGCTACTATCTGCTCGGCTATTCACCCACCGATACCCGCATGGATGGCCGCTGGCGCTCGATCTCGGTGAAAGTGGATCGTCCCGGCTTGCGTTTGCGCTATCGCACCGGCTATTTCGGCGCCAAGGACTACGCCCATTTCAGCGCCGAGGATCGCGAAGAGCAGTTGCTCGACGCGCTGCGCTCCGAGCGCCCCATCCTCGAGCTTCCGATCGCTCTCGAAGCCAGCGTCTTCCGCCTTCCCAGCGGCGAATATTTCGTTCCCATCGCCGCGAAGCTCCCCGCCAGCACACTCCGCTGGGCGCTCAAAAAAGGCAGCCACGACGATCAATTCGATTTCGCCGCCGAAGTCCGCGAAACGAAGACCGGCCGTTCCGTCGCCGCGTTGCAGGACACCATCACGGTGCAGCTGGGTTCGGAGCACTACGAGCAGTACGCCAACCGCGCCCTGCTCTATCAGGGCGGCGTGATTCTGGCGCCCGGTTCTTACAAATTGAAATTCGTTGCAAGGGAAAACGATACCGGCCGCATCGGCAGCTTCGAGGAGCCTCTGGTCGTTCCGGCGCCCGTGCCGGATCGCCTAGCGCTCAGTTCCGTTCTTCTCTCCAGCCAGCTGGTTCCCGCGGAGGAAAAAACGTCGGAAGTGAAATCGCGCGGCTTGTCCGTCGAAGCGCGCCTGGCGCATTCCCCGCTCGACGTCTCCGGCGAGCGCATCGTTCCCAGCGTCACCAACGTCTTCCGCCCCAATCAGCCGCTCTACGTCTATTTCCAGGCCTATCTGCCCGCGAAAACCGATCCTTCCGGCCTGCGCGCCGGCCTTGTCTTTTTCCGCGACGGCATGCCCGTTCGCCGTTCCCCGCTCGTCGCGCCGGCTTCTTACGACGCCGCAACACGCACCGCGTCCTTCCGCGTTCAGCTGCCGCTCGATCGGCTGCCGTTCGGCCGCTACACCCTGGAAGCGGAAACGATTGTCGCCGGCACGCCCTACGCCGCGTTTTCGCGCGCGTTTCTCGCGCTCGCGCCGCCGGCTGCGGCCAGCGCCGCGCCCCATCCCTGATTTCCGCCGCTCTTATTGCACCATGCGGAAAGGCCACGGGCCGAAGAGCGAGCTGAACACCACCATCATCAGCGTCGCTCCCAGCAGTGCCACGTTCTTCGTGAGTTGAACCAGTTCCATCGTTTTCTGGTTCGGGTCGCTCGCCGCCCAGAAGTTGTGCATGAACGGCGTCACGCCCACCAGAAACGCCGCCAGCACCCACAGCCCGATCGTCGGGTAGATGCCCAGCAGCACGCTGATCCCGCCCGCCAGCAGCATCGCTCCCGTTGCCAGCACCGCCACCATCGGCGCCGGCACTTTCTTCGACGCCGCGTATTGCGTGTACATCGCCCGCTTGGCGATGTGATTGAATCCGCTCATCACGAAAAATCCGCCGTACAGAATTCGTGCGAAGAGGAACAGGTAGAACATTCGGCCTCCTGGTCGAGTGTTTTCAGTTTCGGTCCCGTTCGTCCTGTCCGGGCCGCCGCGGGGTCGCGGCGGGCGCCGGAAGATATGGTTACTGGCCCTTTGTATCAGATGCGCCGTCGCCGCGGAAACGTCTCCGCGCCCCCTGGTGCGATTCCGGCATCCCCATTGGCCGCGGCCGTTCCCGCGCCGCCGGGGAGTGCTATGCTCGCACGGAGCGAGGTGCAAAGGCGATGACTTTGCTCGATCGTCCCAGCCGCAGCAGATGCAGCGCTTTCCTCGCGGCAATAAGCTATCGCAAAATCACGCCGGGTCTGCTCCAGGCGCTGAGGCCCTCCAATTTTGGCCGCTTTTTTGTCGGAGCTCCCGAATTCTTCGGGACAGGTTCCGCTCCGACCACCGAAATCGGCGGTTTTGCAGTAGCTTCCAGGTGAAAGCGCGAACGCCGGCGCGAATCGACCGGCTCGCTCGCATGATAGAATGCGCCCATCTCTCATGCCTGCCCGCACGCGACCGCCGATTTCGCGCGCCTTGGCCACGGCTCGTGCTTGCCGCTGCCCGAATTGTGGCCAGGGCCGTCTGTTCTCGGGCTGGCTCAAGGTGCGCGAGAAATGCCTGGTCTGCCGGCTCACCTTTTTCCCCGAGCCCGGCTACTACGTCGGCGCGATGTACCTGAATTTCATCGCCTCCGCCCTGCTCGTCGCCGTGCTCTACGTCATCGCGCTGCCCATCCATCGTTTCCAGCAAGCTCCGATCACCAGCCAGGTCTTCGGCTGGGGCACCGCGGCCATCGTGGTTTGTCTTGCCCTCATGCGTTTCGCCTATAGCTTTTGGATTTCCCTCGATTTCTGGCTCACCCCCTGGGAACCGGGCGTCGAGCACCCGCTCGGTTGAAATTCCAGACGCCGTGGTGCTCGCCGCGCGCATCCAATATTTATAGAAGCGGGGATACATACGTCTTGCGGAGTGACGCGGTGGAAAAACCAATTTCTTCGGGTGATGCACGCCCGGATTCCGCTCGCCATCCTCGCCGGCGCGCTCGAACGAACGTGCCGGAACGTTCCCCCGGGAAGAGGCCCAGATCCATGAAAATCGCCCGAAATGCCCATCTCCTCTCCATCTCCCTGATCGCCCTGACGGCTTTGCTTTGCCTTCCCGCCGCCGCGCAAACTCCCGCCCGCGTCACCACCGTGGTCACCGCCATCTATCACGGCTCCGGCGCGATGCCGCCCATTGCGCAAGACGATGTCGTGGTTCGCCAGAATGGTAACGTTCGCCCCTTGAAAGCCTGGCAGCCGCTCTCGGGATCGCAAGACGGACTCGACGTCGCCGTGCTGATTGACGATTCCTTGAAAAGCGACGTCGCCCTCCAATGGAAAGCGGTTCGTCACTTCATCACGGGTCTACCGCCCCAGGCGCGCGTCGCCATCGCCTACGGACAATACGGCAGCGCCACGTTCGCCCAGACGTTCACCACTGATCGCGCCCTCGCCGAAAAGGCGCTGCGCTTGCCCTTCGGCCGTATCAACGAGGCCGCCAGCATCTATATGTGCGTCACCGATCTCGTTCGCCACTGGCCCGCCGATGGCCGCCGCCGCGTGATTTTGCTCGTTTCCGACGGCATCGACGTCTTCTACGGCTTTCGCGAATCCGAGCCCGGCCTCAACACCAATCTGCAACAGGCCATCAACGAAGCGCAGAAGCGCGGCGTGATCGTCTACACCATCTTCGCCAGCGGTGCCTCCGCTTTCAGCGACAACCTCTATTTGCTGAACAACGGCCAAAGCTGCCTCGCGCGTCTCGCCCTCGAAACCGGTGGCGCCAGTTTCCAGCAGGGTTTGCAGACCCCGCTCGATTTCGCCCCGTATCTCAACCGCATCGCCGAAGAGCTTTCCCATCAATACTTGCTCACCTTCGAGCCCAAGCTCGGCCCCAAAGCCGATTTCGCTCGCCTGCAATTGGCCGTCGAGAAAAAGGGCGTCGAATTGCGCGCGCCCGCCCGCATCTATCTGCCCGCCGCTCGCTGAGCGCCCGAGCATCGCGCTTTTTCGCCGCTGCGCCCATGGCGCGGTCATCCGTGCCTCCGCGCGTTTCGCGCCAGCGCGGTACCGATACCTTGTTCACAAGACTGTGAGTACGTCGGGTACGAACGTGCGATGGGTTTGCCACGCCGCTGCCTGCTACGTTTGCGGCCATGAGGCAGGTGAAGGCGCAACGGGTTAGGTGGCTCTGGGCCGTGCTTTCTCCTCTGATCTTTTTTGTCGGAACGCCGCGCGGCCGCGCTCAACAGTCGGCCGGGCCGTCTGCACCCGATCTCCGCGTCGCTCTCGCGCCCGCGGCGGTTTCTCGGGAACCGTCGCGGGCCGGGGCGCGCTTTCGTTCGCAAATCCCTCCCTCGCCGCGTCGCATGTCGCCCGTTCAGCGCCGCCTCTGGCTGGCCCTGGGTTTCGCGCAGCATGCAGCGGCTTTTTTCGATGCCCGCACCACGCGCGAAGCCATGACTCACTACCACGAACTCGATCCCTTGCTTCGCCCGTTCTCGCATTCCGCCGCGCTCTATCCGGCGATGCAGATTGGTCCTTTCGGCCTCGATTGGCTCGCGCAGCGCATAGCCACCAGCCGCCATGAATGGCTGCGCCGGCTCTGGTGGGTGCCGCAGGCCGCCGCCACGGCCGGTTTCATCTGGTCCGGCGCTCACAATCTTTCTCTGCCGGCTCCCGGCGCCGCGCCGCCACGCTGATTCCGCCCCGATTTCCTCCTTCGCCTCTCATTCGTTTTCCCCGCTTTGCCGAATGGCTCTCTTCGCGGTAGCCTTCCCTCGCGTAGTCCATGCGCACGCTGCATTTCGATACCGAACTCGCCTGGCGTGGCGGCCAGCAGCAGGTCTTCCTGCTCGTCACCGGCCTCGTCCGCCGCGGCGTTCATGCGCAACTCGCTGCTCCGGCGAATTCCGCGCTCGCCGCCCGCGCGCGTGAGGTGGAAATCGAAGTGACGCCGCTCTCGGCACGCAACGATGCCGATCCGCTCGCCGCGCTTCGTCTCGCGCGCCTGCTTCGTCGCCAGCCGGCCGAAATCCTGCATTGCCACACCGCGCGCGCGCACGCGATCGGGCTGCTTGCGCGTCGCCTGTTGCCGAAATCCAAACGCCCGAAGCTCGTCGTTTCGCGCCGCGTCGCCTTCTCCGCGCTTTCCGCGCTCACGCGAGGAAAATTCGCCGGCGCCGATCGCGTCATCGCGGTTTCCGATGCGGTCCGGCAGCGCCTTGTCTCGGCTGGAGTGTCCGCCGCTCGCATCGCCGTTGTGCGTGACGGCATTCCGCTCGATCGCCCTCCGGCCGCTCCTGCCGAACGCGAACGTGTGCGCCGTTTCCTCCATCTCTCGCCGTCCGATTCCCTCGTCGCTCACGTCGCCCATCTCGGCGCCGAAAAGGGACAATCGGATCTCATCGCCGCCGCTCCTCGCGTCTATGCCGAATTACCCTCCGCCGCCATCGTCATCGTTGGTGCCGGAAACCGCCGTGCTCATCTCGAACGCGAAGCCGCCGCCGTCGGCGCCGCTCGCATCCTCTTTATCGGCTTTTGGCCGCCCGAGCAGATTCCCGCGCTGCTCTCCGCCGCCGATGTCTTCGTTTTTCCCAGCCGCAAGGAAGGCCTCGGCAGCGCCCTGTTCGAAGCGATGGCCGCTGGCACGCCCGTCGTCGCCACCTCCACCGGGGGAATTCCGGAAATCGTTCGCGACGGCGTCACCGGCCTGCTCGTGCCTCCGCGCGATCCGCCCGCGCTGGCCGCCGCGATCCTGCGCCTGCTCCGCGATCCCCATCTTCGCGCCCGCCTCAGCGCTGCCGCGTCCCAATTCGTTCGCGCGCAAGGTTCGTCCGACCGCATGGTGGAGGAAACGATCGCCGTCTATCGCGGCCTGTATCCGCTCCGCGCTGACAACCACCGAACCCCCTCGCCGCATCTTTCTAGATAGGTTCGGAAATTGCAGCGTTTTTCGCCGCGCAAGCGCCCCGAACCGAAATGGGATTCCCATGGAGGTTTACTTATGCGCATTCGTGTGTTTGCTTTGCTTCTTTCGCTGGCGTGTCTGTTCACCCTTTCCGCGCCAGTCTGGGCCTCAAACGTTTCCACCAGCATTTATCTCCTTCATCAGACGAAAATCCAGAACGTCAATCTGAAACCCGGCAATTATCGCCTCGTGGTTAATAATTCGAACGGCAAGGTCAAGGTCGAGCGCCATTACCATGTCGTCGCCCGCGTCAGCGGCAAATGGGTGAACCTGCCGAAAAAATCCTCCCAGAGCGAAGTCCTGATGGATAACCACATCATCCAGGAAGTCCGCTTCGCCGGGAAAAAGCGCGCCGTGAAGTTCGTTTCCTGATTTTTGTCTTCAGTGAATTTTCGCGGGAGCTTGGCCGGAGCGCTTTGGGCGCCGCACGCGAATCTTCGCGTCCGCCGCGCCGAATCGCTCCGGTCTTCCTCCGCGCGAAGCCTCGGTTGGCCGGCACAGGCGCCCAGCCTGCGACCAAACCAGAGTCAAAATCCCCGCTAAACTCGCCTCCGCATCTCGCGATCTCCTTGACAGAATCGGACGGAGGGGTGTAGCTTCCCGCTCGTCATGCGGTCTCGCAGCCCTGAAGGGGTAACGAGAGCACTCAAATGCGAAGAATCGTTCCTGCGTTCGTGGCAGGCATTTGTGTGTTTACACTCTTGCTTTCCGCGGCGGGATGCAGCGGTGGGTCGGGAAACAGCTCGCAACAGCCTCCTCCGCCCGCCATCACCCTAACGGGCGTGACCCCAAACTACGGAGCTGGCAGTCCGCTGGCTGGCGTGGATTTTGCCATTGCCGGGCAGGCCGGCTTCCAGCTCCTTGCCGGAGGTAGCGGATTTACGCCCTCGACCGTGCTCGAATGGAACGGCACGGCCCTGCCCACCAACTACGTCGACAGTCAGAACCTCAACACCAACATCTCCAGTTTGCAGATCGCAGAGCCGGGTTCCGTCACGATCGTCGCCGAAGATACGAGCACCGGGGTAACCTCGAACTCAGTTAGCTTCGGCATCGCCTCGCCGGCAACACTGACGGCGGGCGTAGTTCAGCTTGTCTCCGCCGCCCCAGACGGATCGGCCGCAAACGGCAACAGCCTCGTTGCACCATCCATCAGCGCCACGGGCCGGTACGTCGCGTTCCAGGACGATGCGACCAATCTTGTCGCGGGCGTCACCA
>JAKASX010000076.1 GCA_021818865.1 Acidobacteriota bacterium
ACGACGACGTTGGCGCCTTCGACGTTTTCGGCGTGGTGGCCTGAGAAAATTCTGGCGCCCAGCCGCTCCAGCCGCTCGGTGACCGCCGTCATTTTCTGGTCCGAACCCGTCACGGTGAATCCCTGCGTCAGCAGCACCTCGGCAATCCCGCTCATACCGGTGCCGCCGATGCCGACCAAATGGACGCGCTGGAAATTGCGGAAAATCGCGTTCATCGGCGCGCCACCTCTTCGAGCAAATTCACGATCGCCGAGGTCGCGCCCGGCCGCGCAAGCGCGCGAGCGCGGTGCCCCATTTCCTCGATGCGGCGCGGCGCGTCCAGCAAGCCAAGAATTTCGCCGGCCAGCCGCTCGGGCGTGAGTTCCGTTTCCACGATCACGCGCCCGGCGCCTTCGCGCTCGATGGCGCGCGCGTTCGTCAACTGGTGGGAATCGGCGGCGGCTCCAAACGGAATGAAAATGGCCGCGCGGCCCGCGGCGCAGATTTCGGCGACGGTTGTGGCCCCGGCGCGGCAGAGAATCAGGTGCGCGGCGGCGAAGCGCGCCGGCATGTCGTTGAGAAAAGGCACGACTTCGGCGGGAAAATCGCGCTCGGCGTAGGCGCGCTGCACTTCTGCAAAATCACGCTCGCCCGTTTGGTGCACGATGCTGATTTCGTGCTTGCGCTCAGCGAGCCGGTCGAGCGCGCCGGCCATGGCGCGATTGATCGCGCGGGCGCCCTGGCTGCCGCCGGTGACGAGAATGCGCAGCGGAAGCTCGCACCGCAGTTCGGGCGAATCGAAAAATTCATCGCGAATCGGACAGCCGGTCAGTACCGCCTTGCGCGGCCAGCGCTCCGCGGTTTCGCGGTGCGCGACGGCCACCCGGCGCGCCAGCCGCCCGAGCACCGCGTTGGTGAATCCTGGCTGCACGTTCGGTTCGTAAAGCACCGAAGGAACGCCGGCGAAAATCGCGGCCAGCATCATCGGGCCGGAAGCGTAACCGCCCACGCCGAGCGCGGCGGCGAACCGGTGCCGCGAGAGGACGCCAAAAGCGTCCCAGAGTCCCAGCGGAAGCACGGCCAGATTTGCAGCGAACCGCTTGCCTCTCATTCCTTTGAGCCCGCGCACGCGCAGCGTCTCCAGCGGCACACCCGCCGCCGGTGCCAGCTTCGTCTCGATTCCTCGCGCCGTTCCCACGATCACCGCTTCCCTTCCTTCAGCCCGCTTCATCCATTCCCGTGCGACGGCGAGCGCGGGAAAAACGTGCCCGCCCGTTCCGCCGCCGGCTACCAGCAGCTTCACTGAGGGCTCGCCTGCTGACTGATGTTCAACAGCACGCCGGTTCCCAAAAGCATCACCACCAGGCTCGATCCGCCGTAACTGACGAACGGCAGCGGAATGCCCTTCGTGGGCACCATGCCGAGCACCACGCTCAAATTGATCAGCGCCTGTCCGGCCACCATCGCGGTGATGCCGAGCGCGGCCATGCGGCCGAAACCATCCGGCGAATTCCACACCACGCGGACCGCGCGCCAAGCGTAAATCGCGAGCAGCAACAGCACCACGATGCCACCGATCAGCCCTAGTTCCTCGACGATCACCGAGAAAATGAAATCGGTGTGCGCGTCGGGCAGATAAAAGAGCTTCTGGCGGCCCTCCATTAGCCCGACCCCGAAAATTCCGCCCGAGCCCACGCCGATCAGCGACTGGAAGAGCTGGAAGCTGTGGCCTTGCGGATTGGCCGAGGGGTGCAGGAACGCCTTGAGCCGCTCGTAGCGGTACGGCGCCATGCGAATCGCCAGGAACAGCGCCGGAATTCCGACGGCGATCGCGGCAGCCACCCAGCGCCAGGAGAGCCCGGCGACGAAAAACATCACCAATGCGATCAGGACCAACTCCGCCGCTGTGCCCATATCCGGCTCGAGCAGCACCAGCCCGGCGATCAGGAAAACGGGAGCGAAACCCGGCAGAAGCGAACGCAGCGGATCGTTGATGCCGGGCCCCTGCGGGCTCGAGCGGAGTTCCAGAAACCAGGCGAGATAGAAAATCACCGCGAGCTTGGCGAATTCCGCCGGCTGAAAACCGAGCGAGCCGATGCGAATCCAGCGGTGCGTCAAGTGTGATTTATCGAGGGCGAAAACCGCGACCAGCAGCACGAGCGACGCGGCCATGCCCGCGTAGGCCACCAGCGGCCGGCGCAAAATCCGGTAATCCATGCGGGCGAGAACCAGCATTCCCACGCCGCCGATCGCCAGCCATGCCAGTTCGCGCGTCAGGAAAAAGTAAGGGTTACCGAAACGGATGCGCGATGTGATGGCCGAAGCGCTGAACACCATGATGGTGCCGATCAGGCACAGCGCCACGGTCGCTCCAAACAACCAGCGATCGGGCTCGACGCTTTTCGGCATTTCCCCCTACCCTCCCGCCGCCACACGGCTGCGAATGTCGTTCACAAGCTGCTTGAACACCCGGCCGCGATGTTCGTAATTGCGGAACTGATCGAAACTCGCGCAGGCCGGCGCGAGCAGCACCGTGTCGCCCGGCCGGGCGCGATCGACAGCCAAGGCAACGGCGCGGTCCAGCGTGCCGGCGCGTTCCATCGGTACGGCTCCCGCAAGCTGCGCGGCGATTTTCTCCGTCGCCGCGCCGATGAGCAGTACGAGCCGGGCGCGGGCCGAAAGCGGCGCGGCGAGCGGGGTGAAATCGCCGCCCTTGTCCTTGCCGCCGAGAATCACCAGAAGATTCGAATCGAACGCCTCGATGGCCTTGAGGGCGGCGTCCACGTTGGTCGCTTTCGAATCGTTGTAGAAAGCCACGCCGGAAATTTCCGCGACGAATTCCAGCCGGTGCTCCACGCCCGGGAAATCGCGGACCGCTTCGCGAATCGTTTCCGGCGCGACGCCCGCGAGAATGGCAATGGCCGCGGTCGCCAGTACGTTTTCCAGGTTGTGCTCGCCACGCAAGGGAACGTCGGAACGATGCAGCAGCCCGGCGGCGTGGCCGGCGGAACGGAAAATGATCCGCCCGCCCTCGATGCAAGCGCCCTGCTCGACCGGCGCGCGCCGGCTGAACCAAACGAGGCGCGGACGCTCGGGCGCCAAGCGCACGGTTTCCGGATCGTCGGCATTGAGCACGGCGGCGTCTTCCGCGCGCTGATTTTCGAAAATGCGCGCTTTCGCGGCGGCATAGGCGGCCACGCTCGGATGGCGATCGAGATGATCGGGCGTCAGGTTGAGCAGCGCCGCGATCGAAGGCCGGAAACGATCGGCGATGGCTTCCAGTTGAAAGCTCGAAACCTCTGCAACGGTGACCGTATCGTCGGTGGAATCTTCCACCAGGGAAATCAGCGGCGTGCCGACGTTTCCCCCGACCAGCACTTGACGGCCGGCGTGCTTCAGGATGTGGCCCGTGAGCAGCGTGGTGGTGGTTTTCCCGTTCGAGCCGGTAATCGCGATCAGGCGCCCGCGCAGGAAGCGCGCCGCCAGCTCGATTTCGCTCCACACGGTGATTCCGCGAGCCCGTGCGCGAACGATTGGCTCGATTTCGAGCGGAACACCGGGGCTGGGCACGATGAGGTCTTGTTCGAGGAACGTTTCCGCGCGGTGCGGACCGAATTCCAGCGCGGCGCCGGCTTCGCGCAATTCGCGCGCCGCCGCGGCCACGTCCGCTTCCGCCCGCAACTCGCTCACGGTGACCCGGGCTCCCCGCGCGAGGCAAAAGCGCGCCGTCGCCAGCCCGGTTCGTTCCAGCCCGGCCACCAGCACGCGTTTGCCTTTTAGGTCCACCTACCCATCACCTCAGCTTGAGCGTGGTCAGACTGAAAAGCGCGAATACCAGCGCGGCGATCCAGAAGCGCACGATGATTTTCGATTCGCTCCAGCCAATCAGTTCGAAATGGTGGTGCAGCGGCGCCATCTTGAAGATCCGGCGCCCGGTCAGCTTGAAACTTCCGACCTGCAAAATGACCGAAAGCGCTTCGAGCACGAAGATTCCGCCGATGAAAATCAGCAGGATTTCCTGCATGATCAGCACGGAAATCGTCCCGATCGCACCCCCCAGCGCGAGCGAGCCGACGTCTCCCATGAACAGCTCGGCCGGGTGCGCGTTGTACCAGAGAAATCCCAGCGATGCGCCGACCACCGACCCGCAGAAAATCGTCAATTCCCCGACCAGCGGCAGCTTCTGAATGTCCAGGTATCCCGCCCAGCGCGCATTGCTGGTGACGTAGGTGAGCGCGGTGAGCGCGCCGGCCGCGATCACCACGCAGCCGATCGCCAGGCCGTCCAGGCCGTCGGTCAGATTCACGGCGTTCGAAGAGCCGACGATTACGAGCGCTACGAACAACAGAAAAGGCAAATAGGCGACCAGCAACAGGTGCGGACGGCCGAGCAGGCTGCCGATCACGAGATCGGGATGGATGCGCTTGAAAAACGGCACGATCAGCTCGGTGGAATACTGGCCGAGCGATTTCAGGTAGACGAGCGCGATGGCCACGCCAACCGCGGTAAGCGTCTGCAGAACGATCTTCGTCCGGCCACGCAGCCCGAGATTGTGGCGCCGCACCACCTTGCGGTAATCGTCGGTGAAACCGATGGCGGCGAAGCAGATCGTCGAGACGAGCGCGATCAGAACGTAGGGATTGCGCAGATCGGCCCACAGCAGCGTGGGTATCACGATCGCCGTCACGATCAGCACGCCGCCCATCGTCGGCGTGCCGGCCTTGGTCTGATGGCGCTCGGGGCCCTCCTCGCGAATGTACTGGCCGATTTGCATCGCGCGCAGCCGCCGAATCACCCACGGACCGAGAACCAGCGAAAGGAAAAGCGCGGTGAGGCTGGCAAGCGCGGTGCGAACGGTGATGTAGCGAAAAACGTTCAGCGGGCTCCAATACGGATGCAGGGCGTAATAGAAGAGATAGAAAAGCATCTCAGCACCGCCCTCGCGCCGCGTCCGGCGCCGCTTCGGCCGGCTCGTGGCTCTGTGCAACGGCTTCGACGATCCGCTCCATCCGCACCCCGCGCGAACCTTTCACCACAGCGAGGTCTCGTGTGCGTAGCCAATTCCGCAGGAACGCAGCGGCTTCCTCGGCATCTGTGAAAAATCGCGTTTGCTCGGCGGGATGGCCGGCTTCGATTGCCCCGCGTACGATTTCCTCCGCGTCGCCCCGAACGCCAAAAATCCAGTCCACGCGCCCCGCGGCCCAGCGGCCGGCTTCGCGATGCAACCCAGCCGAACCCGAACCGAGCTCAAGCATTTCGCCGGCAACCAGGACGCGGCGATCGAAGCCGCGAACGCCCGCGAGCCAGGCGATGACAGCCGCAAGCGCGGCGGGATTCGAGTTGTAGCAGTCGTCGAGCAGCGCGAATCCCTCGTGAAAACGCAACAAACACCCGCGATGGCCGGAGGGACGCAGCCGCGGAAATACAGCACGCGCCTCTTCGGCGCCCACGCCCCACACGCTGGCCGCCGCCAGCGCCGCGAGCGCATTTTTTACGTTGTGCGTGCCCACCAGCGGCAACGCGAGCCGGGCGCGGCCGCCGCGCCACAGGAAATCGAAAGTGCTCCCATCTACGCCTCGGTCCTCGATGGCGTCGACGCGGAAATCCGCCTTTTCGGAAACCCCGAACGTGATCGCGCGGCCCGGCGCCACTTCGCTGAAGCGAGCGACGCGCGGATCATCGGCGTTGAGCACGGCCACCGTGTTGTCGCCGGCCAGATTCTCGATCAGCTCGCGCTTGGCGAGCGCGATTTCGTCCACCGAAGCGAAAAAGGCCAGATGCGCGGGAGCAACATTAGTGACGACGCCCACTTCGGGCTCGGCGAGCCGGGCGAGTTCGGCGAGTTCGCCACGGTGCGACATTCCCAGTTCGACCACGGCGGCGCGATGCGTCTCTTCCAGACGGCACAGCGTGAGCGGCAGGCCATAGGCGTTATTCAGATTCCCTTCCGAACGCAGTACAGGCATGCGTTCGGCGAGCAGCGCCGCCAGAATTTCCTTCGTCGTGGTTTTTCCGCTCGAGCCGGTGACTGCGGCCATGCGCCGCTCGCCCAGCGCGCGCCACTCGCGGCGCATCGCCCGCGCGAGTGCGCCCAGCGATTCGAGCGTATCCCTCACGCCCAGCAGCCGCTCGCGCAACTCGGGCGCGTACTGACCCAACCGTTCCCGCTCGACGACGGCAGCCACAGCCTCTTCGCCGAGCGCCGCACGCACGAAGTCGTGGCCGTCGAAACGCGGCCCACGAATGGCGAAAAACAGTTCCCCCGGCTTGACCGTGCGGGAATCGATCGAAACGCCGGCGATCCGCGCGGCCAGATACATGCCCGAAGGCGGCTGGGCCGCGACGGCCTGCGCGACGTTCTCGAGAGCCCAATTCATCTCTTCCTTCCGCTCTTTCCGTTCTCTTCCGCGTTCGAGCGCGATCGTCCTCACTCGGCCGCCTCGTTCTCCGGCGCGAGTCGGTCCTTGCCGTATCCGAGCGCGGCGAGCGCCTGGCGCGCCACCTGGCAGTCGTCGAAAGCAATCGTTCGATCGGCAAGGACTTGATAGGTTTCGTGGCCTTTTCCGGCCAGCAGGACGATGTCGCCCGGCTGCGCCTTGCCCAGAATCAGGGCTATGGCGGTCGCGCGATCGGGTTCAACCAGAAAGGGCGTTCCCGTGCGTTCAAGGCCGGGCAAGATTTCGGCGATGATGTCCCGCGGATTCTCGCTGCGCGGGTTGTCGCTCGTGACGACGACGAGGTCGGCGCCTCGGCCGGCGGCCTGGCCCATCATCGGGCGCTTTGCGCGATCCCGATCGCCTCCAGCGCCGAAAAGCAGCAGAATGCGGCCGGGCAGTTTGAGTTCGCGCGCGGTCTCAGCAAGCCGCGCCAACGCGTCGTCGGTGTGGGCGTAATCCACGGCCACGAGGAACGGCTGCCCCGCTTCGACGCGCTCGAACCGGCCGGGAACGCTTTGCATGCGCTCGATTCCCCGGGAGACGGCTTCGGGCGCAATGCCGAGGGCCAGAGCCGCGGCCGCGGCCGCCAGGATGTTTTGCACGTTGACGCGACCCACCAGCCGCGACCGCAGCGCAATCGGACCCGAGGGAGTCTCGGCGGTGAATTCCAGGCCGTCGGCGGTCAGCTGGTAGGATTCGGCAAAAACGTCGGCGCCCCGCGTGAGGCCGTAGGTAAGCGTGCGCTGGGCGAGTCCCGCCAACTGGCGGCCGTAGGGATCGTCAAGATTGACGATTCCCGCGCGAGGAGCGGGTGAGCCGGTGCCCTCGAAAAGCCGGCGCTTGGCGGCGAAATAGTTTTCCATCGTTCCGTGGAAATCGAGGTGGTCGCGGGTGAGATTGGTGAACACGGCAGCGGCAAACCTGAGGCCCCAGACTCGATCCTGGGCCAGAGCATGGGAGCTGACTTCGAGTACTGCGGAACTGCCGCCTTCTTCGCGCAATTCGGCGAGCAGCCGGAGCAGATCGAGCGACTCCGGGGTTGTGTGCGTAGCCAGCGCGGCTCGCCTGGGCGTGCGGTAGAGAACGGTGCCGAAAAGACCGCAGCGCTGGCCGGCCGCTCTCAAGATAGAGTCGGTGAGGAACGCAGTGGTTGTCTTGCCGTTCGTACCGGTGATGCCGATCAGATCGAGCGCGGCGGCGGGATGGCCGTAAAAATTGGCGGCTGCCAGGGCCATCGCACGGCGGGCGGAGTTGACCTGCGCCCAGGCAATCCGCTCGGGCAAATCGGCCGGGCGCGGGCGTTCGCTCACGACGGCAACCGTGCCAAGCTCGATCGCCTGCGCGGCGAACCTGGTTCCGTCGGTTTTCAGGCCGGGCAGGGCAAAAAACACCGAGCCGGGATGCACGCGCCGGCTGTTGTATTCCAGCGAGGAAACGGGCAGTTGGGCCGATGCGTCCCCGTGCGGAATCAGCTGAACCGACTCGATTCCGTCCAGGAGGGCCCCAAGCGTCATGCGTTCCGAAACCAGTGTAAGGTCCTCCTCCGAAAATCCCCAAATCGGCTCAGTTTCCAGGCGCATCGCCGCTCCCGGCCTTGGCCTCGACGAATGCGGGCCGCAAAGCGAACCGCAAGGTGACGCGCGCTCCGCGATGCACAACGGCTCCCGCCGCCGGGTGCTGCGATACCGCCAGGCCGTCGCCTTCCAGGCGAGGCCGCAAACCCAGGCGCAGGCACCGCGCCGCTGCCGCGCGCTCGGTTTCCCCCAGAAGTGACGGCACCACGAGCATTCCGCGAGGAACGAACTTAGGTTTCGCAGAAGCGCCTTCGGTGCCCGCCTCGCCCGCGTGAAGAGAGGCCTTGGTGAACGTCGCGTTTGCGCGTGGAAACGCCCGGTGCGGCTGGCGGAGCGTTGCCGTCTGCTCGACGACCGGCTGAACCGGCAAATCGCGCGGTACTCCCAGGTAGTTGAGCACCTGCTGCATCACCTTCCGGAAAACAGGCGCGGCCGTCCAGCCGCCTTCGGCCTTGTACCAGGTCTTCGCCTGCGGCGAATCGAGCACGATGAGCGTCACCACGGCGGGATTGTTGACGGGAGCAAAGCCGACGAACGACGCCATGTAATGTCTGTGCGAATAGCGATGAGTGACCGGATTGATCTTCTGCGAAGTACCCGTTTTGCCGGCGGTCGTGTACCCATCCAACTGGGCGTATTTGCCCGTGCCTTTCAGCACCACGCCTTCCATCAGATGGCGCATCGTGGCCGCGGTCGTCGCACTGATCACGCGGTGCGGCGCCGGCAGCGTCGGCCGCACCATCTTGCCGTTCACTTCGATTTTCCGGACGATTCGCGGGGTGTAGAGCAGACCGCCGTTGGCGATTGCCGAAACCTCTCGAGTCAGCTGGATCGTCGTGACGCCGACGGCCTGACCCATCGCCAGCGCCCCGATGGCAATACCCGACCATTCGCTCGGGGGCCGGAGCAGCCCTGGGCTCTCCCACGGCAACTGGATCCCCGTTTTGCTCCCAAACCCGTACGCCCGCATGTAACGGTAAAATGTCGCATCGCCTTCCTTCAACGCGATTTTGATCGCGCCGACATCGCTCGAATTCATCAGCACCTGCCCGACCGTCAGCAGGCCGAACGGGTGCCAGTCGTGTATCACGTGGCCGTCGAGGACGATATGTCCCATCTGGCAGTTGAAAACTTCGTTGGCCGTCACCGCGCCCGAATTGATGGCGGCGGAAATCGTGACGGTTTTAAACGTGGAGCCGGGTTCATAAACGTCGCTGATTGCGCGGTTCTGACGAGCGGCGGGGCTGCTGTCGCCGGGAAGGTTGGGGTTGAAGGTGGGCCAATTGGCCATGGCGAGGAGGGAACCGTCCGAGGGATCCATGACGAGGATGCTGCCGGCGACGGCGTGGGTCTTTTGGATGGCGAGATCGAGCTGTCTTTCGGCGATGTATTGGATGTTCTGATCGATTGTCAGTTCGATATTGGTACCCGGCACGGGAGGGCGCTCTCTGCGCTGGTAATAGTGGTTCAGTCCGTCGGCGAGCACGTAGAGGTCGCCGGGCTTTCCGCTGATCTGCTTGTTGAACTCGTATTCGACGCCCGCTTCACCGTGGCCGTCGATATCCACGAATCCGATCACCTGGGAGGCCAGGTCGCGCTTGGGATAGAAGCGGTCCATCTCTTTTTCGAAATAGATTCCTTTGAGTTTGAGTTCGGTGATACGGGCTACGATTTCCGGAGGCAGCCGCCGCTCGACCCAGGTGAACGTGCTGTCGGTGCTGAGACGAGCCTGAAGACCTTTTTCCGGGATGCCCAGAATTTTCGAAAGCAGTCCCGCCACTAGCGCGGGATCCTTGATCTCTTTCGGCACCGCGAAGCAGGATTCGACCGGTAGGCTGACCGCCAGTTCGTGGCCGTTGCGATCGAAAATCGTGCCTCGCAGCGGATTGAGCGGAATGACGCGCTGTTGCTGGCGCAACGCCATTTGCCGATAGGCGTGATGGCGAACGATCGTCAGATACCCCAGCCGGCCGACAACCGCCGCGCCCCACAGCCCGCCCAAAAGCACCAGCACCAGGAGACGCGAACTCCATCCGGGCGACGGCTGCCGCTCGGCGTGCTCGGCCCGGGTCGGGTTCGGTGCGGGCACACCCCACCTCTTCGCTCGAACTGCTCTTTCCGCCAGCGAGTCGCTAACCCGCTGGTTTTCCATCTGTTGCGAAATTACCGAAAGCTTGCCGGATTGGCAGACATCCCCGCATCCGCCATTTCACCCGTCGCACGGGCCTCGGTCGGGATGATCTGCGTCGGCTGGGGCACCGTCATTCCCAGTTGGTCCTGCGCGAGCATATCGATCCGGGCCGGCGACCGCAGGGTCGCCAGCTCCAGCCGTAGCTCGCGATTCAGCTCGGCCGCTTGACTCTTTTTCTGGTCGAGCTGCTCGTACCGGTAGCTGAGCTGCACCGCTTCGTAACGCTGCCAGGCGTAGCCCATCACCACCATCGCGACAACGCCGGCCAGCACAAGTTGGCGCCCGCAGGCGCGCAGAAAACCGCCGGTGCGACGCCGCTTCAGTCGCGAGTTGTCTATCCGCTTTACCGTATAGAATTCGACCACGGCCCCTGCTCCTGCGGCCCCGCCGCGCCGGTCTTTTCCGCCACCCGCATCCGCGCACTTCGCGCGCGAGGATTCTCCTCGATCTCGGCGGCCGTCGGAACGATCGGCTTCCTCGTCACCACATCCATTTCACCGGCCTGCGCCAGGCGCCGAAACGCCTGCTTCACCTGCCGGTCTTCGAGCGAGTGGTAACTCAGGATCACCCACCGCGCTCCAGAAGCTAAAGTGGCCGGGGCCCGCAAAAGAAACTGCTCGAGTTCCTCCATCTCTCGATTCACCGCTATCCGCAGCGCCAGAAACGTTTTTGTCGCGGGATGCAGTTTCTGCCTTCCCTTGGCTTTCCGGGCCCCTGCCACAACCGTCGCCAGGTGTTCGGTGTCGCGGATTGGCCGCGCCCGAACGATCGCCCTGGCAATTCCTCGCGCGTGGTGCTCTTCCCCGTAGTGGAAGAGCAGATCGGCCAGTTCCCGCTCGCGCCAACGGTTCACGATGACGTCCGCCGTCAGCTCCGAGCTTTGGTCCATGCGCATATCGAGCGGCGCGCGATACCGGAACGAAAAACCCCGTTCTGCCGTATCGAGCTGGAGCGAGGAGACGCCCAGATCAGCCAGTAGGCCGTCCGCCGGCGGGAGACCCAACTCCCGCGCCACGTCGTCGATCCGCCCGAAGTTCGCTTGCACCAAAGTGACCCGCCGCTCGTAATCTTTCAGCCGTTCCCGTGCCGCGGCGAGTGCCCACCCGTCGCGGTCCAAACCCACCAGGCGCCCCGTGGTCAGCTGCCGCGCGATCTCGAACGCGTAGCCTCCCGTTCCCACCGTTGCGTCTACGTACGTCCCGTCGGGCCGAATCCGCAACCACTCCAGAACTTCCCCGGCCAGAACGGGCTTATGCCAAACCGTCAAGCTCAGATGCCCAGGTTCCCCAAAGTCTCGTCGTCGTTAGAATTCCACGCGTTGCCGTGAATCTGCTGATCCACCAACCGGCCGCTGTTCCAGATCTCCAGATAATTCTGGTTGCCCAAAACCGTCACTTCCCCGGTCAGCCCGGCCGATTCCCGCAAAATCGCCGGCAACAGAACCCTGCCCTGCGCGTCGGCTTTCGCCGTGGACCCGAAGTAGCTCGTCACCACCTGGAACTTGCGCCGGGTCGGATGCTGCGAAGGCAGCTTCATCAGACTTTCTTCTATGGCCTGCCAAACCTTCATCGGATAAAGCCGAGCGTAGTCGCCCTTGGTACTGGTAATATAAAATTCGTCGTTGTCTTTGCGCAGCTCGCCCAGAAACAGAGCGGGGACTTTCAATCTGCCCTTGGCATCTACCGTTGTCGATTGATGACCACGAAACATTCAAGCTCGCTTTCCCCTTCGGACCGAAAACCCTGGTGGGAGAGGGGCCCTCGCATCCTCTCCCACCACAAAACTCCATTTCCTACCACTTTTGTCCACCCATTGTAGGAGCGTCCGTTTTGAAGTCAACAACTTTTGAGAGCTTTCGTAAAAAAAAATCGCTGATCTCGAACTTCCTGTGGATAACTTCGCCCGAACACACCACAACCGGTTGGGTTGACCGTTTTGGTGCGCCTACCTCTGGCGTCGGCAGCGCGGCGAACACCGTTTCTGGAAAAAATTGTTTTCTATGAGTTAACGAAGAAAAGGAGAATCAAATCCCGCCACCGGGTCCCACTCGCAATTTCGAAATTTCCCGCAGAAGCTCGCGTTCCCGAGGAGAAAGGCCGCGCTCGAAATTGGGATCCGCAAGCCGCTTTCTCCGTTGCTCGGGGTTGAGCGGCTGCAATTGACGCAGTTTTTCCACCAGGACGCGGCGTCGCGCTGGGGGCAATTGCCTCCACTGGGGCAGAATGACCTGGCGAATTCGGCGCCGCTCGGCCGGGGGCATCCGTTCGAGGATCTGGGCGCGACGGATCAGGATGCGCTTTTGCTCGGGGCTTAGCCGATCCCAGAGTTTCAATCTGGAACGAATTTGCTCCTGCCGCCACGCCGGAAGCTGCTGAAATCGGCGATTGTTCTCCAGGAATCGCTGCTGCTGTTCGGGGCTCATCTTCTGGAGCCGCTTCATCCAGTTTCGCGGCAATTGCCGCTCCTGGAACCGGCCGGGCCGCGCCATAGCCCGCGCCGGCATGCGGCGAAAGCGACGCTGCGCGAGGGCGGGCGTGGCCGAGCCAAGCGAGGCCAGGCTAAGCCAAAGCGTACCGAGGATGAGCGGCCTGAGTCTCATCGCGTCATTCGATCGGCTGCGCTTGAGACGAAGTTTGCTGCGCTCCGGGAAGCGCGCTCAGCGCGTCGAAATTCGAAAGCACGTCGTAGTTTTCGAGCACGGGCAGATTCTTGACTACGGCGAAATCCTGCTGGCTTTGCTCTTGGGCGGGCGTCGGCAGGACTGGCGCGGGCCGATAAGAATACCAGACGGCAGTTGCGGCGACGAGCCCGGCAGCCAGCGCGACCAGGCGCAGATGCGCGAGCGGCCAGACGAACCAGCGCGGTTGCGGCGCAGCCTCGGCCAGCCGCGCCCGCAGGCGAGCGTCGAAAAGAGGCGAAGGCTCGATGGCAGGCAGGTGGTCGAGCGCGGCCCAGGTTTCGCGCAGGGATTCCATTCGACGGGCGCAGGCGGCGCATTGGGCGACGTGCTCGGTCACTCTGGCCTCGTCGGCGGCCGTGGCGCGTCCATCGAGCACGGCCAGCAGTGCGGTTTCGATCCGTTGACAGTTCATGTTCACTTTCCCTTCCCCGCCGCGGCCGCTTCGGCAGCCAGGCGCGCGCGCAAGGTTTCGTAAGCGCGGAAGAGCAGCGATTTCAGCGCGCTTTGCGAACAGCCGAGAATGCGGGCGATTTCTTCGTAACCCAGATCCTGATATTTGTGCAGCAGCACCGCGGCGCGCTGTTTTTCGGGCAGCGCGGCAACGGCTTCGCGGATGCGCAGCGCACGTTCGCGTTCGAGCATCTGCTGCTCGATCGTTGCGGCTGCGTCGGGCAGATCGAGCCCGGGCCGCTCGTCTTCCTCGGCGCGATCGAGCGAAAGTTCCTGGGTGCGGCGCCGGCCGTCGCGCAGCCAGTTGAGCGCGAGATTGCTGGCGATGCGGAAGAGCCACGTGGTGAACTTGGCGTCGGGAGCGTAACTTCGGCGCGCGCGGAAAACCCGCAAAAAAGCCTCCTGCGCCAGATCCTCGGCCGCCGCACGGTCGCGCACCATGCGGTAGAGGAAAACCACCAGCGGCGTGCGATACCTCGCCAATAACTCCTCAAAGCAGGCTTCGTCGCCTGCCTTGACGCCGAGCATCAATTCGACGTCGCTCGTGGTCATGCGATTCAGAGTGTACAGAACCCCCGGAGCCGTCGAAAGCTGGAGTTCGCTCATCGGTGCGTCTCGCGCACGTTCCAAGGCATAGAACCCCGCCCGCACGGGAAAGTTGCGCGGAATGCACGGGTTGCGGACGCTTGACGAGCCCCCCGGGGGGCGGGTGAAACGACGCTACCCATCTGATTTCACAACTTTTTACAACTTTTTGCCCCGGATTGACACCCTTTCCGCCTGGTCCTAGTATTTTGGTCAAAGCTTCTCATTCGGCCCACCCGGTTCGGGAAAGCCGCGAACATGGAACCCAATTCGAAATGGAGCGCCTTCCTTCGGCCGACTCTCACGCTTGAGCTGACGGTGGTGTTGCCTGCCGCGACGCTGATTTTGCTGAGCGTGCTGCATCTGCGATCGATTCATCAGGATCGCGCGGTGGAAGCGGCAATCGGACGCGATTTCCGCCAGGTGCTTTCCATCGCCGAGAAGAAGATGGATCAGCGGGCCTACGGGCAGCTTGACGCCGTGAGGTTGCGCTTCCCTTCCCCCGGTCCCGCCAGCGGCATCACGCTCGACGCGCTGCTCGCCGAGTATCCTTACGCGGCGCACGCGTTTCTCTACGACCCGCAGTTCGGCCTGGTGTTTCGCTCGGCCCCGGCGCGGCTGGAGGATCCTGATTTCAAGACCGAATCAGAAGACCTGGAAACGAAAGTCGGCGGATGGATGCGGCTGGACTACGCGGCGCTCGCGAAAAGTCTGCCCCAAGCGGAGCAAATGGGAAGCGAGTATGCCGCAACGGCGAACTGGCCCGCGCGCGGGGAAAAACGGCTGTATCAATCGGTGGCTCTGTTCTTGCAGCCGCATGGCGCTGGCTTGCCCACAGCGATCGGCGGCATTGTTTTCGACGCCGAGTACCTGAAACAGCACTTTTTCCCCGAAGCGCTCGAATCGGTCCTCGTTTCCGGCCCGCCCGACGGGCAGACTGACAAGAACCGTCCGGTTCTAATCCTCCATCCGCGTGGCGACCCCGCTCCGCTGGCGACTTCGCCGGGTTGGGACAACGGTTCGCCCGAAGTCGAGCGCGACCTGGAATCCGTCTTTCCGGGTCTGACCCTGGGAATCAAACTGAGGGGCACCACGCTCGAAGCGCTGGGCCGGCATTTCATCCTGACGAACTTCCTGATTCTGGGCGCGCTTTCGGTGCTGCTCGCCGCGGGAATCTGGCTCACGTTTCACAACGTGAAGCGCGAAATGGCGCTGGCGAAGCTGAAATCCGATTTCGTTTCGAACGTTTCCCACGAGCTGCGCACGCCGCTCTCGCTGATCCGGTTATACACCGAAACGCTTGAGATGGGCCGCGTGAGCGGCGAGGATAAGCGCCGCGAATATTTCCAGATCATTCACAAGGAAAGCGAGAGGCTTACCGGCTTGCTCAACAACATCCTGGATTTTTCCCGCATCGAAGCGGGGCGCCAGGAATACGATTTTCGCGAAACCGATATCGCCGCGCTCGTTCGCGAAACGCTCGCTTCCTACCGATTCCAGATCGAACAGCAGGGTTTCACCTTCGAATCGGACATCGCCCCCGATCTGCCCCGGCTGCGCGTGGATCGCGAGGCGATTGCGCGCTCGCTGCTGAACCTGGTGCAAAACGCCATGAATTATTCCGCCGAACAAAAATTCCTGCGCGTGGTGCTGCGCCGCGCCGGCGAATCGGTGCGGCTTGAGGTGCTCGACCGCGGCATCGGCATCCCGCGCGCCGAGCAGCGTAGGATTTTCGAAAAGTTCTACCGGGTGGGCGATCCGTTGGTCCACAACACGAAGGGCAGCGGGTTGGGATTGGCGCTGGTGCGGCACATCGTAGAGGACCATCGGGGAGATATTCGAGTGGAAAGCGCTCCCGGGCAAGGCAGCCGGTTCATCATCACACTGCCGATCTCGGCCCCGGGCGGGGAAACCGCTCCGGCTTGAGGTGAGCGTGGAACCGACGAAACATCCGCATGGCGCCGGCGAGAGAGACGCCGCCCGAACCGCGGCGAAACCCGCGACCACCCGCGTCCTCATCGTGGAAGACGAACCGAGCATGACCGCCGGGCTCCGCGATAACTTCGAATACGAGGGCTATGAAGTCACCACCGCAGCCGACGGCATCGAAGGGCTCGAACGCGCGCTCGCCGAGCATCCTGATCTGATCCTGCTCGATGTGATGATGCCGCGCATGAGCGGACTCGACGTCTGCAGGCAGTTGAAGGCTCGGTGTCCCAGTCTGCCCATCATTATGCTGACTGCCCGCAGTCAGGAAGTGGACAAGGTGGTCGGGCTCGAGCTCGGCGCGGACGATTACGTCACCAAGCCGTTTTCGGTGCGCGAACTGCTGGCGCGATCGAAGGCCGTGCTGCGGCGTGCGCGCGCTAATCCAGGCGAGCAGGAAATTCGCCGGTTCGACGACGTGGAAGTGAACCTGCGCAACTGCCAGGTGCGGCGATCGGGACGCCTGGTGGAGCTTTCGGCGAGGGAATTCGAGCTGCTCAAATATTTCGTGTGCCATCCCGGGGAAACGCTCAACCGCGAGCGCCTGCTCGCCGAAGTCTGGGGCTACCACCACTACCCCTCCACGCGCACGATCGACGCGCATATCGTTCGATTGCGCCAAAAAATCGAGGAGCGGCCCGAGGAGCCGCGCCACATCCTCACCGTCCACGGTCTCGGCTACAAGTTCGTCGAATGAGGGCGGAAATCGAGGGGGAGCGATGGAAAGAATGCTGAAAAACCCCAGGCAAAAGGCCGGCGGACGCGGCCGGCCTCCGGAACGGCCCACGGTTTCCGAGGCCGAGATCGAGCGCCGGACGAAGGCGCTCGAAGAGAAGCTCACTTGCCTCAGTTGCCAGCACAACGAATTGCATCAGGCGCTGGCGGAAGCGGCCCAGACGCAACGCCGTTTGTGCGGCCCGCACCACATGCGCTGCCATACGTTCGAGATTGCCGGAGAATTGTTTCCGCTGCGCCTGCTCTCCGGGGATTTTCTGTGCGTTTGCTGCCTGCAGGGCGATCTGCTGCTGGGAATCGGGGACATCGCCGGCAAGGGGCTGGCCGCGGGACTCTGGCTCACGCACATCGTCGGGATGGCGCGGCTGCTTTTCAGCCGCTCGGGCGATCCCGGCGCCACTCTGACGGCCATCAACGAGGAGTTGGCGGGCTACCAGATGGAATCGGCCTTCACCAGCATGTTCCTTGCGCGGCTCGATCCGCGCTCCGGCGCGCTCGTCTATTCAAACGCGGGCCATCCGCCGGCGCTGCTGATCGATGCGGCAGGCGAGGTGCGGCCGCTCGGCGAAGGAGGGCCCCTGCTTGGCGTGGTCGCCGGCGCGGTGTTCCCGAGCGCCCGCATGGCGGTCCTTCCCGGCGAAACATTGGTCGGATTTTCCGACGGCATCCTCGAGCGTACCGACGACCGCGGCGAGGAATTCGGCGCCGAGAGAATCGTCGCGGCGGCGTTGCGTTCGCGCCACGCCGGCGCGCGCGCCACGCTGTTTTCCATCCTGGGCGCTCTAGGCGATTTCGCCGGCAATCGCGCCGCCCAGGACGATCTGGGCATTCTGGTGGTGCAGCGCGCCGCGGAAGCGCTAACGGAACCGGAGGAACAACTCCAAACGATCGAAATCGCTCGCGTGTGAGCGAAGCGTTCGCGGCGTCGCTGCAAGCGCCGCGCCGGCTAGCCGCTGTGGCGGAACAAAATGACGTCGCCGTCCTGAACGATGTAGTCGCGGCCCTCGAGGCGCAGCTTGCCCGCTTCGCGCGCCGCGGCCCAACCGCCCGTTTCGAGCAGATCGCGCCAATCCACGATTTCGGCCTTGATGAATCCGCGCTGAATGTCGCTGTGGATCGCGCCGGCGGCTTCCGCCGCGGTCATGCCGCGGCGAATCGTCCAGGCGCGCACCTCGGGCTCGCCTGCCGTCAAGAACGAAATCCAGCCGAGCAGCGCGTAGGTGGTGCGAATCAGGGCGTCGCGGCCGGATTCGGCGAGGCCGTAGGCCTGCATCATTTCGCGCGCCTCGGCTTCGGGCAGCTCGGTAAGCTCGGCTTCCACTTTTCCGCAAAGCGGAACGACGGCTGTTCCCGTCTTGCCGGCAAGCGGAGCCAGACCGTGGCGCTCGGCCGCGCCGGCCAGATCGCCGGCTTCGCGATCATCCAGATTCAGCGCGTAAATCATCGGCCGGCGTGAAAGGAACTGGAAGCCGGTGAGCATTTTTTCCTCGTCGGCGGCGAATTCGATTTCGCGCAGCGGATGCTCGGATTCGAGCGCCTCGCGGCAGCGCGCGAGCAAGACCAACTCCTGATCGAGCTTCGGATCTTTCTTTTTCTTGAGGTCTTTCTCGATGCGCTCGACGCGCCGGCCAACCTGTTCGAGGTCGTAGAGCACCAGATCGAGATCGAGCGTTTCGATATCGCGCCGCGGGTCGAGTTTGCCGCCGGGAGGCGGATTCGAGGGATCCTCGAAGGCGCGGACGACGTGTACGAGCGCATCCACCTCGCGCAGCTGCACCAGAAACGCCGAATCGCGCCCGCTTTCGCCGGCCAGCGCTGCAACGTCGAGATATTCCATCGAAGCGTAGGTGACTTTTTTCGGCTGATAGAGCGCGGCCAGCTTGTCGAGACGCAGATCGGGCACCTGCGCCACGCCCAGATGAACGGCGCCGTGTTTGGCTCCTTGCGGCGCGTGACCGCGCGTCAAAATACGAAATAAAGTGGTTTTGCCGACACCCGCGAGACCAATGATTCCTGTGCGCATAAGTTCGAAATGGTAGCACGGCCGGCGAACCGCGCGCGGCATGCGGAGCCGATTCGCCGATTCCGGCCCGCGCAGGTCGCATGGCCTTCTCCAGCCCGGTTGGCGTACACTATCGCTCCCATGACCGCACAACGTCTCGCATTCGATCCCGGCGAAGCCGCCGAATTTCTGGCTAAAAACGATTCCCGGCTCGCCGCCGTAATTCGTCAGGCAGCTCCCTTCGAAATTCGCCCGGGAGCGGAAGAAACGCCGTACCAGTCCCTGCTGCGCGCGATTATTTACCAGAGCATTTCCGGCAAAGCGGCTGCGACGATTTTCGGCCGCGTGAAAGCGCTTTCGGGCGATGGTTGCGCTCCGCTGCCGGAAGAGATATTGCGGCTTCGCGCACCCGTCTTGCGCCGCGCCGGTCTTTCCGGAGCGAAAGTGGCGGCGGCGAAAGATCTGGCAAGGAAAACCGTGGAGGGAATCGTGCCGTCGCTCGCCCAAGCGCACGAAATGTCCGACGGCGAACTCATCGAGCGGCTCACTGAAGTGCGAGGCGTCGGCGTTTGGACCGTGGAGATGCTGCTGATTTTCCGGCTGGGACGGCCGGACGTGCTCCCGGTGCACGATTTCGGCGTGCAAAAAGGATTCGCGCTCACTTACGGAAAGAGACGATTGCCCAAGCCGAAGGAACTCGAAGCTTTCGGCGAACGCTGGCGGCCGTACCGGACGGTGGCCAGTTGGTATCTGTGGCGAGCAGTGGAACTGGCGGGCAAGGACGCTCGCAAAATCAACAAAAACTCGGGGAAAAAGGGGCCGAACGGCAAGCGGCGAACTCGGAAATAGACGGCTGTGCGCTTGGCGTGAACGGCTTGTAAACTGCGGGCCTGCGGAGATGCGGGAGCTGTGCGTCACAGCGAGCCTGTTGAGATGAGATTCGCATATCGGGCGCGGTTGGAGATGGCTTCGCAGGGTGTCACAGCATGTCGAGCAAAAAATCCGATAAGCGGTTTTGTTTCAGCGAGATAATTTTTCCAGGGTGTCATTTTTTGGGCCTCTTTCGAGTGGGCGACGAGGCCTGAATTTGGGGTTGCTTCCCTCCTCCGGCGAGCGAGCCAGATTCCTCTCCATGCAGGCCTTGGCATGTGATGCTTCCTCCTCCGTGCGGGTAAAGGGCCACCTTTTTTCTGCACGCGACGGCATTTTCGCGCGATGCGAGTGGGAGTGCGAGGGATGGTTCTACGTAAGGAGGCTAAGAGGATTTGCGGAGGGCCGGCGCCCGGGAGGCCGCGCGTTTGGCCGGTGCCACCCTGGGCCGCCCTCCCGGGGAAATTACTAGTGCGCGCCGGCGACCTCTACGATTTGCGCGCTCGCTCTGCTCACGGGCGCGGCCACCGCTGGATGGTCGGGGCGGCTGATTGGATGAGGTTGCCGGCTCCTTTGACCAAGTAGACTTGGTTGCTGTTCGACGAGCAAGGCTCGGAGGAAAGGAGCCGAGCAATGCTGATTATAGGTTGTGACTTTCACACTCGCTACCAGCAGATCGCCATGGTGGACAGCCTCACCGGGGAGCGGACCGAGCGGCGTCTGGAGCACGCAA
>JAKASX010000077.1 GCA_021818865.1 Acidobacteriota bacterium
ATAGAAGGTCAATCGATCGCCAGTCACCAGGTCGCCCGATGCGTCGTGGAGCGCCGGATGTCCGCCGCTCAAAACGAATTTTCCCGGGTTCGCGAGGTAAAGCGCGTGCTCAGCCTGGCCCCAGCGCTGTCCTTGGCGCACATGGACGCCCCCGGAGGCGTCAGCCTGCGCCAATTCTGCGCGCCCGGCGCTGTCCCTTTCGAGTTTCAGAACCAGCTTCGCCGAGTCTATCTCCCCATTCGCGGACCAGGCTCGCACGCCGCCATCGAGCACCGCTCGGCCGCCTCTGCCGGCAAGTCCCTTTTCGCCGGGCTTTTCCACGAGGCCGGGATCGTTTCTGTAGCGCAGGCTGTTTGCCGTCACGCGCCACAGGACCGGACTGGTTTCCGGTTTGGCGTGTTTGGACTGTGCTAAGGGCTTGCCGACGGGAGTTTTCAGCGGCTGCGTCTGAGGAAACGCGGCGCGGACACCGCCCTCGGCCAACAGTTCGCGGGTTTCGCGGAGCAATTCGATTTGCCGCGCCTGGATCACCAGATCGCCTTGCCAGAGGCGCGCATTGCCGGTGAAAGTAGCCACGCCAGTTTTCGCATTGGCTTCGAGCGCGTCGGCTACAACGTTTGCAGGGCCAGCGCTGGGCATGGTTTGAGACTGGCTGGCGGACTGGCCGGCGTCGGTCGAAAAGTAACTGGTTCTTACGTTGCCGGTTGCGTGCAGTTCGCCGGTCTGCTGATTCCATGAAACCGAATCAGCGAGAGTTTGGCTCCCTGGGTCGCTGATCCGCGCGTCACCGCGTAAATCGAGCGCGCCGCTTGCACGAGTCCATTCACCCGTTTCCGCAGAGGCGCGGCGATCTCCCTGGACGGCGGTGACCTTCCCCCATTCCTTCGCCTGCGCCCACTGGCCGTCAGCGAATTGGATATCGAGCGCGTTCGCAGTGGTGACGATGGGCGCCGAGCCCCTTATTTGCCGCGCCAGACGTACGCCAGCGCGGCCGGACAGCCGCTGGATTTTGTTCGCGGCGTCGAAGGAAGCGTCGAGGCGTCCGGTGTTCAGTTCGAACCGATCGCCACTCGATTCCCACTCGACGCGGGCCGGAGACTCAGTTTCCGCAGTTTGGAGTTGGAAACTTGGCGCATTGGACGGTCCCGGTATGCGGCGAGCCCAGCGGCCAAGGGAGTTGCCTGCTTGCGTCGAGGGAGCGGCAGTCAAATGCAGGGATTCGGTTTCGAGGCGTTCCGTTTTGCCGGCGCTCGACGCATACAAACGGACGTTGCCGCTGGCGTCGAGCGAGCGCGGCTGCTGGCTTTCGGGATCCATGGCAATCGAAACGCGGTCGGCGCGAAGCGTCATGGGATGGGGAGGGTTTTGGTTGGCGAAGACCTGCCCCGCGCCAACTATGTGAACGGCGCGCCCACGAGAATCGAAGGTGATCGTTGCGCCGCCGGCTTGAAAGCGGAGTTGTTTCGCGCCTTGCGTGAAGGATACCGTCGTTTGGCCTTGCGCGACTGCGCGGATGGGAGAGAGTTCGCGGTTCAGGTCCACCACCAGCAGTGACGTTCCGATCGTGCGCGAACCTTCGACGACTTTGACAGGGCCACGCAACTCGAGCTTACCGCTAGCGCGATCGTAGCTCATGCCCCCAGGCGCGGTGATGCGAGCTGGCGCGGCGCCGGGCTGGCGAGATTTCAGCGTCAGCTGGACGTCGCGATCGAGGACAAGGTCCGATTCTCGGCTGGAGTAATTTGCTCCCGTCGCGCTTCCCTGGCCGGCTGGAAAGGAAAATGTGACCGGAGAGCTGGTCTGAGCCTCGCCCGTATCGCGGCGGAAGCCGACGTGGCTCGTGACAATGCGAATTTCGGCGCCGGACGGCGCGGCAGGCGATGGGCCTTGTGCCGGCACGGTACTGACGGGAGCGTTCGCCAGGTCGAGTTCCACTTTGCCGCGGCAAAGGATCGAACCGGTATCCGGGGCGTAGTCGCATGCGCGCGTGTGGATTTCGTCGTGGCGGCCGCCGTGTTCGCCGTAGACGACGATGTCCACATCCTGAAGCTGATTGGGCTGATTGCCGTGGAATTCGGTGAGGCGAGCGGCGCGAATGGTAAAAATCGTCTGCTTGCCTTCCACTTTTGAAAACGTGAATTGGAGCGAGCGCTGCTGGACGCTGGCCGGCACGGGCGCAGGCGCCCGCCGCATGGCTCGCGACGCTCGATACGCGCGATAAGCGAGCATAGCGCCTACCGCAACAACCGTCAGCACCGCGGCCGCCGCGGCCCAACGCGCGATTCTGGCAATCGTACGCGGATTCACCGCTTCCGCCTGGCTCCCCCACGAATGAGTATAGCGCCACGGACGCTTCGCCTGACCTAGTTGGGATCAGGGGACGAATCCGGCACGGGCGAAGGCGTAACGCCGCGAAGCGTCAGGTGAGCGCGCGGAGTGCGCCGTCAGTTGCTCTTTGGCGGCGTTGCCATGTGCAGGCTGCGGAGAACGCGCCGGCCGTATTCGCGGGCTTTGGCGAGGATCTCCGGCACATCGAGGGTGGTCAACTTGCCGTCGAGCATCAAGGGTTTGCCGGCAACGAAGACGTCCTTGACGTCGCTCGCTTCGAGCGCGTAGACGATCTGCGAATAGACGTTGTAGAGGGGCACGCCGTGCGCCTCGTCGAGCGAAAGGAAGGCCAAATCAGCTTTCTTGCCGACTTCGATCGAGCCGATCTCCTTTTGCATGTGCAGCGCCCGCGCGCCGTCAATCGTGGCGAGCGCCAGCGCCTGCTCGGCCGGCATGGCGGTCGGATTCATCGTAGCGACTTTCTGGAGTTCGGCAGCGAAGTAGATTTCACGCATCATGTCGAGATTGTTGTTGCTGGCCGCGCCGTCGGTGCCGAGCCCCGCCGGAACTCCCGCGGCAATCCATTTGGTGACAGGCGCCATGCCGTCAGCCAGCTTCAAATTGCTTGACGGGCAATAAACGCAGCCCACATCATGCTCGGCGAGCAGGCGCAGATCGGCGGCGTCCACCCAAACGCAATGGGCCGCGGTGAGATTGGGCGCGAGAACGCCAAGCGAATTCAGATAACCGACCGGCGTCAAATGATGCTCGCGCAGGCTGTCGGCCACTTCCTTCTTCGTTTCCGAAAGGTGAATCAGCAATGGAACGTGAAGCTGGCGCGAGAGCACGCCCGATTCGCGCAAATCGGGGCCGGGAACCGTATAAATGGCGTGCGGGGCGATCGCCGGCGTGATGAGCGAATCGCCGCGCCAGCGCGCGACGTACTTGCGGATGTAGGCGAAAGCGTCTGCCGGGGTTTTGTTATCTGGCGCGGGGAATCCAATCACTGTTTCGCCCAGCACGGCGCGCATGCCGGCTTGCTTCACCACCTCGGCCACGTCGTTTTCGAAGTAATACATATCGGCGAAGGTGGTGGTGCCGCTTTCGATCATCTCCACCATGCCCAAACGGGTGCCTTCGCGGACGAAGGCCGGCGTCACGTTTCTCGCCTCGGCGGGGAAAATGTATTTGTGCAGCCAATTTTGGAGATTTTCGTCATCGCCCAAGCCGCGAAAGAGCGTCATGGCGGCGTGGGTGTGGCCGTTGATAAGACCGGGGATCAGGATGCCGTCGCGCAGATCGAGCCGATGCACAGGTTTGTAGCGCGCCTCGACCGCGGCGGCGCGGCCGACGGCGACAATCGTATCGCCGCGAATCGCCACGGCGCCGTCGTGAATCACTCGGCGATGGGGGTTCATCGTCACAACGATCGGACCGGCGATCAGCCAATCCGCGGGCTGGAGCGCAGCGGACGATGATTGGACGACGCGGCGTTCTGCTGCGTGGGTGCGCGCAACAGCCCAACCGGCGAGGGCCAGAATCGGCAGGATCGCTGCCAGGCGCTTCAGGCGGAATTTCGTTCTTCGCCGCGCGCGCTCCTGCGCCGCGCGATCGGCTGTCGTCTCTTTCGCATCCGTGGTTTCGTTTCGAATGTTTCTCCCTGAATTCTCAAATTTCAAATCTCAGCTCCCCGTTCCTGGCATGGTTCATAGCGACCGCGCATCAAACGGCAGCGGCAAAAGGTCCTTCATCCGGTGGATTTCCACCTGTCCTTTCAGATTCGCCAGTACCACTTCCACGTTGCCGCACATTTCCCAAATCACCTGGCGGCAGGCGCCGCAAGGAGGGGTGAGGCGGTCGGCGTCGGTGACGACGGCGATCGCGTCGAATTCGCGCTGTCCCTCGGACATGGCCTTGAATATCGCCACGCGCTCGGCGCAAACCGTGAGCCCATAGCTGGCGTTTTCGATGTTGCAGCCGCCGGTGATGCGGCCGTCCCGCCCGCGCAGGGCGGCACCGACGTGAAAATGCGAAAACGGCGCGTGCGCGTGTTCCCGCGCCTCCCTCGCTGCTTCGATCAAAGCTTGCTGGTCGCCCACCTTGCTCCCTCCCTAATGCCGGATTCTGGCCGCGAGTTTTTCGGCCTCACGCGTCACCCTCGCCGAGTCCCGCGGCCGACCCAGCTTGCCAAGTACCGCGGCATCCCGGCGTAGAAGGCTCACGAGTGTCTGCTCGCAGCGCGCCTTGACAACCCCTGACAGGACATATCCGCACGCCCCCTTGTAGGCGGAAACAGCCTCCATGAGGAAGCCCTCGGCCTGTTTCGGTTCACCCTCGCCCTCATAAGCGTCGGCCAGTTCTTCGTAGGCCCTACCCAGACCTACTCCGCCCTGCGGCGCAAGGATCTTCGCCGCCAAGACCTCTCGTCGGAAAAGCGTGACCGCCGCGGCGTCGTCGTGCTCTTTCAGCGCCAGCTGTCCCGCGTAGTGGTAGGCGTCAACCCGCTCCAGATAGAGGTAGGAGGGAAGCGCCTCGGCGAGGCGGGGCAGCGCGGCGCAAGGCTCGGCTGCATCAGCGTAGTTCCGCGCGAGAAGCAGCGATCGGCACTGTACGAAGCGTTGCGAATACGCCATGGTTTCCTTGGCTTCCTGAATCAATTGTCTGTTGTGAACCCTCAGCGAAAAGCTGAACGGAACCAAGGTATTCACCTTCGACGCTACGCCCTTGATGAAAAACGGCCGGTAGCGAAAGCGCCTCAGGGCGCTGAAGGCGGATTGCACGAGCAGTGGTGGGCCGCTGATGAATCCCACGCTAATAACTCTCCCCGACTCGTCGATTGTCGCCTCCAGCACCACGGTTCCCTGCATTTGCCCCAACGAGGTCATAGGCCAGGCGGGCTGGACCCTCTTGACAATGTGTCGGTTGGCCTCGAGTGTTGGGACGAAGGGAAGGTTCTGTCCGGAGCCGGGCACCGCTCCTAGGAGGACCGCGACCGTCGCGAGGCAGCACAACTCAGCGGCGAGGCCCAGTCTCGGAGCTCTCGCGTGGCGCATTACGCTTTCCCCGCAGTTCCCGCCGGGGAAATTGTTTCCGCGATCCGCGGAATAATCGCGGACAGGAGCGCGGCGAATTGCTGCTTCACCTGCTCGCCCACGCGCAGCACTTCCTCGTGACCGATCGGACGATCCAAAATTCCCGCGGCCATGTTGGTGACGCAGGAAATCGCCAGAACGCCGAGGCCCATCTGGCGCGCGGCAATCACTTCGGGCACGGTGGACATGCCCACAAGATCGGCGCCAAGCGTCCGCAGGGCGCGAATCTCGGCGGGAGTTTCGTAGCTGGGACCATGCATCGCCGCGTAGACGCCTTCGTGTTCGGCGATACCGAGCCGGCGAGCCTCTTCGAGCGCGGCTTGGCGAAATCGCTTCGTGTAAGCTTCGGTCATGTCGGGAAAGCGCGGGCCGAAACGAGGATCGTTCGGGCCGATCAAGGGATTCGTTCCCTGCCAATTCAGGTGGTCGCGCACCACCACGAGCGCGCCTTGGCCGTAGGCGGGATTGATTCCGCCGGCGGCGTTCGTGAAGACGATTGCTTGCGCGCCCATCTGTGCGAGCACGCGAACGGGGAAAACCACCTCGCGCGCGCTGTAGCCTTCATAGTAATGCACGCGTCCCTGAAGCGCGGCGACGGCGATGCCGCCGCTCCGACCGACGACCAGACGCCCGGCGTGGCCGGGAACGCTGGAGCGGGGGAAATTGGGGATTTTGGCGTAGGGGACGCGTGCAGCGTCCGCAAACCCCTCGGCAAAATCGCCCAATCCAGAGCCCAGTACCAGGGCGATGCGTGGCCGAAGGCGAGTGCGGCCGAGGACGTATTTGGCCGCGCGCGTGGCGCGTTCGTATTCGCCCGCTCCGCCGCGCCTCGGCCGCTCGCTCACCGCAGCATGATCCCGGCGATGGCCGCGGACATGAGATTGGCCATGGTTCCCGCGAGCATCGCCCGCATGCCCAATCGGGCCAGTTCCGATTTCTTTCCCGGCGCAATCGCACCGATGGCGCCGAGCTGGATACCGATGGAAGTGAAATTGGCGAAGCCGCACAGGGCGTAGGTGGCGATGGTAAACGAGCGATGGCTGATCTGACTCGCCATGCCGCCCAGATATTTGTAGGCGATCAGCTCGTTCAGCACCATGCGGGTTCCGAGCAGATTGCCGACCTTGGGGGCGTCGTGCCAGGGAACGCCGATCAACCAGGCGACCGGCGCGAAGGCCCAACCGAAAATCTGCTCGAGGCTCGAGGGGAAATAGCGGAAGCCGTGCGCGGCGAGAAGGCCGTGAACGCCGCCGAGAGCGCCATCGCACAGATAGATCACGGCGATGAACGCGATCAGCATCGCCGCCACGCTAAGCGCGATACTCAAGCCGTCCATCGTGCCGCGCGAAAGCGCCGCGAGGGAATTGGCGTCCTGCTCGAGCGGCACCATTTCCACCTTGCCGAGCGTGGCCGGCTTTTCCGTTTCCGGCACTAGCATTTTCGCCATGACCAGCGTGCCGGGCGCCGTCATGATGACGGCGGTGATCAAATGCTTCGCCTGAACGCCGAAAGCGATGTAGGCGGCCAGAATGCCGCCGGAAACGTGCGCCATGCCCGCCGTCATTACCGTCATCAGCTCGGAATACGTGGCTTCCTGCAGGAACGGTTTGATGGTGAGCGGGGCGGTGGATTGATCGAGGAAAATACTGGAGGCGACGTCTACCGATTCCGCGCCGCTGATCGAAAGCAGCCACGACATCACTTTGGCGGCCTTCTTCACGATGAACGGAAGCACGCCCCAGTGATAAAACAGCGCGGTGAGCGCGGAGATGAAGATAATCGTCGGCAAAACCTGGAACGCGAAGATCAGGCCCAGAGAGGAATGGCGCGCGCCTAATTCGCCGAAAACGAATTTCGAGCCGTAGTAGGAAAACGACAGAACCTTGTTCACGCCGTTTCCCAGAGCCTGAAAGAGCCCGCGGCCCGCGCCGGTATCCAGGACGAAATAGGCGAACGCGACTTGCAGCCCCAGGCCCCACAGCACGATTTTCAATTTGATGGCGCGCCGGTTCGTCGAAAACAGATAACAGAAGCCGAGGATCGCCAACATGCCCAGAATTCCGGTAAATCGGCCCACTCGATTCGCCTCCTTGGAGAAACGCGCCGCCCGCCCGGCGGACCTGCTTATGGCCCGATGATCTTTCGCACCAGCGGCAGACGCGGCGGCGGCTCGTTGCCGATTCGATAACTGCGCTCGACGAGCTGCGCCGCTTCGTCAGCACGTGACGCCGCATTGTAATGCAAAGTAGCCAGCGGCTCACCCTGCCGAACCGGATCGCCCAACTTTTTGTGGACGATCAGGCCGACGGCGGGATCCACGGCGTCTTCCTTCTTTTCGCGGCCGGCGCCGAGCCAGACTGACGCGAGGCCGATTTTTTCGCAATCCATTGCGGTAACGTAGCCGCTCGCCGTGCTCACGGCGTCGCGCCGGTGCGCGCCGTGGGGCAGCCGTGCGTAATCATCGAGCACTCGCTCATCGCCGCCTTGACGGCGAATAATTTCGCGGAATTTATCGAGCGCGCGTCCATTCGCAATGAGTTCCGCGGTCAGTTCTCTGCCCTCTTCCACCGTTTCCACGCTCTCGCCGAGCAGGAGCATCCACGCGGCGAGTTCCAGGCACAATTCGCGCAAATCCTCCGGCCCTTCGCCCTTCAGTATTTCCACCGATTCGATCACTTCGAGCGAATTGCCCACCGCGCGGCCGAGCGGCTCGTCCATGCCGGTGACGAGCGCGACGACGCGCTTGCCGACGCGCTTGCCGGTTTCCACCATCAATTCGGCCAGATAAGCCGCGTCTTTTTCCGTCTTCATGAACGCACCCGAACCCGCTTTCACGTCGAGGACGAGCGCGTCGATCGCTTCGGAAAGTTTCTTGCTCATGATCGAAGCGCAGATGAGATAGGGGCTTTCGACCGTTGCGGTGGCGTCGCGCAAAGCGTAGAGCTTGCGGTCGGCCGGCGCGATTTCCTCGGTCTGGCCGATAAGAGCACAGCCGATTTCACCGAGCAGGCCCCGGAATTCGTCCAACGTGAGCCGGACGTTGAATCCTGGGATGGATTCGAGTTTATCGAGCGTGCCGCCGGTGTGACCGAGAGCGCGGCCGCTCACCATCGGCACGACCACGCCTGCCGCGGCGGCGATTGGAGCGATGATGAGTGATGTTTTGTCGCCCACGCCGCCGGTCGAATGCTTGTCCACTTTTCTCGTGGCGATATGCGATAGATCGAGCCGGCGCGGCGATTCCATCATCGCTTCGACCAGCACGCCGAGTTCGGCCGCCGTCATGCCGCGCCAGACGACCGCCATCAGCCAGGCCGATATCTGGTAATCGGGAATTTCACCGCTAGTGCTGCCGGAAATCAGGAACCGGATTTCGTCGCCTGCGAGTTCCCCGCCATCTCGTTTTTTGCGTATCAGATCAACCGCGCGCATAGGCCTCGCCATCTTTTTGTAATAACTCGGCAGGCTATCAATTGGGCGCTTCCGCGTCAATCGAAACGCTGAGCCTGGAGGTGGCGGCTCTGCGAACAAATCCAACGAGGGATTCCCGATTCCCAAAGACCGCACCCTTTGCGGACAGCGCAAAGAGTGCGCCACCCGGCGCTCGCGCTGGGCGCGAATCCGAGGGACGCGGCATAATTCTTTTTGTCATGCCACACGCTTCCCTTTTTGCCGAGCCTTGGTGGGTGAACCTGTTCGTCCTGATTCCGTTTATTGCGTATGGCTTTTTTCGCAAAGGACTCGCGATTTCGTCGAGCAAGCTGATCGTTGCGGCGATTTACGCCGCGGCGATGGGATTTTTGGAAGCGGCTGTCGTGGTGTATTTGCGCGCCGCGACGGGTCTGCTCCCTGACGGGAAGCAGACGCCGAGCCCGCATCAGGTGCTGAACGATATGACCCGGCATCTATTCACCATCGAGATTTATCGCGAAGTGGCGACGATCGTGATGCTGGTCGCGGTTGCTTTGCTGGCAGTGGAAATCGCGCGGGAGCGATGGGCGATTTTTTTGTGGACGTTTGCCATCTGGGACATCACGTATTACATCGGGCTGTGGCTGACGATCGGATGGCCTCCATCGCTCGCCACGACCGACGTGCTGTTTTTGATGCCGACGCCGTGGATCGCCGAAGTGTGGTTTCCGGTGCTGGTGAGCGGGCTATGCATGGCGGCCGTGGTGGCGGGACAAAGAAAGGCGCGGCGGTGATGGCGTAGCGGCTGGAACGTGAGGTGTCGGGTTGGTGCGTGGATGGCGTCAGATTCTTCAAGCGCGTCGGGGTCCTTCGCTTCGCTCAGGATGACACGCCGATTTAAGTTGCGGTGAGGCGGCTTGCGCTGGGGCGCGGACGGTCAGGGGATCGTCGTGGCGCGGGAGATGCGGCGGCCGATGCGGCAGAATTCGCGGTGAATGTGGCCATTGGTGGCGACGAGTTCATGGTCGCCGGGGTGGTACGGCTTTTCGGCCCAATTTGTGACGCGGCCGCCGGCTTCTTCGACGAGAAGCATGGCCGCGGCGGTGTCCCACGGCTTGAGGCCGAATTCCCAGAACGCTTCGAAGCGGCCGCAAGCCACCGAGCACAGGTCGAGCGCGGCGGCGCCGGCGCGACGCACTCCGTGCGAACGCAGCGTGTATTCCCAGTAGTAGCGAATGTTCGGATTCGCCGAGCGCTTGCGCGTGGGAAACCCGGTGCCGAGCAGGCTTTCGGCGAGGCGGCGCGCCGGGGAAACGCGGATTCGCTTGCCATTGAGCAACGCGCCGCGATTACGGATGGCGGTGAACATTTCGTCGAGAATCGGATTGTAGACGACGCCGGCAACGGGACGGTCGCCCTCGACGAGGCCGAGCGAAACGGCGAAGACCGGGAATCCATGCGCGAAATTCGTGGTGCCGTCGAGCGGATCGACGTACCAGCGGTAGCGGGAGCCGGATTCGCGCGCGGCCTGCTCGCCGAGTTCCTCGCCGACGATCAGGTGATCGGGAAAAGCGCGGCGCAGGCGCGCGGTGATGGCGCGCTCGGAGCGGACGTCGGCGACGGTCACGAGGTCCACTTCGCCTTTGTAAGCGAACTTTTTCGGCTTGCTAAACTCATCGAGCAGGATCGCGCCGGCTTCGCGAGCCGCACGCACGGCAACGGCAACCACTTTTTCGAGATCGGCAGGTTTCTGTTTCACGGGCTCGCTTCCAGAACGAAATATTCCTTGCGGTATTCGAGCCGGTATTTCGCGGCATTTTCCGCGCCGGAGAGCGCCAGCCGCACGCGGATCTGGTGATAGGAGCCGGGCGCGGGCTCGGGATCGGGATAATAGCCGAGCAGATATTCGGTGCGGAGTTCCTCGTTGATGCGCGAGAACGTGGGACCGAACTGGCCGGGCGAATAGACGGGCAAAGTGGCGCCACCTGTGGAATCGATGATCGTATCGAGCGCGTGCTCGCCGGCGGTGTTCCGGCCGTTTTCCGAGCGGACGGCGCGGATCAGGATGGTATAGAGCATCGCGCCGGAACGCACGGCGGCGTCGCGCGCGGCGTCGTAGGTGGTGCGGCTGGTGGTTTCGCCGGCGTCGGTGACAAGCAGGAGCACGCGACGGTGGCCGGGAGGCCGTGCGGCAAGCGCGCGGGAACCGAGAAAGACCGCGTCGAAAAGCGACGTGCCGGTGCCGCTGCGCATGCGGGCGAGAGCGGCGTCGAGCCGGCGAAGATTGCCGGTGAACGGCGAAAGCTCGTCGACGTGATAGGCGAAGGTGAAAACGGCCGCGCGGTCGCCCGGGCGAAGAACCTGGCGAAGGAAATGCTCGGCGGCTTCGCGTTCGAATTTGAGTTCGCCGAACGCGCTCAGGCTGGTATCCACCATCAGCACCAGATCGAGCGGCAGATTCGTTTCCCGCTCGAACACCGCGATTTTCTGCGGCCGGCCGTCCTGGTCGATGCGAAAGGCCTGACGCGGGAGATCGGCGACGGGCCGTCCGGCAGCGTCGAGGACGCTCGTGACGACGGTGACCAGGTTGACCTTGACCTTTACGTGGGCGGTGGGGAATTGCGCGGGCGTGGGGGCGGCGCCGGCGCGCTGAGCAGCGAGCGCTGAAATCAGCAGGGCCGCCGAAACGCGGATCGCACGGGAGCACCAAGCGGAGCGGCCATGGCGGGATGAGCGAAGGCGAGGAATGGCGAGACGGTCGCGGGCTGGAGCGGGATGGCCGGTCAAGAGGGTCACCGTGGTTCGCGAGGACCCGAGAGCGCGGCATCCGGGAATTCGCCTTCGGCCCAAGCCGAGCCATCCTCGAAAAACTCCTTTTTCCAGACGGGCACGCCGCGCTTGAAAGCGTCGATCGCGTGGCGGCAGGCGTCGAAAGCGGCCTGGCGGTGCGGCGAACTGGTTCCAATCAGAATGCTGGCTTCGCCAATATCGATGCGGCCGAGCCGGTGAACGAGAACGACGCGGGTGACGGCGAAGCGTTCGCGCAAAGCGGCGGCGAGCTGGAGCATTTTCTTCTTGGCCATCGGCTCGTAGGCTTCGTATTCGAGGAAACAGATCTTGCGCCCGCGCGAATGATTGCGCGCAACGCCTTCGAAGACCACGACGGCGCCATCGGACGGTGCGGCGAGAGAAGCGAGCCATTCCTCGCGCGCGATCGGACGGCGCACGAGTTCGCACACGTCCTCGGCGGTCGCCGTTTGGCCGGAACCGCCGCTTACGGGCGGCAGAAACGCGACTTCGTCATCGGGAGAAAGCGGCGCGTGCCACGCGGCGAATTCCTCGTTGAGTGAAGGAGCGATCGAAGGGCGCAGGTCGGCGAGGAGCGGGAACCGGCGGCTATAGCGGGCGAAAAGATCCTCGACGCGCGCACCGGGCTCGATTTCCGCAACGTCGGTGGCGCTGCCCACAATTTCCTTCAGCCGACCGAAGAAAAGGACGTGAACGCGCACGCAGGTTATTTTAGCCCCGGCGGGAGCGCGGTGCCAGCCACGCCGGCGGCGCGGAGGGTCTTGACTGTTGCGGCCCGGGCGGCATAGGTTGAACATCGCTCCATCAGGCGCGAGGACGGTATGAAAATTCTGATTGCGGGCTCATCGGGACTCGTGGGCAGCGCTTTGCGTGCCAGCTTGCTTCGCGACGGCCACACCGTTTTGCCGCTGGTGCGTCCGCCAATCGTGGCGAGCGGAGGACAAGTGGAATGGAATCCGGAGACGGGCGAATTCGGGGCCGAGGCCGCGGCAGGCGCGGACGCAGTAGTGAATCTGGCCGGCGCGTCGGTGGCAGAGGGCCGATGGACGGAACGGCGAAAGCGGCTGCTGCGATCCAGCCGCATTGAAGCCACGCGAACGCTGGTGAACGCGATGGCGAAACTCGAGCCGCGTCCGCGAGTGTTCGTTTGCGCCTCGGCGGTGGGATATTACGGCGATCGCGGAGACGAGAAGCTCGATGAAGAGAGCGCGGCGGGGAGCGGGTTTCTGGCCGAGCTGGTGAGAGATTGGGAAGCCGAGGCGGCGCGCGCGGAAACCTTTGGCATTCGCACGGTGATGCTGCGGCTGGGAATCGTGCTGACGGCGCGAGGCGGGGCGCTCGCCCAGATGATCGGCCCATTTCGTCTGGGAATCGGCGGACGGCTGGGATCGGGAAAGCAGTGGGTGAGCTGGCTCTCGATGGCCGACACGATCGGGATGTTTCGCGCGGCGATAGAGGACGCGCGGTACCGCGGGGCGTATAACGCCGTCGCGCCGCTGCCGGTGACGAACGCGGAATTCACGCGAGCGCTGGGACATGTGCTGCACCGGCCGGCGGTTTTTCCCGTACCCGGGGTGGTCTTGCGGACCATGTTTGGCGAAATGGCGGACCAGATGTTGCTGGCGAGCCAGCGCGTCGAGCCCAAACGAGCGGTCCAGAATGGCTATTCGTACTCGTACCGGGAACTAGAACCAGCCCTGCGCGCCGCCCTTAATGAGAGCTAACACGAACTGCTACAGAACCTTGACAATCGCTGCTTATTTGCTACGATGGCGACGTTGCGTCGGGAATCGCGTTTCCCTCGGGTTCCGTCAATGGAGGAGGCTGCGGATGTTCAGACAGGCTCTGTCTGTCACAATGTCATTGTTGCTGAGTGTTCCGTTGTGGGCGATTTCGGCCCCGGTTGGCACCGTCGCGTATAGCAATGGCGTGCGGATTGGAAACGAGCCAGCGACGAACGGAACTTCCCTCTACAACGGCGATATGCTTTCGGTGAATTCACAAGGGAAAGCCTCCCTGCTGCTGAATGGCGGGTCCCGTGCGATCATTTCTCCCAATAGCCAAGCGCGCGTCGAGCGGGAGGGCTCGGCATTGGCGCTCGAACTGATGAGCGGAGGCATTGCGATCAGTTCCACGGCGCAATCCAACGTGGAAGGGAAAGTGGCGGACGTGACGTTCCGCCCGCAAGACCCGGCGAAAGCGGCTATCGGCTACATGGTTTTCAAGGATCCTTCTCATCCGGTCTTCTACGCCGATAGGGGCGATTGGCTTCTGACGACGGCGAGCAATGGCCGCAGCATGGTACTGCATTCCGGCGACAAGATCGAAGGCATGGTAACCAACGCCGGCAACCAGAACAACCAGCAAGGCGAAACGCCCGAACAGGCCAAGAAGAACAAGAAGAACAGGAAACTGGCGGTCATCTGGATTGGCACGGCGCTTGTCGGAACAGTGACCGGTTTGGCGCTCGCTTTCGGGCAATCGGAATGCACCATCGGCAACGGCCCGGGTTGCGTTGTCAGCCCCACCACGCCGCAGACCCCGCAATAGACGCGTTTCCGGTTGTTGGCCGCGATTTCTCACAGGCCGTTCCGCTTCGGCGGGACGGCCTTTTGTTTTTCCGTGTGTCCGTACTTTCGTCTTTCGACGCGATGGGGGATTGTACTTGCCTGCCGCGCAGCGTGCGCGACGACGCGGCGCTTCCTTTCCGCAGCTTTTTCGAGAATGGAACTCAAAAGGGCCGGACTGGAACTGGGCCCACATGAGCCGTTCGAGTGGCTCGGCGCGCGAAGACTCACGGCGAGCCGCCGAGCGCACGCAAAGAACTTGCAATCTGTTCTCCTGGATTGACTTGCCGGCGACTCGCTGTTTCAAAGGCACAGCCCTTTCACTGCAATTAGCAAGGGTAATGGTACCCTTCTTGCTCGGTCGCCCGTCCCTGCCTGCCTTGCATCAGGAGCGGACCAGGAGACATGGGGCGAAATCGGATTGTCAGAAAGGGATGGAGCGGGGCCGCTGTGATGTTTCTGTTTGGAACAGTTTCTGCCTTCTGGCTCGTTGGCTGCGGGACGGCCGGAGGATCTTCCTCATCGAGCAACCCACCGCCCCCGCCTTCAGTGACGGTTTCCGTTTCGCCGGCCGCGGTGTCGGTGTTTCTGGGCGAGCAGCAGCAATTCACAGCCACGGTGACGGGAACGACGAATACAGGCGTGACCTGGTCGGTGAACGGGAGCACGGGCGGGAATTCGTCAGTGGGAACCATAGATTCTTCCGGGCTGTATACGGCGCCTTCGGCGTTGCCCTCTTCACCTACGGCGACCATCACCGCTACGAGCCAGGCGGATACAACGGCCGCGGGATCGGCCAGCGTGACGATTGAGAGCGACGTGCAGGTGATAATTTCGCCGGGAACAGATTCGGTCGCAACCGGCGCGAGCGCACAACTCACAGCGCAGGTTTCCGGCACCGGCTCCCCAACCACGGCGGTGAATTGGAGTCTGACCGGCAGCGCGTGCCCGGCGTCGTGCGGAACGCTAGCGTCGAACGGTAATACGGCAACGTACACCGCTCCCGCTACGGTCCCGTCGACACCGACGGTTTCCATTACGGCGACGAGCGTGGCCGATCCATCAAAATCGGCGACGGCCACAGTGACGATCACCGCAGCCGCGTGCAATCCGGCGGTGTCGATTACGCCCGCAAGCGCGAGCGTCGAGCTGGGGGCGCAGCAAACGTTTACGGTGTCGGTCTGTTTCAGCACGAATCAGTCGGTGACGTGGGCCGTGAGTGGCTCCGGCTGCAACACGACGAACTGCGGCACGATATCGAGCACCGGCGCGAATACAGCCACGTACACCGCGCCGGCTTCGTTGCCGCCGACGAATCCCGTGACGCTGGTTGCAACGAGCGCGGCCGATACCACGAAATCGGCTTCGGCCTCGATTACGGTCACGCAACCCCCCTGTTCGCCGGCCGTATCCATTTCGCCGTCGGCCGCGACGGACGGTCTCGGCGGGCAGATTTCCTTCACCGCATCGGTCTGCTTCAGCACGAATCAATCGGTAACGTGGACGGTCGCCGGGTCGGGATGCAACACGACGAACTGCGGCACGGTATCGAGCACCGGCGCGAATACAGCCACGTACACCGCGCCGGCTTCGTTGCCGCCGGCGAACCCCGCGACGCTCGTCGCGACCAGCGTGGCCGGCGCCTCGCAATCGGCGTCCGCTTCCATCGAAATCGTGAGCGGCGTTTCCGTCGCCATCAGCCCGATTTCCGCCGAAGTGGCTCTCGATCGCACGGTGAGCCTTTCGGCGAGCGTATCGGGCAGCACGAATCAAGCGGTGACGTGGGCGGTTGACGGCGTGGCGAATGGAAATGCCAGCGTGGGAGAAATTTGCGTCGCGGGGTCGAGCCCTTGTGCGGCGCCGAGCGGAGCGACGACGGGCGCGGTGGACTATCTCGCGCCGAGCTCGGTGCCGAGTCCCTCGGATGCGTACGTGTCGGCAACTTCCGCGGCGGACAACTCGGAAAGCGCAACGGCGGAAATTGTGATTCTGGCGCACGTGGTGGTCGCGGTAGCGCCGATGAATGCGGTGGTCGCGCCGTCCGGCACGGTGGAATTTGCGGCCACGGTCGCGGGCACATCGAATACAGGAGTGACCTGGCAGGTTTCCTGCGCGGCGAGCGGGGCGTGCGGCACGATCAGTTCCAGCGGCGTCTACACGGCGCCAGCAGCGGCGCCGAACCCGAACAGCATCACGATCAGCGCGACGAGCGTTGACGATGCAACGCAGACGGCGGCGACGACCGTGGCGCTCACTTCGGCCGTTGCGATGGCCACGCTTTCGCCGGCGAGCGCGACGGCGGGTGCAGCGGCGGGATTTCCAGTGACGCTCACGGGCTACAACTTCGTCGCGACCAGCCCGGGGCCGGGCACAACGTTTTTCGTCAACGGGTCTTCGCGCACGACGGCGTGTTCCAGCGCGACGTCCTGCACGATGACGCTGACGGCGGCAGACGTGGCGTCGGCGGCCACGCTGAGCGTCACGGCGCAGAATCCAGATGGCACTCAGTCGAACGCATTGCCGTTCGTGGTGGTTCCAGCGGACGGCGCCGCCGACGCAATTTCGCTTTCGGCGAGCGAGCCGATCGCCGCGGGGAAAGACGTGGTGGCCGTGCAGCCGACGACAGACGGCTCGGGCAGCGGGCCGATGGAAGTGATTTTTTTCGGCACCGTGGACGCCTCGACGAACTCCTGTAACGTGGCCGAAGCGCCAATTGAAATTTCGCCGCCGTCTTCGGGCACGGAAACGGTGCCGATTTGCGTGGGCGGAGTGGGACTCGATCCTTCGTTCACTTACCAGATTGTGGGATCGAATGAGACGGACGTGACGCTTTCGAATCCGCAGGCCTTCGGTGGCTCTTTTGTGGAACTGACGCTGACAATTTCCTCGACGGCGGCGCCGGGCGCGCGGACGCTGCTCGTCACCGATCCGGAAAGCGACCGCGCGGTGCTGAGCGGCGCGATCGACGTGGAGTGAGCCGATGCGGAAACTGGCGATTCTGGCGTTGGGAGCGGCAATCCTTGTGGCCGCGAATGCGGGCGCGACAACGCTCGAAAGAATGACGCTGCGCCAAATCGCCAGTGCGTCGGCATTCGTCGTAAGGGCGCGGTGCGTGGGCGTTTCTAGCCGATGGGAAAACGGCGAAATCTGGACGTTCAGCCGGTTCGGAACGATCGAGAACTGGAAAGGCGCGCTGCCGGCGGAATTCACCGTGCGGATGATCGGCGGGCGAGTTGGCGAGATCGAATCGGTGGTTTCGGATGTGCCGCGATTTGCGCCGGGCGAGGAGGCGGTGCTGTTTCTGGTGCCGACGGTGGAGGGCGATTACGCCGTTACGGCGTGGGTGGAGGGAACGTTTCGCGTAGTGCGGGACACAACGGATCACGCGTTCGTGACGCAGGAGAGCGCCGCGGAACTTGTTTTCAACCCGGCAACGCGCAGCTTCGAGGCGCGCGGAATCCGGCGAATGCCGCTCGCTGCGTTTCACCGGCTTTTCGATCGCGCAGCGAAGGTGCATTCCGCGCGTGCGAGTACCGGTGTACACGCTCCTCAACCAAAAGGAGGGCCATGAGAGGAATCCGGCGATGGTTTCCGCTGTTTCCCGTCTGCACCATTGCGCTCGCATTCGCTACGGGCGCGGCCGGTTACACACTGAATTACACGTTGCCGGCGAGTGGCGGCTGCCCCGTTCCGACGCGCTTTTCGACGGTCACGGCGATCGCGCGCGAGTGGAGCACTTCCCTGCCCGTTTCGCCGCAAACGATCTTTACCGTCGCCGCGCCGGGAACCAGCCAGCAGATTACGGAAATTCAGCAGACGATCGAGACTGCGTTTTCCGCGTGGACGGGCGTAACGGGCACGACGCTGAACGCGACCACGTATCCCGATGCGCTCGCGCCGCTCGGCGACACCTCGACGCAGGACGCCTGCGCGAACGATCAGGAATCGAATTTGACGGGCGAAGATACGATCTGCTTCAACCAATCGAGCACGGCTTTTACGCCTGGCGTGCTGGCGTTCACGCGCGTATTCGCCGCGACGGCGCCGGGGCAAACGCTCGGCTCGACGACGTCGAGTTTCGCCGGGCAAATCCTCGAAGCCGATATTCTGGTGCGGAACGACGGGCAGGTGACGTTCGCCACGCCGGGCGCGCTGGCGTCGAATCCGAGTTCATATGATCTGGAATCGGTGCTGATTCATGAAATGGGCCATTTTTTCGGACTGGAACATTCGCCCATCTGGCGCGCGGTGATGACGCCGTTCGCGCCGCCGCCAGGAACCTATTTCGGCGAGCGGCCGACGGCCACCGAGCCCGACGCACCGCTTGCCGACGACGATCGCACCGGATTGCGCGTGCTCTATCCCGACCCGAACGACACGACGGACGTGGGCGTGATTACCGGGCGCGTTTTGCCGGCGAATCCTCTTTCGCTGGCCGGATTGCAGGCAACGGCAGCAGGTGAATATGTGAGCGGGATTTTCGGCGCAAACGTCGTTGCCGTGGACGCGAATACGGGACAGGTGATGGCAGGCGCGCTTTCGGGGTGGTCGTGTTCGTCGGCGAGCGCTGCGCCGGTTTTCGACGGCACTTATACGATCGAACGGCTGCCGCTCGGGCGCACTTACAATCTGTACATCGAACCGCTGGACGGATTGTTCACGCCGGCGGATATCGGCGGAGGGGGGCTAAATCTGTGTTCGACGACGAGCGCTACGCCGTGCACTGCTCCGCCGGTGAATGCCGATTTCGTGCCGCACGTGCGGCCTGCGGGATAAGCCGTGCGGATCATTCGCACGAGTGGTGGCCGCGGAGGGCTTCGATTCCCTCTTTCGCGATGATCGGGACCATGAGAAGCGCGGCGACGGGATCGCTCCACCACCAACCGAGCCAGGCATGGAGAGCGAGGCCGGCGAGCAGAATCGCGGAAAGCCAGGCGCAGATGTCGCTTTGGCGGGAATCGGCGACGAGAGCACGGCTTTCGATTTGCGCGGCTACGCGGCGTTTCGCTCGCGCGAGCAGAGGCATCACGGCGAGGGCAACGGCAGCGATGGCGATGCCGGCGTAACTGGGGTGCGGCGCTTCACGCTCGATGAGCGTTTTCGCCGCTTCGGCGGCAACGTACACGGCAAGCGCGACAAGGCTCGCGCCAACGAGTTTCAGGGCGCGCGCTTCGATTCGCTCGCGCGACGATTCCTCGCGATCCGACGCGAGGCGCCAGAGCAGGATCGCGCCGGAAGACATTTCGATCGCGGAATCCACGCCGAAACCGACGAGCGCGATGCTGCCGGAGACGACACCGGCGCCCACGGCGATTGCCGCTTCGAGCAGATTCCAGCCGAGCGTCAGGTATTCGAGGCGCAGGCCGCGGCGCACGAGGCGCTCGCGGTAGTTTTCGGTGAGGGCATTCACAGTGTAATCCTGCCTGGTCTGGGACCCGGACGAGCGTTCGACACTCTCCGTAAATTCTCGCTGGTCGGGATCGTCGGGAAGCGGCCGGCTTCAGTGCCTGCCGGCGGCGAATTCCCAACGCGTTGCGTCGTTCACGAAACCCTTTTCCGACCACGCCATTACAACGCGAGGGGTCACGCGGAAAATCACGTTTTCGGGAGCGATCATGAGCGGCATTGGATATTTGGCGGCGTAGTCGGCGACGATCCGATCGAGTGTCTTCGAGTCAGACACTTCGGACACTTCGCCTTCGACGATGACGGCGTCGTCACCCGATTCGAGATGCACTGTGACGGAGCGATTGCTCGCCAGATTCAGGGCCTTGCGCGAAGCGCGGGCGGTGCCGAAATAGAGACCGCCGTCAAGCCAGATTCCCCAGACCGGCATCGCGTGAGGACGGCCGTCAGGCCGCGTGGTGCAGATCCAATAGCTGCGCGAGCGCTTGAGCCGCTCCTGCGCGTGGCGCCAGGGCAAATAGGCTT
>JAKASX010000078.1 GCA_021818865.1 Acidobacteriota bacterium
GCCTTTTCGATGGCCGCAATACGCTCGGGGCTGAATCCGTGCCGTTCGAGCCCGATTCGGTTCACGCCGTAGCAGCGCGTCCCGCGCGGCGCGACCACTTTGGCAAACGGGGGAACGTCCTGCGTAATCACGGTGTGGGCGGCGATGTACGCGTAGCGCCCGATCCGGCAGAATTGGTGCACCGGGCAGAACGCGCCCAGCGTCGCGTCGTCCTCGATCGTCACGTGCCCGGCAAGCGTCGCCGCATTCACCAGGATCACCCGGTCACCGATCGCGCAGTCGTGCGCGACGTGGCAATAGGCCATCAGCAGGTTCTGGCTGCCCAGCCGCGTAACGCCGTGGCCTTGCACCGTCCCGCGATGCACCGTCACGAATTCGTGAAATTCGTTTTCGTCCCCCGCTTCGAGCCGCGTCGGCTCGCCGCGGTATTTCAAATCCTGCGGCGCCCCACCCACCGAGCAAAACGGGAAGAAAACGTTGCCGCGGCCGAATTTCGCCGGGCCCGAGATCACTGCATGGGGATGCACGACCGAGCCGTCGCCCAGTTCGACGTCGTCACCGATCACCGCAAAAGCACCGACGCGTACGCCCTGTCCCAGCCGGGCGCGGGGAGAAACCGCCGCCCGCGGATCCATTTCCGTCATGGATTGCGGTCCACCATCTTGCACATCAGCGTCGCTTCGGCGGCCAGCTGGCCGTCCACGCTCGCTTTGCCCTCGAGTTTGCAGAAGTTTCCTCGCCAGCTCAGCACGTTCACTTCGATGCGCAATTGATCGCCGGGAACCACCGGCCGGCGGAAGCGTGCGTCGTCTATGGCGACGAAATAGAGCAGTTTGCTGTCGCGGTCGGGAACTTCCTGCAGCAGAAGCACGCCGCCCGCCTGCGCCATTGCCTCGACGATCAGCACGCCCGGCATCACCGGCTTGCCGGGAAAATGGCCGGCGAAATAGTGCTCCTGAATCGTGACGTTCTTCACGACCACCACGCGCTTCAACCGTTCCATTTCCAGCACGCCGTCGATCATCAGAAACGGGTAGCGATGGGGCAGAATCTTTTGAATCGCGATGGAATCGAGCATCATATGCGATCGGCCTCGGAGGGCGCGCCGGCACGGCGTTTGGCCCAATAGGACGTTTGATTATAGGCAAATCGAGCGAGCCTTCAAAGGAAGTTCGGCTCGCAAGTTCACGCGGCCGGCCGGCGGGCGCGGATTTGCCTGCGCGCCCGCGGCGGCCTATGCTAGCGCGTTCTCATGAAGAAGACACGTGAAGCCACAACGCTCGACGCCGCCGCGGCAAGCGCAGTCGCCCTCGAGCTGAAACGCAACCGCGCCGCCATGCTGGCTACGCTGGGCCGTTTGGTGCGCGTCGAATCACCCAGTACGGATAAGCCCGCGCTCGATCGTTTCGCCCGTCTTCTCGCCGCGGAATGCCGCCGCGCTGGAGCCAAGGTCCAGCTCTCGCGGCAGAAAAAAGCCGGGGATCACGTCCTAGCCACTTTTTTTTCGTCCACGCGCGGCCGTCCCATCCTGATTCTCGGCCATTACGACACCGTGTATCCGCTCGGCACGCTCGCCCGCATGCCGTTTCGCGTCCGCGACGCCCGGGCGTGGGGTCCCGGCACACTCGATATGAAGTCGGGAATCGTGATCGCGCTTGCGGCGATTCAATCGCTGCGCGCCGCGCGCATTCCTCCCGCCGGTCCCGTGCACTGCCTCTTCACGTCCGATGAGGAAATCGGCAGCCATCATTCGCGCGCGCTGATCGAGCGGCTGGCGCGTCGCTCTCGCGCCGTACTCGTTCTCGAGCCGGCCGCCGGACAGGGAGGGAAGCTGAAAACGGCGCGCAAGGGCACGGGCGAAATCGAATTGACAGTGCGGGGGAAATCCGCGCACGCGGGCCTGAATCCCGAGGAGGGCATAAACGCCATCCACGAACTCGCGCTCCAAATCGAGCGCATTCGTGGGTTCAATGATCCTGCCTCGGGCGCGACGGTAAACGTCGGCGTGGTCGAGGGTGGAACGCGGTCCAACGTGATTCCCGACTCCGCTCGCGCCCTGATTGACTTAAGAGTCGTCCACGTCGAAGACGCCGACCCGCTCGAGCGCCGTTTCTCATCGCTCCAGCCCATTCTGCCCGGCGCGCAAATCGAAGTGCGCGGCGGTTTCAGCCGTCCGCCGATGGAACGGACGCCGCAAGTCGCCGCCTTGTTCGCCGCAGCGCGGCGGATTGGCGAAATGATTGGTTTGCAGCTTGAGGAAACCGCCGTTGGCGGCGGCTCGGACGGCAATTTCACCGCCGCGCTCGGCGTTCCCACGCTCGACGGCCTGGGCGGCGTCGGCACGGGCGCGCACAGCCCCGATGAATTTGTCTTTGTGGATTCGCTCGCGGAGCGCGCCGCGCTCTTGGCGCTGCTCCTCGCGTCGTTGCCCGAGCGGCTGAGCGATTCGTAAGTTCAGGGCATCTGGCGCGAATGGTTCGCCTGGTGAACCGTGCAGCTTTCACTGCGCCGCGCTGTTCGGTATCATCGGCCCACGCACCGGCCAGGTCTTAGGGAGATCTTCGTGGCGAAACCGTATCGAGGAATGAAAAGCGACGCGCGAGCGCTCGCCGCATACGTGAAACTGCTCCGAGCCGGCGAAGGCGCTCTCGCCGAAGCGACCCGTCCGCTCTCTCTTTACAACCTCTCGCCCATCCAGTTCGTCGTCCTCGAAGCGCTCGGGGAGGGCGGGCCGCAATCGCTCGAAAATCTCGGCCGCCGCGTTTTGCGGGGCCCGAGCGATCTGGGCGGGGTCGTGGCCAATTTGTCGAAGAGGGGACTGGTGCGGCGCAAGGCCGCTCGCGGCCGCGGACGCCCGGAAATGCTGGCCCTGGCGCCCAAGGGCCGCATCCTGCTGCGCTCGATTCTGCCGGGGTACGCAACGGCCGTGGTCGCCGTAATGAACCGTCTCACCGCCCGCGAACAGGAAACCCTTGGCGGGCTCTGCAGCAAACTGGCCGCGCGTCCGGCGCCGCAAAAACACTGAAAATCACCTGTCCGCGATCTTGCCGTTTCCTGTCCGCGCCTTTTCCGAGCCGCGTAAGCTCAAACCCGCAAGAAAAAAACGCTGAGCGACCTGGCCGTTACGTCTCGATTTGTCCCTTCAACACGCGAACCGCGGCCCCACTCACGCGCGGGATCAGTCGCGGACCGACTTGCATCACGTTGACGTAGATCTCGCTCGGCCTGCCCATTTCCACGCCCTGCTGTATGTGCATCAGTTCTCCGGCCTTGAGCTTTCCATGGCGCACCAGGTATGCGCCCAACGATCCGGCGGCCGAACCAGTCGCTGGATCCTCAGCAATGCCCCAAGGCAACATTCCGCGTGCACGCACCGGTCGCTCGTTCGAAACGAAACAATAGGCCATCACGCTCCGCTTTCCGAGCAGAGCGCGCAGCGCGGGGATGTTCAACTCGATGCGCGAAAGCGCCGCACGGCGGGCAATCGGCACCATCAAATTGAAAATGCCGGTGGAAACGTATTCGAGCGGCAGCCGCGCGTCCAGGTCGCCCGGCTTCAGACCAAGCGCCGTCGCCAAATTGCGGCGATCGAGACTGGCGGCTTGAAACCGCGCGGGAGCCTGCGTCATCGTCACCAGGCGCGGCTTCCCTTCATGGAAGAAAATTTCCACCGGCAACAGTCCCGCGCCGGTCTGCTGCTGAATGCGCACCGGGCCTTCGTGCGCGGGCACGACGCCCAGTTCCGCCAGCAGAAACCACGTTCCAATCACCGGATGGCCGGCCAGCGGCAATTCGCGCGTGGTGGTGAAGATGCGCAGCCGGGCGAGCGCGCGGTCGGTGGATGGTTTCTGGACGAAAACCGTTTCCGATAAATTCATCTCCCGCGCAATCGCCTGCATCCGCACGGCGGAAAGGCCGTCGGCGTCCGTGACAACCGCGAGTGGATTGCCGCGGTAGCGGTGGCGAGTAAACACGTCGAGTTGGTAAAAGCGTCTTTTCATCGTTGTACCTGTTCCGCATAGGCGATGCGTTTGGCGATCGATGGATGGCCGTGGAACAGAAACTCAATCACGCGGCTAGGCTGGCTTTCCGCCAGATTCTGCTCGGCCAGCTTGCGCATGGCGCTGATGAACGCCTGGGGATTGCGCGTCAGTTCCAGAGCGTAGCGGTCGGCGTTCCGCTCGCGCCAGCGCGAATAGCCGTTCACCGCGGGCAACGCCACCAGCGAGACGCCCGTAACCACCAGCAGCACGAGCGGCAAATTCGCGAAATCCGCAAGGCCGCGAAACCCGAGAAGCGGCGTCGCCCACACGAGCGCCGCATTCACCACCCAGAGCGAGACGACCACGAGCGCCGATTGCACAATGATGGCGAGCGGAATATCCCGATGCACGTGGTGGGCGAGTTCGTGAGCGACGATCGTTTCGATTTCCTCGGGGCTGTGCCGCTCGAGCAGCGTATCGGCCAGCAGAACGCGTCGCGTCGCGCCCCAGCCGGTCAGCGCCGCGTTCGCCTTACTCGTTTTTTCGCCCAGCTTCCATTCGAGCACCGTCGAAACCCGCGCACCGGACCGCACTGCCAGTCGCCGCACCCGCTCGACGAGTTCCTCATTTTCAATCGGGCGAAACTTGAAGAAGATCGGGAAGAGAAGCACCGGTGCCAGTTGCGCCATCAGAACGGCAAACAAAATTAGTGCTCCGGCCACCACCAGCCACCACGTCGCCGGATGCGCCGCGAGCGCCCAATAGAATAGCTCGGCGAGTCCCACCGCCAGCACCGCTCCGATCCCGAGCGATTTCAACCCGTCCTTTACCCATCCCCCTAGCGTCATTCGCGATAGCCCGAATCGCTTTTCCACCACGTACCCGCCATAGAAATCCAACGGAAGCCCAGTTAGCTCGAAAATCGCGCCGACCATCCCGAGGTAAACGAGCAGTGCCAGCGGTCGCGCGGGTGCGATCGCGTACGCTACATCCCTCAATTCTTTGGTCCAGCCGGCGGCCAGCAGCAGCACCAGTAGCAGCGCGTTCAGCAGCCATCCGGCCAGGTCCAGCCGGCGATGCAATCGCGCGTAGCGCTTGGCGCGCCGTTCGCGCGCGGCGTCTTCCGCGCCGGACGAAACTTGTTCGCTCATGCCTCTTGTTTCTTCCCTCGATTTCGCAATGTCCATTGACGCGTCGGCCCGGCCGGAATCGGCGGCTAAAGCGCGCGCACGGCTCTTACCGCTGTTTCGATGACTTGGCGCGTGGTTTCGTCGCTTGCCGTTTCCGCGTAGACGCGCAGCATCGGCTCGGTTCCCGAAGCGCGCACCATCACCCAGCCGGCGTTTTCCGGATAGACCTTGATGCCGTCCATGTCTTCGCGAGCGACGATTCGACGCCCGAAGATTCGTTCCACGGCATCGCTCTGGAAGAGTTCGATTGCCTTTTCCTTTTGTCCCGGCTTCAATTCCAGGTCCACTCGCGCGTAACGATGCGCTCCGAATTCTTTTTCGAGCATCGCCACGATTTGCCCCAACCGCTTGCCGTGCCACGCCATCACTTCCGCCAGCAGCAGCGACGAAACCGAGGCGTCTCGCTCGGGCAGATGAAAACGGAAACCGATCCCTCCGCTTTCCTCGCCGCCCATCAGCAGGTCGCGCTCCAGCATGAGTTCGCAGATATATTTGAACCCAATCGGCGTCTCGAAAAGACGCCGGCCGAATTTCTGCGCGATCTTATCCACCAATTTCGTGACGGAAAACGTTTTGGCCACGTCTCCCGGCAGTCCCCGCGTCCCCGCCAGGTGCCACAGGAGAATCGCGAAGCATTGATGCGCGTTGATGAACCGCCCGCCCGGGTCCATCGCGCCCACCCGGTCGCCGTCGCCATCGGCCAGAAACGCCGCATCGAATCGGCCTGCTCGCATCGCATGCCGCGCCGGCTCGACGTTCGCGCCCTCGATGGGCTCGGGATTGCGCCCGCCGAAGAGCGGGTCGCGTCGTCCGCGGATTTCCTCGCAACTCACGCCATTTCGCTCGAAGAGCGCGGGCAAAAGCCCCGTCGCCGAGCCGTGCATGGGATCGCACAAGAAGCGCAGGCCGCTCGCGCGCAGCCGGTCCCAATCCACCAGCTTTTCAATCGTTTCGAGGTACGGCGTGCGAACGTCGAGCGGTTGAATCATCACGTCGCGCGGCGGGAGCACCGGAACCGCGCTCGCGCAGACCCGCTCCAGCTCCCGTTCCACCGCCGCGACGATCGCCGGCGAGGCCGAACTGCCGTAGCTCGCTTTGAATTTCACGCCGTTCCACCGTGCCGGATTGTGACTGGCGGTGATCATCAGCCCGCCAGCGGCCCGGCGCTGCCGCACCAGGAGCGAAAGCGCCGGCGTGGGACACGCCGTTTGCGCCAGCCAGACCGGAATCGAAGCCGAAGCGAGCGACTCGGCGGCGGCCCGCGCGAATCGTTCCGACCCAAACCGGTTGTCGTACCCGACCAGCACGCCCGCATCCGGACGCTCGGCACGCGCTAAATAGCGAGCAAACGCCAGCGCCACCTTGCGCACGTTCGGCGCGGTGAACTCTTCGCCGATCACGGCGCGCCAGCCGTCGGTTCCGAAGTGAATCGAAGTCATCGCCGAGCAGTATACGGCACCACGCAACCGGGTAGTAGCCTCTCCTTCCTATTACTCTCGATTCGAAGGCCGTTTTGGAATCCTCAATTTTTGTCGTTTATTTGTTGACACACGATTGATCGAAAGCGTAGCTTCCATTTCGGAAATGGTAGACTGGCGGGCCTTGCTGGCGTTGGTGCCCGCCGGGGAATAAATTGCCTGCGGCGGGTGGGTGTGCGGACGAAGGGCGGCGCGCAATTGCTCACCTTGCGAAAGGATGAGCAACTGTCTTCCAACGAGCCCAACACTACCCCAAGATCCCATAACAACAAATCGCCCGATGATTCCGTGCAAGAGGCTGCCGGTAGGCACATAGGCGCTTGCGGTGCGGCGAATCGGACTCCCGAGGCCAGAATCGAAAAGCACAGGCTGACCGCGGGTGTTGCGGTCCTTCTGGAAAAGCAGCTGGCGAAAATCCGGGCGGAATTTTCAGCCGATTCGGCGTCACTTTGGCTTGCCGATCCAACCCGGGAAAAGATTCGCCGCGTGATGTCTTGCTTTGCCGCGGAACCGGCTCGCGACGCCGGCGCCGAGGTCCGGAAATTCAGGTGCGAACCCGACGATTCTCTCCTTTGGCAATCGCTCGCGCTGGCCGGTGAACCTCTTCTGGTTTCGGAAATGCCCTCCACGCCTGATTCCAGCGGGTCAAACATCGCTTCGCCCGCACGATCTTCGCCTGCGGCGTGGCTGATTTCCGCTCTGGAGACTTCGCCGCGGCCGGGCGCGATCGTGCTGTACCACTCACGCGCGAAGCGCTATTCGGAGGCTGAATTGCACCGAGCCCGGGCCCTTTGCCGGGAATTCGGGTCCGCGTTGCAGACGGCCCAGGCTGCCGCGGCGGACGCGGAATCCATCCTCGAAGCCGAGCGCAATCGAATGGCTCGCGAACTTCACGACACGTTGGGCCAGGGTCTCGCCGCGATTCTGATTCAGCTCGAAGTGGTGGAAGGCCAAGTGGATGCTCCCAGCCAGGAAGCCGCCGCGTCGCTCGATCGCGCGCGCAACGTCGTGCGGGAAAGCCTGGCCGATGCCCGGCGGGCCATCCGCGCGCTCCGGCCGCGCTCGCTCGATGGCGGCGACTTGGCCGGCGCGATCGACCAATGGATGCGGGAAATGGGGGCCGGCGTCGACGCGCGGTTGGAATTTTCCACGCAAGGCCACATCGAAGCGCTGCCGGAAGGCACGAAGGCGGATTTGCTCCGCATCGCCCAGCAGGCGGTCACCAATGCGTTGCAGCATGGCAGGGCGGAGCGCGTGCGCGTGAAACTCGCGCTCTCGCACGGTCAAATCGCTCTGACCATCGACGACAACGGCTGCGGCGTGACGCGGCCGAGCAGCGAGCAAAGAATGGGTTTCGGCTGGGCGGCTATGCGCGAACGCGTTCTGGGCTTGGGCGGAGAATTCGGAATTTCGAGCCGGACCGGCCACGGCACGCGCGTTCGCGCCTCGATCCCTTTTCCGGAAGCCACGCCGCGCGGCGCCTGAGAACAGGGCGAAAACTGTCCCCTCGCCGCGAAAAGGCGCGAAAAGGATGGGATTCAGCCCGCGGGGGATGCTAGAATCCTGGCCCCATGAACGCACCGGCAAATCCAGCGCGAGTGGCCAAGTCCCCGAAGCCGCTCTTCACCATCCTATGGATCGGGCTGGTGGCCGGCACGCTGGATATCACCGACAACCTGATCTACAACGCGCTACGGGCGGTCACGCCGAAGATGGTTTTCCAGTTCATTGCCAGCGGGCTCATCGGCATGAGTTCGTTCCGCCTCGGCGTGGCATCAGTGATCCTTGGCATTGTGTGCCATTACACTATTGCGATTTCCTGGACGGCGATTTTCTACCTGCTCTGCCGCCGCTTCCAGGTCCTCACGCGATTTGCCGTCCTCGGCGGGCTACTCTACGGCGGCGCGGTTTACCTGTTCATGAACTACGTCGTCGTGCCGCTCTCCCGCGTACCGCACATCACCCGCCAGATCTCCTTTCTGGCTCGCGTCAATGCCATTCTGTCGGTCGTGCTGTTCATTGGATTGACCATCGCCTTGCTGGTGCGCCACGCGGCACCACGGGTATAAAGGTCGAAGGCCGGCGCTGCCGCACGGGCGTGGCGAGTGAATTCAATAAGGGGGAAACGCAAGATATGGAGCCCATTCACCTGAAGGAAGTGGAGCGGAAAGCGAAATCGGGCCCGGAAAACGAGCGTTTCGCGGCGATGGAAGCCCAGGGCATCCCCGTGCCGCAGATTCTTTACCTCTTCGCGTTCAAGCCCCGCACCACCGAGCATCTCTCGCGATTCACCCAGGAAGTCATGCGTGGGCCGTCGCCGCTCACGCCAGCCCAGCGCGAACTCATTGCCGCGTTTACCTCCAACTTGAATCATTGCCTCTTTTGAATCGGCAGCCACGCCGCGGGCGCGGCGCAGTTGCTGGGCGATGCGGAAAAAGTGCGTGCGGTGCTCGACAATTATGAAACCGCACCGATCTCTGAAGCTGAAAAGGCGCTGCTGAAATTCGTCGCCAAGGTGAACGGGCGTCCGGACGGCATTGACCGCGCCGACGTCGAGGAAGCCAAACGCGCAGGCTGGTCGGACGAAGCGCTCTACGACGCGATTGCCGTTTGCGCTCTCTTCAATTTTTACAATCGCTGGATCGCCGGCAACGGCGTGCAGGATATGACCGCCTTCGGCTACAAAATGTCTGGCAGGCGCCTGGCCACGGAAGGCTACGTCCACCCGGCGCGGGAGTAAGCCTCACGCGCCACGCATGCGTTTCACGCATGGCGAAAGCCGAACTACAATAGGCGGCGCAGTCTCCGCCGCTCGAGTTCCTTTACGATTCGGCCCACGTCCTGTGCGCGTTCGCGCGGGCACACCAGCAGCGCGTCCGGCGTTTCCACCAGCACCAGGTCGCGCACCCCAATCGCCGCGACGACCTTTTTCGGAGCCCAGAAATAATTTCCCGCGGAGTCAATCGTCACCACGTCGCCGGCCGATACGTTGGCGTCTCCGCACGGCGCAAGCAGTTCGTACACCGCTGCCCACGACCCGATGTCGCTCCAGCCGATATTTTTGGCGGGTAAGACGATTACACGAGCGCCGCTCTTAGGACGGCTGGCTGGTTCGAGCACGGCGTAATCCACGGAGATGTTTTCCAGCCGGCCGTAGGCGCGGCGCAGCCGCGCGGCGTAGCCTGCGCCGCCGATCGAATCCTCGAGCGCGGCCAGCCTTTGCGCCGTTGCCGGCAAAACCCGTTGCAGCTGCGCGAGAAACGTCGAGGCGCGCCAGAAAAACATCCCCGCATTCCAGAAGTAGCGCCCCGAGGCCACATAGCGCCGTGCCATCCGCAGCGCCGGCTTTTCCGTGAATCGCCGAACGCGGAACGCTCTGGCATCCGCTCCGAATCGATCGCCAATCGCCGCACCGCGCTCGATATAACCGTAGCCGGTTTCCGGCCGCGACGGCTGAATGCCCAATACCACCAGCGCATCCGGCGCGTCGGCCAGCCGCAAGGCACGGCGCGCCAGCTCGCGGTAGCGCCTTTCCCGCGCAATCACATGATCGGCGGGAAGCACGGCCATCAGCGCGTCTCCGCACTCCCGCCGCAAATGGACGCTCGCCAGCGCGATGGCCGCCGCGGTGTTCCGCCCCTCCGGCTCGACGAGCAGATGGGCGCGAGGCAAGCTCGGCAATTGCCGGCGCACGGCCTCGGCTTGCTCGGCCTGCGTCACCACCCACAGTCGCGAAGCAGGGAACAGGGGCGCGATGCGGCGCACGGTCTGCTCGATCATCGTTTCCGTGCCGACGATGTTGAGCAGTTGCTTGGGCGTCCGGGTGCGGCTGCGCGGCCAGAACCGCGTGCCTCGCCCACCCGCCAGAATCACGGCGTGCGCGGGGAGTTTCATTCGTACAGGAATCCGGCAATCTGCCGCGGCCGCAGGCCTTGTTTCGCCAGCGCCTCGGGAAATTCGCCGAGTTCGGGAACGTAGCTGCACAGCAGCGTTGTATCCACCGCCGGTTCCAAGCGGAACCGGCCGCAATCGGCGGGAACGAACCAGATTTCACCGTGGCTGAACTTCCTCCGGCTCCCTCCCGCAATCAGGTCGCCCGACCCTTCCAGAAAAATCAGCAGGTCGAAATGCTTCTTCGAGCCGGAAACATTCACCGGTTCCATGAACCGCCAGCGCTCGGCGGCGAAATGGCGGCAAGCGGCCAGATAGGTCAGTTCCACCGGCCCGCGCAGGCAGGTCGCCGGAGTCGTTTTTCCCGCCACCGACTGCCCGAATCGCGCGACCGCAAGCGCCTTTTCCAGGTGCAGCTCGCGCGGCTGCCCATTGGCGTCGGTGCGGCCGTAATCGTACAAGCGGTAGGTGAGGTCGGAGGTTTCCTGAATTTCGCAAATCACCAGCCCCGGACCGATCGTGTGCACCGTCCCTGCCGGAACGTAAATCGTGTCACCGTCATTCACCGGAATGCGATTCAGGCGCGTTTCCACCGAGCCGTCGGCCAGCGAATCGCGCAATGCCCGCGAATCCACGCCCGGCTCGAGGCCCACGTAAACTTCCGCGTCCTGCCACGACCTCACCACGTACCACATTTCCGTTTTCCCGCGCGCTCCGCTGGCTTCGTGCCGCGCGGCGTAAGCATCGTCGGGGTGCACCTGCACCGAAAGCTTCAGATCCGTGAAAAGGAATTTGGCCAGGATGGGGAACGTCTGTTCCTTTTGCAACTGGCTGCCTTTCCAGTTCGCCGGCATTTCCTTCCATGTCCGGCCGAGCGGCTTGCCGGCATACGGCCCGTCGGCGAAAAGGCATTCCTCGCCAGTCAGCCACACTTCGCCGACCGGTTCGCTCAATTCCTCGGTCTCGGCAAAAAGGGGATCGAGCCACCGCCGGCCCCAAATCCGGCCGACTTGCCGGGGTTCGATGCGGCAGGGAATCGGCGCTACGCTCATGAAGTGAAAAATCTCCCCATGCGTTCGATTCCTTCGCGGACGCGGTCGATCGCGGTCGCAAAGGAAATTCGCAGGTACCCGGGCGCGCCAAAGGCTTCGCCAGCGACGGCCGCCACCCGCGCTTCGTTCAGAAGGTCCACGGCGACCCGCGCGGTGTCGGCACTCTCCCGCTTGGCGCGCAAGGCACGCAGCCGCGGCGTCTCTTCCACGTTCGGAAACGCGTAAAACGCCCCATCGGGCGTCGCCGTCCGCACGCCTTCGATCGCGCCGAGGCTTTCCAGCACCACGTCCCGCCGCCGCGCGTATTCCTCCAGCATCGTTTTCACTGAATCCATCGGCCCGGTCACTGCGGCCAGCGCCGCGCGCTGCGAAATCGAGGTCGGATTCGACGTGGATTGGCTCTGCAGCTTGATCATCGCCGCGATCACTGGCTTCGGCCCCAGCGCGAAGCCCACGCGCCAGCCTGTCATCGCAAACGTCTTCGAAAGCGACCCGGCAACGATGGTGCGTTCTTTCGCTCCTGGCAGTCCCGCCACGGAAAACGGCTTCCGCCCTCCGTACAGAAAATGCGAATAGCACTCGTCGGTCAGCAACCAGAGGTTTCGCCGCTGGCAAAGCTCGAGCAGCCGCGCGAATTCTTCGTCGGGAATCACCGCTCCGGTCGGATTGTTCGGCGAATTCACCAGCAAAACGCGGCTTTTGTCAGTGATCAGCGGTTCCACTTGCTCGGCGCGCAACCGGAACCCGTCGCCCGGTTCCGTCGGAACGAAACGCGGCTCCGCGCCCACGTAGCGGATCATGTCCGGGTAGCTCACCCAATACGGCGCTGGCACCAGCACCTCTTCGCCTTCGTTCACCAGCGCGCCCAGCGCGTTAAAAAGCGCCTGCTTCCCGCCGACCGTGATCACCGATTCGGCCACCTCGTAGGAAGACCCGAATTCCCGCCGGTGCCATTCGCACACCGCTTCCCGCAGCGGAGTGATCCCGGGCGTCGCAGTGTATTTGGTGAAGTTTTCCTCGAGCGCGCGCACCGCCGCTTGCTTGATGTGTTCGGGAGTGGGGAAATCGGGCTCGCCCACGCCGAAATTGACCACGTCGATCCCGCGCGCCTGCAGGCGTTCGGCCTCGATCAAGACCGCTCCTGTTGGCGAAAGCGAAATTCGTTCCACTCGATCGGCAAGCTGTGGTGCGCATTGCGAAGCAGACTGCATGGACCCTCCGGTTCCGATGAAAAATGATTTGGCCGCCATTGTAAATCAATCGCGGTCGCAAGCGTAAGCGGGCGTTTTCGGAACCGTAAAAGAGTTCGGCCTGTCCGGTTCTATAGGTACTATGGAAGATGCGGCGTGTTTCCCTTTGCCCGCCCGCCGTGCGTGTGGAACAGCACCGTCACCGCGAGCCGGGCTGGGCCGTCAGCGAACTTTCGCCTTCAGTTTTTGCTCCACGCCCGGTGGCACCAGCCCTTCGAGCGAGCCGCCCAACTGCGCGATCTCTTTCACCAGGCTCGAGCTCAAATAGCTGAACGCTTCGGCCGGCAGCATGAAGACCGTCTCAATACGCGGCTCCATTTTCCGGTTCATCAGCGCCATTTGCAGTTCGTATTCGTAGTCGGAAACGGCGCGAATGCCGCGCAGCACCACCCCGGCGTTGCGCTTCCGCGCGAAATCCACCAGCAGTCCGCTGAAAACGGCCACTTCCACGTTCTCCAGCCGCGCCGTGTGCTCCTTCAGCAGATCGACCCGCTCCTCGAGCGAAAAAAGAGGCTTCTTCTGCAGGTTCTGAAGCACGGCGACGATTAGATGGTCGAATACCCTTGCGCCACGCTCGATCAGGTCCAGATGCCCGTAGGTTACGGGATCGTAAGAGCCGGGACAGACGGCTGTAACGGCCTTCATGCTCGCCTCCTCGCGCGCCATTCTAGTCGAAAATGCCGCCCGACCGCTCGAAGTTCCGGACGTCAGTCCCTCCGAAGCAGCCCTGTCCGCTATCTCTAACCAATGGAGACCTTCCCGCCATCGCCCTTCCACTCTGTCCATATAGACCCGAAAAGGTCCGCTTGACATGGTTCGGGTTAGGGGATAGGATTTGAATCGGAGACCAAAAGAGTCCCATATCTCTTATGCTCCGATTTTCTCGCAAAGCGGACTACGCCCTGATCGCCCTGAAGCACTTGGCCCAGCAAGGGCAGTTGGCGTCGTTGAGCGCCGCGGATATTTCGGCCGCCTACGGCATTTCCACGCCGCTTTTGGCCAAGGTGCTCCAGCGGCTGGCCAAGCAAGGGCTGGTGGCGGCTCGTCACGGTTCGAGCGGCGGCTATACGCTGGCACGCGATCCGTCCTCGATCACCGCGCTCGACGTGGTGCAGGCGATTGACGGCCCGATGAATATCACCAGTTGCATGTCTCGCCGCGGCGATTGCGGCCATTTTTCAAATTGTACCGTTCGCGAGCCTTTGCGGCGCGTGAACGACACGGTTTTGCAGGTGCTCGAGCGGGTCACGCTTGCCCAGTTGGCGGAAGAAAAGCCCGCTTCACCCGTCAGATTGACGACTTAGGAGAACGCAAACATGGCGCCGAAGTTGCCGATTTATATGGATAATCACGCGACCACCCCGGTCGATCCGCGCGTGGTGGAAGCGATGCTGCCCTTTTTCACGGAACGTTTCGGCAACGCCGCCAGCCGCAATCATTCCTTTGGCTGGACTGCCGAGGAAGCGGTGGAAAACGCCCGGGCGCAGATCGCCCGGCTGATCAATGCCACGCCCAAGGAAATCATCTTCACCAGCGGCGCCACCGAATCCGACAACCTGGCGATCAAGGGCGTCGCCGAGATGTACCGCGAAAAGGGCAATCACATCATCACCCAGGCCACCGAGCATAAAGCGGTGCTCGACACGTGCAAGCGCCTGGAAAAATACGGTTTCGAAGTCACCTACCTGCCGGTGGAGCGCGACGGCCGCGTGAATCTTGAAGATCTCGAACGCGCGATCACCCCGAAAACGATTCTGATCACCATCATGTACGCCAATAACGAAATCGGCGTGATCCAGCCGGTCGCCGAAATCGGCAAAATCGCCCAGAAACACGGCGTGCTGTTCCACACCGACGGCGTGCAGGCTGTTGGCAAGGTTCCGGTGGATGTGCAGCGGGATGGCATCCACCTGCTTTCGATCTCCGGGCACAAAATCTACGGCCCGAAGGGCGTGGGGGCGCTCTACGTTCGCCGCAAGAATCCGCGCGTCCAGGTCGCGGCGACGATTGATGGAGGCGGGCACGAGCGCGGAATGCGCTCGGGCACGCTGAACGTGCCGGGCATCGTCGGACTCGGCAAGGCTTGCGAGCTTTGCCAGGAAGAGATGCCCACCGAATCCGTGCGCATGGCCGCGCTGCGCGATCGCCTGCAGCGCGCGATCATGGGCTCACTCGACGAAGTCTATGTCAATGGCTCGCTCGATCACCGGCTGCCGAACAATCTCAATATCAGCTTCGCCTACGTTGAGGGCGAATCGCTGCTCATGGGCATCAACGACGTCGCCGTTTCAAGCGGTTCGGCCTGCACCTCGGCCACGCTCGAACCGAGCTACGTGCTCAAGGCGCTGGGCGTGGGCGAGGATTTGGCCCACACTTCCATTCGCTTCGGCCTCGGCCGCTTCAACACCGAAGAGGAAGTGGATTACGTGGCGCAGCGCGTCGTCGAAACGGTCAAGCGTCTGCGCGAGCTTTCTCCGCTCTACGATCTCGCCAAGGAAGGCGTCGATCTGAGCAAGATGAGCTGGAAAACCGACTGACGGATTTACATCTGGGGAGGAGACGAGACAAAATGGCCTATTCCGACAAGGTAATCGATCACTACAACAATCCGCGCAACGTCGGCAGCATGCCCAAAGACGATCCCAAGGTCGGCACCGGCATGGTCGGCGCGCCGGAATGCGGCGACGTCATGCGCCTGCAGATTCGCGTGAATCCCGAAACCCAGGTGATCGAAGACGCCAAGTTCAAGACGTTCGGCTGCGGTTCGGCGATCGCTTCGAGCTCGCTCGCCACCGAATGGGTGAAGGGCAGAACCGTCGAAGATGCTCTGCACATCAAGAACACCGACATCGTGCGCGAGCTGTCACTCCCGCCGGTGAAGATTCACTGCTCCGTGCTCGCCGAGGACGCCATCAAGGCCGCCATCGGCGACTGGAAGCGCAAGCAGGGCGCGGACGAGGCGCAGGCTTCGGCCGCCACGGCCTCGGCCAAGGAATAGCGCGGGGGATCAGAAAGGCCCGGGCCGCCGGTTTGCGCGCGCGGCGCGGAGGAGCTTGGTGCGGAAATGATTCAGGTGACGGAAAAAGCGGCGAAAAAAATCCGCGAGCTGCTCGCGAAGGAAGGCGTGCCGCTCGATAGGGGCGGTTTGCGCATCGGCGTTCAGGGCGGCGGCTGTTCCGGGCTCTCTTACGCGATGCGCCTGGAAACCGCCGCGCGCGACCGCGACAACGTTGTGGAATCCCACGGAGCCCGCGTCTTCGTCGATCCCAAAAGCCTGCTCTTCCTGAATGATGTTACCCTCGATTATCGGGAGGAAGTGATGCACCGCGGGTTCGTCTTCGAAAATCCGCGGGCCACCCGCTCCTGCGGCTGCGGCAGCTCCTTCAGCGCCTGACGCCTCGCCGGCTCCCCGGCGGGCGTGGAATCGAACAGGGAAGCTTCATGAGCGTTTCGTCCGTTGCATCTCCGGCCTGCTGGAACTGCGGCGCCCCGCCGGGCGGCGGCCATTTCTGCATCGGTTGCGGCAAAATTCAGCCGCTCGCCGCCGCGGACGGCTATTTCGCTTTTTTCGGCCTGCCGGAAAAACTCGATCTGGACGCCGCCGATCTGGATCGCCGCTATCTGGCGTTGAGTTGGAAACTGCATCCGGATAATTTTGTTCGCGCGGAAGAGTTCGAACGCAATCTTTCGCTCGATCGCTCTTCCGTGTTGAACGACGCTTATCGCGTCCTGCGCGATCCCGTTTCGCGCGCCGAATATCTGCTCGCGCGCCACGGAGTGCGCAAGGAGGGCCAGACGAAGCAACAGGCCCCTCCCGAGTTGCTCGAAGAGGTTTTCGAGCTGAACGAATCGCTCGAGGAACTCCGCGCCGCTCGCCTTTCGGGCGACGCCGCAGAAAGCGCCGCGCTCGGCAAACGGCTCGAAGCCGCCGGCCGCAATTTCCAGGCGAAACTCGCCGAAGTGGACGCCGAACTCGCCGCCGCTTTTCGTGAATGGGACGCCGCGCTCGATCGTTCCGCCGGTGAAGACGAGCGCGCGCGCCTGATGGCCCGAATGAATGAAATTTTGAATCGCCGCTCCTACATCCGAAACCTCGTCGCCGGCGTCACGCACGAACTCGATGGTGCGCCGGACGCCTGATTCGTTCCGCAAGCGCGGTCATTGCGCGCGGAAGAATGCTCGATAGTGCCCCGGCGGCAAGGATGAAGGCTGGTCGAAAGGATGAAACGAGGCACCAAGGAATGAGCAGGACGGTTGGCATCGATCTCGGAACCACGTTCAGCCTGGTCGCGTGGGTAAACCCGGAAACCGGACGGCCCGAATGCATTCGCGGTCCTTACGGCTCGACACTTTGTCCGTCCGTGGTGAGCCTCGATGAGGATGGCCGCATCGTTGCCGGCGAACCGGCTCGCCGCCGCCTGCTCACGCAGCCCGAACGCACCATCTATTCGGTGAAGCGTCTGATGGGCCGCGGCGTCGCCGACGTTCAGGACGAGTTGCGCCTTTTCCCGTTTCGCATCGATCCCGAAAGCCGCAACGTCATTCGTGTCCGGCTCGGCGACCGCTTCTTCACGCCGCCGGAAATTTCCGCCTGCATCCTGCGCGAAGTGAAAGGATGGGCGGAGGAATTCTTTCACGAACCGGTCACGCGCGCGGTCATCACCGTCCCTGCCTATTTCAACGACGCCCAGCGCCAGGCCACCAAGGATGCCGGCCGTCTCGCCGGGCTCGAAGTGCTGCGCCTGGTGAACGAGCCGACCGCCGCGGCGCTTGCCTACGGCCTCGATCGCGAGCAGCGCGGCCTCGTCGCCGTTTACGATTTCGGTGGCGGCACGTTCGACGTCTCGATCCTCAAGCTGATCGCCGCGGGCGAAGGCGACATCTATCAGGTGCTCGCGACGAGCGGCGATACGCATCTGGGCGGAGACGATATCGATAATCTCCTGCTCGATCTCGCGCGCGGCGAAATTCGCCGCGATCTTGGTTTCGATTTCGGCGACTATCCCGAATCGCTCCAGGACCTGCGCAAAGCCCTGATCGCGGCCAAGCACGAGCTCTCACATGCCGACGAAACAACCATCCGCTTCTTGCTGCCCGGCGGCCTGGCCTACGTTCGCCGGCTCACACGCGAGGAATTCGAGCGGCGAATCGCCCCAATCGTCGATCGAACGTTCGGCCCGGTGCGCCAGGCGCTCTCGGACGCCAAATGTAAGCCGTCGGAAATGGACGAAGTGGTGATGGTCGGCGGCTCGACGCGCATTCCGCTCGTCCGCCGCCGCGTCGAAGAGCTTTTCGGCCGCCCTCCTCACGTGGAACTCGATCCGGATGAAGTGGTCGTCCTCGGCGCAGCGGTCCAGGCGAATATTCTCACCACCGGCGTCCAGGATACGTTGCTGCTCGACGTGACGCCTCTTTCGCTTGGTCTCGAAACGATGGGCGGCGTCGTCGCCAAGCTCATTCCGCGCAATTCCACGATTCCCGCCAGCGCCGAGGAACTCTTTACGACCGGCGTGGACAACCAGACGGGCATCGATCTCCACGTTCTCCAGGGCGAACGCGAACTGGCTCGCGATTGCCGTTCGCTCGCGCGGTTCCGGCTTCCGGTCGAGCCTGCTCCCGCCGGCATGGCGCGTGTCGAGGTGCGCTTTACCATCGACGCCAGCGGCATTTTGCAGGTCCGCGCGCGCGATTTGAAAACCGGCCAGGAACGTTCGGCGGACGTTCAGCCCAGCTATGGCCTTTCCGGTCCGGAAATCGAGCGCATGCTCGTCGAATCCATCGATTTCGCCGAGCAGGATTTCGCCGAACGCCAGCTGATCGAAGCGCGCAACGAAGCCGAAACGATTCTCCACGCCACCGAGAAATCTCTTGCCGACGCCGAAAGCGAGTTGCTCGACCCGTCTGAGCGCGCTTCGATCTCCGGCGCCATGGTTGCGCTGCGCCAGGCGATGGCCGGCACGGATTACCGCCTGGTCCGCGAGCGCACCGACGAATTGAATCAGGCCACCACGCATCTGGCCGAACTCTTGATGGATCGGGCGATCCGCAGTGCGCTCGAGGGAAAAAAACTGGCGGAAATTTGAACGGCAACCGTAGCTGCCGCGCGAGGAATCGAAAATGGCTGTGAAAATCACCTGGCTTCCGATGAACAAAACGGTCGAGGTCGATCTCGACCAGATGCCCTATAAGGAGCACGGCAAGCCTCGCTCGTTCCTCGACGTCGCCAAAAATTGCGGCATCCATCTCGAGCACGCCTGCGGCGGAAATTGCGCCTGCACCACCTGCCACGTGGTCATCAAACAGGGCGAAGGAATGCTGAGCGAGATGCAGGATGACGAAGCCGACCGGCTCGATATGGCCGCCGACCTCACGCTCCATTCGCGCCTCGGCTGCCAGGCCGTGATCGAAAAAAACGAAGGCGAACTCGTGGTGGAAATCCCCGCCTGGAATCGCAACTACGTGAGCGAAGGCGGCGAAAACGCCATGGCCGGCGCCGCGAAAAAGGAAGAGTGAGCCCGAATCACTCGAACCGAGACCATCCGGAGGAAACGACGATGCCCGAAAAACTCGATTGGGACGACGCCGAAGACATCGCCATCCTGCTCGCCAACAAATTCCCCGATATCGATCCGCTCAGCCTCCGCTTCACCCAGCTCCACCAGTGGGTGACCGAACTCGATCAGTTTGGCGGCGATCCTTCGGGATCGAACGAGGCGAAACTCGAGCACATCCAGATGGCTTGGTACGACGAATACAACGACCGCCGCGATCAGGTTCCCGGCGATGCCGGGCCGATGCTCTGACGCGCGGTTTCCGCTTCGCCATTGCTGCTCGCGCGCAGCGGCCTTGTCAATTTCCGCGCTCTCCCGTAAGCTGGCGGAAGAACGAAAACGGCGCCATAGTGCAACGGTTAGCACGGCAGGCTTTCAATCTGCAAATCCGGGTTCGATTCCCGGTGGCGCTACCATCTCCTCGGGCAATCGCTCCTTTCGTGTTGCTGTTCCCGACGTAAAGGAGGCAAATGGTGACCAAACCGAGGCCCGCTTCGATTCCCAAGCGAGATGCCGAGCCCTCCCATGTCGGCTTGCCGAGCATGCCCGCTCTGTACGGCCTGAAATCGAGAAAAGCCTATTTGCCCTGGCGCCACGCGCAGGAGCGGCTCAAGCGCTCGCGCAGCTATTGGATCTGCACCACGCGGCCTGACGGCCGTCCTCACGCGATGCCGGTCTGGGGAATCTGGCTTGACGGCGG
>JAKASX010000079.1 GCA_021818865.1 Acidobacteriota bacterium
ACCAATTTCACGGCGACGTTTTCGAATTCCTGCGCAACGACAAGCTGAATGCGAACAGCTGGGCGAACGACATTCAGAGCGACTACAACAACCGGACGAACAACGGACTGGGCGTGGTGCCCAAAGCGGCGCTGCGCTGGAATGAATTTGGCGGCACGTTAGGCGGTCCGATCCTGAAGAACAAGCTGTTTTTCTTTGGGGATTACGAAGGTTTTCGCAACGACACCCCGCAAACGACGGTAGGGTATTCCGTCTTTACCGATGCGATGAAAGCGGGCAATTTCGGCATTTTGTGCCCGGGCGGGTTCACCAACTCGGGGACGATCTGCAACGGCGGAACGCAACTGGTGGATCCGAGCACCAAGCAGCCGATTCCGTACGACAACATGGCCAACGATCCCAACGCAAGCGAGAGCTCGGTTGCGCAGGCTCTATTCGCCTCGAAATTCTATCCGACCGCATCCATTCAGAATCCGGGAGGGGTGAGCCAGTCGAACTTCTTCGGCCAGGTGGGGAGCCAGATCAACGACAACCAAGGCGACGTGCGGATCGACTATGCGCTCTCCAATAACGATCGACTTTTCGGGCGCTATTCCGAAATGCGGCTGACGAATCCTTTTACGGCGACCTACCTGCTCGGCTCGGCCGCTTCCGAGAACACGGAGACGGCGAGGAATTCCGTGCTGGACTGGACTCACATGTTCGGCAGCACGGTGGTGAACGACGCGCGGCTGGGATTCAATTACATCCTTTACAACCAAGGGCCGCCGGTGAGCAACGGTACGCTGGGCAATCTGGGCGCGCAGGTGGGCATCAACGGCGGAAACGCGAACGGACCGGGAATGCCGGAAATCGACTTCACCGATCAGTCGTCAGTCGGGAACCGGACGTTGATTCAGAACTTCGGCACGACGGAAATCGTGGCGGAAGACAGCCTGACGGTGACGCGCGGCGTGCATACGCTGGATATGGGATTCCAGTTCTGGCGTTTCCGCGAAAACTACAACTATTCCGGAAACGACGGAATCCTGGGGCACTTTTCTCCCACGTCGATTACCGGTTCGGACCTGGCCGATTTCTGGCTGGGGATGGTCGGGACGGGCAGCGGGCGCGGCGCGCCGCCGCAGGAATTCGGGATGCGGGGAAACATGATTGGCGCGTACTTGCAGGATGACTGGCGAACGACGCCGACGCTGACGCTGAACCTGGGACTGCGCTTCGAACTGCACACGCCGTTTTACGAAGTTCAGAACCGGCAGGTGAATTTCGGGTTATATAGCGGGACCATCGAACTGGCCGGCGTGAATGGGAACAGCCGAGCCCTCTACAATTCCTACCACGGGCTCGGCGACTACCAGCCGCGAATCGGTTTGGCGTGGTCGCCGGCGTCGCTGGGAGGAAAGACGGTGTTCCGCGGCAGCTACGGAATATCGTCGTATCTGGAAGGCACCGGCGCGAACCAAGCGATGACGCTCAATCCTCCGTTCAGCGGTGCGACCGCGGCGATCACTTCGCTGGCGGACATCGCGAACGGCTTCCCCACTCCGACCAGCACGTGCACGGTGGCGGAGGTGCAATCGCCAACCGGATACGAATGCTTCAAGGGGACGAACCTGCGCGTGTGGGATCCGAGTTTCCGGCCGGCGCTCGTGCAGCAATACAACGTGACGATTCAACACCAGTTCAGCGACTCGACCACGCTGCAGGTGGGATACGTGGGACAGTATGCCACGCACCTGCTCAACCTGATGGACTACAGCCAGCAGCGGCTGGTCACTCCCGCGCAATATTCGAGCTTCGGCCCCGGCGCAACGATGACGGCTCCTGCGGTGATCGCGCCCAGCCCGTATCTGGCGGGGAACCCGAATCTGGTGCAGTATTTCGGCCCGAACCTGAACTGGATTTGGGGTTCGGCGACGAACGGGAAGGCGCGCTACGACTCGCTGCAAGTGGTGCTTCAGAAACACATGTCGAACGGCTTGCAGGGGCAGGTGGCCTACACCTACTCGAAGTGCATGAGCAATTCCGGCGGGTACTACGGAACGTGGGGCGACACGCAAACCTCGCACGGCGTGGTCGGCTGGCAGAACGTCTACGATCCGCAAGGGGATTGGGGACCCTGCTACTACGACACGACGCACAACCTTTCGAGCTATTTCATCTATGATCTGCCCTTCGGCCACGGCCAGCAATTCGGCAGTCACATGAGCTCGTTTGAAAATGGGGTGGTAGGCGGATGGTCGCTGAGCGGGTTGGTGGCCCTGCACACCGGCTTCGCCATGACCACCACGAACGCGTGGTGGGATCCGTCGGGAACCGGCGGCCTGGGCGGTGAGTTTGAGGACCAGAGGCTGAGCTGCCTCGGGCCGGTGCAGTACGATAAATCGCCCGTGGGAGGAGGTCCCGGCATTCAGTGGTTCAGCGGCGGCAGTTTCATGAGTCCGCTGGCCGGGACGTTCGGGAATTGCGGCGTGGGCGACCTGCGCGGGCCGGGCTACGCGGATTTCGACCTGGCTGTCCGCAAGAGCTTCCCGATCGGGGAGGACAGACGCATCGAATTCCGAACCGAATTTCTGAACGCATTCAACCATCCTATTCTCGACGCACCCAACGTGGCCTGTAGCGGGGGCTACAGTCCCGGCGTTCTCTGCCCATCGACATCGGGTTCCGGCGGCTTTGGATCCATCACCGGGTCGAGTGGAGAACGAAACATCCAATTTGCCCTGAAGTTCTACTTTTGACCCCGTCAGGGCTGGGATAGAATGCCGGGAGGCGGGCGCAACCACCCGCCTCCCTTTTTCTCATGCGACTCTTCCCCAGGACGCTTTGGATAGCGGGTCTCGCCCTCAGTTTTGCCTCCCTCGCGGCGGCGCAGCAGGCGAAGACGCATCAGCGGGCGGCGCGGCCGGCGCCACCAGAGAGCGGCGTGGAACTCGCCGAATCGGGCCATTGCCGAAGCGCGATTGCGCGGCTGCTACGAATGACGCGAGAGAAGAGCGACGACGAACTGGCGCGGCGGATCGGATTTGACGGGCTGGCGTGCGCGCGGGCGCTGAACGAAAACGTGCCGACGGTGGATTTTCTGCTGTTCCTGAATCGCCGGTTTCCGCGCGACCCGCAGGTGCTTTACGTGACGACGCACGCCTATTCCGATCTTTCGATCGAAGCTTCGGATGAACTGCTGGCTGTGGCGCCGCATTCGGTGCAGGCGATGCTGCTGGAGGCGGAATCGCTCGAAGTGCAGCAGCGATGGAAAGAAGCGACGGATGAATACCGGCAGATTCTGGAGAAATACCCGCAGACGCTGGGAATTCATCTGCGGATCGCGCGCGTGGAGCTGGCCGAATCGCCGACGGCCCGAACAGTGGCCGACGCGAAACAGCAGCTCATCGAGGAACTGCAACAGGACCCGCGTGACGCCGCCGCGGACGACTTGCTGGGAAGCATTGCATTCCGGGCGAACGATTGGAACGAGGCGATCGAGCGATTTTCCGACGCAACGAAGCTGGATGCGGGTTTGACCGACGCGTATCTGGGACTGGGGATGGCGCTCAATTCAGCGGGGCGGTTCGCCGAGGCGATCGCGCCGCTGAAAATCGTGGAAACGCGTTTGCCCGAAAACGCCACGGTGCATTACCAGTTGCTGATGGCGTATATGCGGCTGGGACGGCGACAGGAAGCGGCGCGGGAGATGACCCTATTCCGGGACGCGTCGGCGAAAGCGGCGCAGGAGGCGAAGCGCCAGATTCAGGGCACACCACAGAGCCAGCCGCCGAGATGAACCGGGCGCGGGAAATGGGGGAAACGAGTCTATTTTTTCGAGGCCGTCGTCATTACTATTGCTACTGCTACCGCGACTTTTCTAGTGTCCTGAGATGCAAGTTCCATACGAAAGTCGTGCCGCTCCAGGGACTGAAGCCCCTTTGTCTTGCGGCCCTTAATGTCGGAGCTGAAGCTCCGACTCCCGAGTGCCTGTTCGACGAACTTCTGACTCAGGACACTAGCGGGAAACACTACGGCGTTCCGGACTTTCACGCGACTCTTCCCTTCCTCGCACAGACCGCTATCGCCGTACATGCCGCTAAGACCTGTACCGATGCCGCGACGACGGCGTTTTCGCGTTGCCCCAACGGATTCGAGGAAGATGCAAGAGGCTAAGAACAGAACGCGACGATTACTTTCGCGGCGCGCGTTTCTCGATGCGCTCGGATGGCTGGGAGTGGGCGGAGCGATCGGGCGCGGCGCGAACCTTCTGGCCGTGGCGCAGGCGGCGCATCCGGCGAAGAGCGCGCAGGGATTTCAGATCGTTCCCTCGACGGCGAGTGGGATTTCCTGGGTGCATACGAACGGGGCTTCGCCGGAATACTACTTGCCGGAGACGGAGGGTCCGGGCTGCGCCTTTTTCGATTACGACAACGATGGGTGGATGGACATCTATTTGGTGAACAGCGGGCCGTGCGATTTCTACACGCCGAAAAAGCCGCTGCGGAACGCGCTCTACCACAACAATCGGGACGGAACGTTCACTGACGTGACGGAAAAGGCGGGCGTCACGGGAAACGCGTTCGGGATGGGCACGGCGGTGGGCGATTACGACGGCGACGGATTCGCGGACCTTTACGTGACGCAGTATCCGCACAGCATCCTGTATCACAACAATGGGGACGGAACGTTTACCGACGTGACGGCGAAGGCGGGCGTGGCGGCGCCGGGGTGGGCGTCGAGCGCGGTGTGGTTCGATTACGACAACGACGGAAAGCTGGACCTGTTCGTTTGCCGATTCGCGGATTTCGACAAGAAAAAGAACCAGTGGTGCGGCAACCGAATGACGGGCAGCCGTGTGTACTGCGTGCCGAGCGTCTACCAGCCAATGCCAAGCTACCTGTTTCATAACAATGGCGACGGAACGTTCACCGACGTGAGCCGGGAATCGGGCATCGGGCAACAGATGGGGAAAGCGTGGGGGGTGGTGGCCTGCGACATCAACAACGACGGATGGATGGACCTGTTCGTGAGCAACGACACGGTGGCGAATTTCCTCTACGCGAATCGAGGCAAGGGAAAATTCGAGGAAATCGGGCTGTTGGCGGGAGTGGCGTACGGCGCGTACGGGAACGCGCGGTCGGGGATGGGCGTGGATGCGGCAGATTACGACCAAGACGGATGGATCGACCTATTCGTCGCGAACATCGACCATGAGGCGTTTTCGCTGTATCGAAACAACGGGAATGAGACGTTCACCGACGTGGCGCCACGGCTGGGCATCGCGATGCCCACGATGCTGATGAGCGGCTGGGGGTTGAAGTTTTTCGACTACGATAACGACGGCGAATTGGACCTCGTTATCGCGGATGGGCACCCGGACACCAAAATCCGGCAGCGTGTGAGCGACGTTGATTACCGCGAGCCCATGCTGCTGTTTCGCAACACGCGGAAGGGATTCGTGGACGTCGGCGCGACGAACGGGCCGGTTTTCTCCGAGCGGATCGCCGGACGAGGACTCGCGCTGGGGGATTTCGACAACGACGGTTCGGTGGACGTGCTGGTGGGCGTGAACGGCGGAGCGCCGATCCTGCTGCACAACCTGGCGGGACGCGAGAACCACTGGCTGGGCGTGCGGCTGGTGGGCAAGAAGGCGAATCGCGACGCGATCGGGGCGAAGATCACGTATCAGGCGGGAGACCTGAAACGGCAACGCACGAAAGTGGGAGGGGGGAGCTATATGTCGTCGCACGATCCGCGCGTGGTGCTCGGGATCGGGCAGCGAACGACAATGGATTGGGTCGATATCAAGTGGCCGCAGCCGAGCGGACTCGTGCAGCGATTGGCGAATCCGCCGATCGACCGCTACATCACGATCACCGAAGGCGCGGCGAAGTTTACAATCGAAGGGATGCGGTGAGGGGTTTCCTGGCGACAGTTTGGGGCGAGCCGCAGGCGAGGCGGCGATGAAACTGAGAGCAGCTGATAGCCGGATTTTCTTGTGCATTTCTTGCACATGGGCGTTGCGAGGGTGACAGTCCTTTGATAGGATTCACCCGGGTTTTGGGGCGTGGGAGCTATGAAAAGGGTGCGCGCCGTCCTGCTTGGCCTTCTGTTTCTCACCGCCGTTTATGAATATGGATGGCCTGCGCCATCGCTGACCTATGAAGGCGCGGTGCTGCTGCACCTGGTTTCGGGCGTCCTGCTGATCCTGCTGCTACTGCCCTTCCTTCCCCGACTATTCCGCGGCGCGACGCTTGCGAGCCGAATCGGTTGGGGATTGCTGCTGGGCGGCGCGGCGTTTGGCGTGGTGCTGATTTACACGGGCGACGTGACGAGCGCCATGCCGATTTTCTACACGCACATCGGGCTGGCGGTGGCGGGGCTCTGCTTTTTGACGAGCGACTGGATGGGCCGGCGCGGATGGCTGGCGGGAAACCGGAACCGGGCGGGATTGCGGTACGCGGTGGTGGTGCTGGCGGCAGCGGGAATCTGTTACGGGGCGTGGTGGTACCGGACGGTGCCGTGGGAGGACGCGTATAAAATCCACAATCCGGCGATCGCGCCAGCGTCGATGTATCAGGAAGGCGGCGGGGCGAACGGGCCGTTTTTTCCGAGCTCGGCGACCATTTCGAACGCGAAGCGGATTCCGGAATCGTATTTCCTGCAATCGAAGAGCTGCGAAGAGTGCCACGCGCGGACGTACCACGAGTGGTACGAATCGGCCCACCACTTTTCTTCCTTCAACAATCAGTGGTACCGGAAGGCGATCGAGTACATGCAGGCGACGGTGGGCGTGAAACCGTCGAGGTGGTGCGCCGGGTGCCACGACGAAGCGCTGCTTTTCAGCGGGAATTTCGACAAGCCGGCGCAGGAGATCGAGCGTACTCCGGCAGCCAGTGCGGGCGTTGGATGCCTGGTTTGCCATTCGATCACGAAGATTCCGAGCACGATGGGACAGGGAGGGTACGTGCTGACGTATCCGCCGCTGGCGCGGCTGGCGGTGAGCAAGAACCCCATCATTCACCGGCTGGCTGATTTCCTGATCGACCTGAATCCGGAGCCGCACAAGCGCACGTTCATGAAGCCGTTCATGCACAAGAAAAAGGAAGTGGCGGAATTCTGTTCGGTCTGCCACAAGGTTCACCTGGATTTTCCCGTCAATCACTACCGGTGGGTGCGCGGGTTCGACGATTACGATCACTGGCAGGCGAGCGGCGTTTCCGGGTACGGCGCGCGCGCTTTTTATTACCCACCGCAATCGAAGGTCTGCGTCGAGTGCCACATGCCGATGGTGCATTCGAACGAATTCGGCAACATCGACGGGCTGATTCCGTCGCATCGGTTCATCGCCGCCAATACGGCACTGCCTTACGACAACCGGTTCAAGAAGCAGCTGGATGACACGATCGCATTTCTGAAGGATGGCAAGGTCAGCGTGACGATTTTCGCGATGGCGCCGCAGAAGAAAGCGCTCCAGTTGTATGGACCGGTGGCGCCGGAGGCACCTGGGATTTCCACTTCTTTCGCGGTCGGTCCGGAGCAGCGTTTCCGCGCGCCGAAGGCCGGGGCGTCGCTGGCGCCAAGCTTCGCCCAACTGACCGCGCCTCTCGATCGCGTCACCGGCCAGGTGCAGCCCGGCGAGACGGTGCGCGTGGACGTGGTGGTGCGGACGCTGGGCGTGGGCCATTTCTTCCCCGGCGGCACGGTGGATGCGTTCGATTTGTGGCTGGAATTGAAGGCGGTGGACGCGAAAGGGCGCATCATTTTCTGGAGCGGTGCGCCAGAGGACGGCGGGAAGGGGCCGGTGGACCCGAGCGCGGATTTCTACCGGTCGTTGCAGGTGGACGCTCACGAAAACCCGATTGACAAACGTGATGCTTTCATCGAGCGCTCGACCATCTACGTGCACCTGATTCCGCCCGGCGCAGCGGACACCGTGCATTTCCTGCTGCATATTCCCAAGAACGTCGCCGGGCCAATTCACCTGACGGCGAAGCTGAATTACCGGAAATTCGATTGGTGGTTCACGCAATTCGCGTTCGCGGGCGTGCCCAACCCGAAACAAACTCCCAAACCGACGCACACCCTGGGCTACGACGACACGCAATACGTCTTCACCGGATCGACCGCGGGAGACGCCGGCAAGCGCAAAGGGATTCCGAACCTTCCCATCGTGGTGATAGCCAGCGACCAAGTGAACCTGGACGTGACGCCGGCGAGCGCGCCGGCGCCGAAGCCGAAAATCGTGCTGAAAAGCTCCGATTGGCAGCATTGGAACGACTACGGCATCGGCTTCCTGCTGCAAGGTGACCTGGCAGCGGCGCACGAAGCTTTCGCCGAAGTCGCCAAAATCGCGCCGCAGCGGCCCGACGGCTGGAACAACATGGGACGAGTGGAACTCCAGGAGGGGAACCTTCGGCAGGCCGCGGAGATGTTCCGCATGGCGCTCGAGCGCGATCCGACGCTGGCGAGCGCGCACTATTTCACGGCGCAGGTGCTGCGCGACCAAGGGAAATACGCCGCGGCGATTCCCTACTACCGGGAAGCGCTGAAACAGTATCCCTACGACCGCGTGGTGCGGGGCCAACTCGGGCGAGACTATTTCCTGCAGAGGCACTACAAGGAAGCGATCCGCGAGTTCCGGCGCGTACTGGCAATCGACCCGGAAAACCTTTCGGCAAATTACAATCTGATGCTCTGCTATACGGGATTGGGCCAGCCGGAGCAGGCGACTGAGTTCGAAGTGCGGTACCTGCGATTCAAGGCAGATGAGGCGTCGCAGGCGCTGATCGGGCCTTACGTGCGCGAGCACCCGAACGCGAACAACGAGCGGCAGCCGGTGCACGAACTTGTGAGCGTGCCGCTCCAATACATCACCAAGAACGGCGATTACGATCCGCCGTATAACAAGGACGTTTTCCACTGATGAAGCCACGGTCGCTATTGGGAGCACTGGCGGTTTTAGGGCTGGCGGGAGCGGTTTTCACGGCGCGGGCAAAGAATGCGCCGGCCGCGCCCGGGCCGCGCTTCGTGAACATCACGCGCTCGGCGGGGATCAATTTCGTCCATAACAACGGCGCGTTCGGAAAAGAGTACCTGCCGGAGACGCTGGGATCGGGCGTCTGCTTCATTGATTACAACAACAGCGGTCGGCAAAGCATTCTGCTGGTGAATGGGAGGGACTGGCCGGGGCATCCGGTGCATCCAGGCACAACGTTGGAGCTGTGGCGGAACAACGGAAATGGGACGTTCACGAACGTGACGCGGCAGGCGCATCTGAACGTGCCGATGTACGGGATGGGCTGCGCGGTGGGCGATTACAACAACGACGGTTGCGACGACATTTTCGTGACCGCGGTGGGACACGACCGGCTGTTTCGCAACAACTGCAACGGGACGTTCACCGACGTAACGAAGCAGGCCGGCTTGTGGGGTCCTCCGAAATTCGGCACGAGCGCTGCGTGGGTGGATTACGACCGGGACGGGTACCTGGATCTGGTGGTGGCGAATTACGTGAAGTGGACGCCGCAGACCGACATCTACTGCTCTATCAACGGAAAGACGAAATCCTATTGCACGCCCGAGGCGTACAAGGGCGAATCGCTCGATTTGTGGCACAACAACGGGAACGGCACGTTCACGAACGTGACGAAAAAGGCCGGGCTGTACAATCCGCACGACAAGAGCCTGGGCATCGCAATCGCCGATTTCAACAACGACGGCTGGCCGGACATCGCGGTGAGCAACGACACCGAGCCGAACAAGCTTTACATCAACAATCACAACGGAACGTTCACGGACGAAGCGGTGACGGCGGGCGTGGCCTACAGCGGGAGCGGCGTGGCGCGCGGAGGGATGGGCATCGCGGCGTCGGATTACGATCATTCGGGGTGGGCGAGCCTGGTGATTTCGAACTTTTCGAATCAGATGCTGGCGCTTTACCACAACGAAGGGAACGGGCTCTTCATCAACGAATCGCCGCATTCGGAGATCGGACGGGCTAGCCTGCTGACGCTGGGATTCGGGTGCTTCTGGTTCGATTACAACCTGGACGGATGGCCGGACCTTTTTGCGGCGAACGGGCACATCGACCCGGGGATCAACGCGATCCAGCGGCAGGTGTTTTACGCCGAGCCGCCGCTGCTCTTCGAGAATCTGGGTAACGGAGAATTCGCGGACGTGACGCGGCAAATGGGCGCGAGTTTCAACCTGCCACGCGTGGCGCGGGGCGCGGCGTACGGCGACGTGAACGACGACGGGGCGCCGGACCTGGTGATTACTACGAACCAGGGACAAGCGGCACTTTTCCTGAACGAAGGCGAGACGAATAACAGCCTGCGGATCAAACTGGTGGGCGTGAAATCGAATCGGGACGGCATCGGCGCGACGGTGACGCTGAAGGACGGCGGGATGACGCAATCGCAGATGCTAACCGACGGCGGCAGCTATCTTTCGTCGAGCGAACTGGTCCTGACGTTTGGCCTGGGCCGGCAGACGAAAGCCGATTCGATCGAGATTGCGTGGCCGAGCGGAGAGAAGCAGCAACTCACGAACGTGGCCGCGGGCGAACTGATCACCGTGAAGGAAGGGATCGGGATCGTCGCGCGGAAACCATTCCACAAACGAGGGACTTGGTGAAGCAAAACGCGTGGCTGGCATTCGCTCCGGTGAAATTCGGGGCGTGGACGATTGCGGCCTGCGCGGTGCTTCTGGGAGCGGGGATCGGTTTGCGCGCGCGAAACGCCGAGCAAACAACCGCGGCGAAAGTTTTCGCGCGCCTCGCGGCGGCCGAGCGGAACAACCTGGGCGTCGCTTACATGAACCGGGAATCGGTGGTGAAGGCGCTCGATTGTTTTCGGCAGGCCGAAGCCTTGGACCCCGAATTGAACGCGGCGCGAGTGAACGAAGCGATCGCGCTGCTGAGCGGGCAGCACTACCAACAGGCGGAAGCGATCCTCGAGGTGATGGCTAAACGCGAGCCATCGAACCCGCACGTCTGGTACAACCTGGGCCTGATCGCGATGGATATGAACCATCCGAAAGCCGCGCTGGCGGATTTCGAGCGGGTGAGCCGGATGGATCCGAATGACGCCGACACGCAGTACTTCATTGGCAAAGTGAATTTGCAACTGGCGCAATTTCCGGCGGCGATTGCGGCGTTCAAGCGGACGCTGGCGATCGACCGGTTTCACGTTTCGGCGGAATTCGGGTTGGCGCAGGCGTATTTGCGAGCGGGCGACGAAGCGAAGGCGCGGGTACACCTGGCGCGATTCCAGCAGATGACCGAGGCGAAGCTGGGCGCGCCGCTGACGCTCGTTTACGGACAGCAGGGGAAATATTCGCTGGCGGTGGGCGTGGCGCCGGGAACGGAAGTGGTGCCGCGGGCGATTCCCGTGCATTTCGTGAACGTGACGCGGGAATCGGGGTTGCCGTACGAAGCGGCCTCCATGGCGGCGCGCGGAACGGAAACGGCGACGGAATTTTTCGGATCGGGAGCGTGCGTTTTCGATTACGACGGCGATGGGCTGCCCGACATTCTGCTGCTCGACGTGGACGGGCATCCGGCGCTTTATCACAACCTGGGACACGGACATTTCGCAAACGTGACGCAGGGCTCCGGCATCACGCTGCCTGGGCCCGGAATTGGCTGCACGGTGGGCGATTACAACAACGACGGGAAGCCGGACGTGGCAATCAGCTACGACGGCGGCGTGGCGCTTTTCGAGAACGAAGGCAACGGTAAATTCTTGAACGTAGCGCGGCAGGCGGGGATAGAAACGACAGGGCTCGTTCTGGGCCTGACGTTTGTGGATTACGACCACGATGGCACGCTGGATCTTTACGCGACGCGGTTTCCGAACGCGCCCGTGGATCGCGCGACGGGAACGATTGCGTTTCCGCCGGGAATGCCCGTTGTTTCGAACGTGCTTTGGCGGAACGACGGCAACGGTAAATTCACGAATGTGACCGCGCCGACGGGCCTGGCGGGTTCCGGCGCGAGCGTGGGCGCGACGCTGAGCGACATTAACCGCGACCGGGCGGTGGATTTGGTGGTAACCGGATGGCGCGGCGGGCCGGCGATTTACCTGAATCCGCGGCTGGGAAGGTTCCGCGAGATACAACCGTGGACGGTTCCCTTCTCCGCACCGACGCTGGGCGTTACCGCATTCGATTTCAATAAAGACGGATGGATGGATCTGGCGTTCACGCAGGATGGAGCGCCGGGGCTGACGCTATGGCGGAATGAAGTTGGGAAACGATTCGCGCCGGTGAAGCTGCCGGCGCTGGGGTGGACGCGGGCGTGGGGCGTCACTTCGCTCGATTACGACAATGACGGATGGCTGGATTTGGCGGCGGTGGGCGACGGGCCGCATGGAGGGCAAATCGCGCTGCTGCGGAATGAAGGACCGGCGGGATTCCGGAACGTCACAAAGGCGGTTGGGCTCGACAAGATTCGCTTGCGCCATCCGCGGGCGATTATCGCGGCGGATTTTTATGGCGATGGGGCGACGGATCTGCTCGTCACGCAGGACGACGGCCCGCCGGTGCTGCTGCGGAACGTGGGCGGAAACCGGAACAACTGGATCGCGGTAAAGCTGCGCGGAACGAATGACAATCGCAGCGGGATCGGCACGAAAGTGCGGATTTTCGCCGGAACGCTGGAGCAGAAATGGGAAGTTGACGGCGCGTCGGGATACCTGGGACAAGGGCCGACGACGATAACGGCGGGACTGGGGCCGCGCAAGGAAGCGGGAATCGTGCGGATGCTGTGGCCGACCGGCGTCTTGCAGGACGAGATTCATCTGGCGGCGAACGAATCGCATGTGATCGATGAAATCGACCGGCGAGGGAGTTCCTGCCCGCTGCTTTTCGCGTGGAACGGGCAGCGCTACGGCTTCATTTCCGATATTTTGGGGCCTGGGATTCTGGGGCATTGGATCGCGCCGCACCAGAGGAATGTTCCCGATCCGGTGGAATACGTGAAGGTGAACGGCGACGCGGTGCGGCCACGGGACGGGCGGCTGAGTTTCCGGCTGCTCGAGCCGATGGAAGAACTGGATTATCTGGACCGGGTGAAACTGCTGGCAATCGACCATCCGGACGGAACGGAAGTCTATCCGAATTCGCGGTTCGCGATGGAGCCACCGTTTCCGCAATTCCGCGTGATCGTGAGCCGGGGCGCGCATCCGCCGGTTGGAGCGTGGGATGGCCACGGGCGGAACGTGCTGCCGGAACTGCTGAAGCGGGACCACCATTTCGTGGAAGGATTTGGGAAGACGCCGTTCGCGGGCATCGCGAAGACGCACACGTTGGAACTCGATCTGGGCGCGTGGAATCCGCGGCGTCCGCTGCGATTGCTGATGACGGGATTCACGGATTATTTCAGCGCGAGTTCGCTGTATGAGGCGTCGCTGGCGGGCGTCAAACCTGTGCCGCCGTACGTGGAGGCGCTCGAAGCGGATGGGCGCTGGCACCTGGTGGCGGGCGACATCGGATTTCCAGCGGGGCTGGAACGAACGATGGTGGCGAATTTGACCGGGAAGCTGCCGGCGGGAACGCGGCGAATCCGGATCGTGACGAATTTGAAGGTGTATTGGGACCGAATCCTGGTGGACAACGCACCGGCGAACATTCCCTACCGGGTGACGGCGACGCCGCTCGAAGCAGCGCGGCTCCAATTCCGCGGGTATCCGCGCGCGATCGAAGGACATCCGGCGGCTGACCTTCGTTACGATTACAACGAGATCAGCGCAACCGGGCCGTACGCGAGGCAGGCGGGCAATTACACGCGCTATGGCGGAGTTTTGCCGCTGCTGGAGCGGACCGACGATGAGTATGTGATTTTCGGGTCGGGCGACGAAGTGGACGTGGAGTTCAATCCGGGGGCGCTGCCGCCGCTGCCGCGGGGATGGACGCGCGACTACTTTTTCTACGCGAACGGGTTCGACAAGGACATGGATTTTTACGCGTTCGACGGGATGACCGTGGCGCCACTGCCGATCCACACATTGATTCCGTATCCTTATCCTGCCGGCGTGGGGTATCCGGAAGACCCGGAACACGTGCGCTACCAGATCGAATACAACACGCGGGCCGTGGCGGGTCCCGCAGGCAATTCCTACCGCTTCGACTATCACGCACGGCCGCCGCGCTAGACCCGGGCGGGCAATTACCCGCTCAATTTGAGTCTCATTCGACCTGCCGTGAAATCCCTCAGTGCCGGCCTCCGTAGCTCGGAACCCTGGGTGATTTCACCCACCTCCAGATGAAACTTGCGTGATTGCAGTGGCTCAGCCGTGGTGGTCGAAGCCGTGTTCCTCCTCTTTCCCTTTGGTTTCGCAGTAGTTAGTGGTGTCATCCGGGCCCCTAAGGATGGTCCGGCTCGTGCAAAGTGTGGATGCGGGGGGAATCATCGAAATGACCTTCCATGCGGCGGCTCTGGCCAAACCACATGCCGGGGCCACACCCAACCGCACTGATAACTCGCTGATTGGCTCACAAAACTTTGCTGCCGGAGGAACTCCGTGGACGTTGTAGGTTCAACCGCACTGCTGCTGGCGCTCGTGGCGGCCGGGTATGGATTTTTCGTTGGAATCCTGGCAATTGCCGCGCGGCGGCCGGCGGTAAGCGAAAGCGCCAATCGCGCCGGAATGGCCGTCTTTCCGCTGGTGACGCTGGGAACGGCCAGCCTGGTCTGGTTGATTTTCACGAACACGTTCTCGATCGCGTACGTTGCCGAGCACAGCGCGCGGGAACTGACGCCGCTGTACAAACTGGCGGTGCTGTGGGCGGGGCAGCGGGGATCTCTGCTGTTTTGGAGCTGGCTGCTTTCGATTTTTCTGTTTGTGGCGCTGGTGACGAACCGGCGGAAGCACCGGGAACTGATGCCGCTGGTGGCCGTGATTCTGAGCGGGGTGCAGTTTTTCTTTTTGCTGCTGAATACCGTGGTTGCGAGCCCGTTTTCGCTGCTGGGAACGACGACGGCATCGGGCGCGGTGCAGATCGTGACGCCGCCGAACGGCATGGGCCTCAATCCGCTGCTGCAATATTTCGAGATGGTGCTGCATCCGCCGCTGCTCTATTTGGGTTACACGGGATTCAGCGTGCCGTTTGCGTTTGCGCTGGCGGCGCTGATCAAGCGGTATCCGGCCGACCAGTGGGTGCCGCTGGTGAGGCGGTGGTCGCTGGTGGCGTGGACGTTTCTGGGAATCGGGATTCTGCTGGGAGCGCACTGGGCGTATGAAGTGCTGGGATGGGGCGGATATTGGGGCTGGGACCCGGTGGAAAACGCGTCGCTGATGCCGTGGATTACGGCGACGGCGTTTCTGCACGCGGCGGTGGTGCAGCAAAAACGGGGAATGCTGCGGGTGTGGAGCGCGAGCCTGCTGCTGCTGACGTTCGTGCTGAGCGTATTCGGGACGTTCCTCACGCGATCGGGGATCGTGAATTCGGTGCACGCGTTCGCGCAGTCGCCGGTGGGGCCGTGGCTGGGCGGATTTTTCGCGGTGCTGACGGTGGTGACGATTTGGGGCCTGGCGCGGGGATGGCGGACGCTCGAAGGCGAGAACCGGCTCGGGTCGGTCGCTTCGCGGGAATCGGCGGTGCTATTTGGCATCCTGCTGCTGCTGGCTTCGTTCGTCGCGGTTTTCGCGGGAACGATGTTTCCCGTGTTTTCGCAATGGATGGCGGGAGCGAAGATCACGGTCGGCCCTCCGTTTTTCGACCGGATGAACGTGCCAATCGCGCTGCTACTGCTGGTGCTGATGGGTCTTGGGCCGCTGCTGGCGTGGAAAAGGACGCAGACGGCGGTTTTTTTGAGGAAAGCGGCGTGGCCGGGAGCGGCGGGCGTGGCGGCGGGCGTTGCGGCGGGGATTCTGGGAGCGGGTTCGATGCAGGCGATTTTGGCCATTGCGCTGGGAGCGTTTGTGCTGGTGGTGATCGGCTTGGAATTTTTCCGAGCGGCACGAGCCGTGGCGGCGCATTCGGGCGTGAACTTCGTTTCCGCGATTGGGCAAGTGGCGTTGCAGGATACGCGGCGGTACGGCGGATACATCGCGCACGTCGGATTGGTGCTGATTTTCTTTGGGATCGCCGGGCAGGCGATGAATCGCGACGTGAAGAAAACGATGACGATCGGCAGCACCATGCAATTGGGGTCGTACACGCTGGTAGCGCAAGATTTCGACCAGACGCGGGGAGCGAATTACCAGGGCGAACGCGCTTCGATTGAAGTGCTCGATCGCGGGCGGTCGAAACTGCTGCTGTTTCCGGAAATCCGGTATTACCCGGCGATGCAGACGACGGCGACGCGCGTGGCGATTTATTCGTCGCTCGAACGGGATCTTTACGTGGTCTATTCGGGAAACGACGAAAAGACACGACTGCCGGAAATTCACGCGTTTCTGAATCCGCTGGTGCACTGGATATGGCTGGGCGGATTGATTCTGGTGCTGGGAACGCTGCTGGCGATGATTCCGAACAGGCGGCTGGCGCAAGCGCTTGCTCCGGTTTCAGTGGCCGAGGCGCCGGCGGCGGCTCGGCTGGTGGAATCGGATCTGGTGACGCCTGGGCACGGGTAGCGCGCGAGTGGCGAACGAACGGGAGCGGGAGCGCAGCGGCATGCGGCCGCGGATGCGAGCGACATTCGCGGAGGAAGGAAGAACAATAATGAGCGAAACAGGCTGGGGCCACGGCGGATTCTTCGCGGCGAAAAGCGCAGGCGCACGGCCGCTGCGCCGCGGAAGGCTGATGGGCCGAATGCTGGCTTTCTGCTTGAGCGTTTTGGCGACGGCCGGTTTCGCGATGGCCGCGCCAATTGCCGGCACCGTGACGAATGGGACGACGAACAAACCGGTATCGGGCGCCGAGGTGATCCTGCTGGAACTTGAAAGCGGAATGACGCCGGTGGCGAAGACGACGACGGACGCGCACGGACGGTTCGAGCTGGGCAAAGCGGCGAGTCACACGGAGCTCGTGCAGGTGAACTATCGCGGCGTCAGTTACTACCAGTCGGTGGACCCGAACGCGAAATCCACGGACGTCGTTGTGTACGACACGACGACGGATCCCAAGGCGCTGGTGGTGGCATCGCACGTGATCGTGCTCCAGCCGAGCGGCGGGAACTTGCAGGTGGAAGAACAGTACATGGTGGAAAATACGATCAAGCCTGCCGCCACGTTTTACGTGCCGAAGGGAACGTTCCGATTCCAGATTCCGGCGGGCGCGCAGCTGGGCGACGTTTCGACGTGGACCGGGAGCCGGATCCCGACGCTGCAGAAGCCGATTGACGCGGGAAACAATGTGAAAGCGATTGATTGGGCGTTCCGGCCGGGAAAGAACGTGGTGCGCGTGGCGTATCAGGTGGCGTACCCATCGAATCAGACGGTGCTGCACGCGCAATCGCCGTATCCGGCGACACACGTGTTTCTGGCGGTGCCGCCGGGGATGCAGGTTTCGAGCGATGGATTCAGCCCGATGGGCAGCGAACAGGGCTATACGATTTACGCGCGGCAGTCGGTGCCTCCGAACACCGATCTAGCGGTTGCGGTTTCGGGCGTGGCGACCGCGGCGGGAGCACCCGCGGCGCAAAATTCCTCCGGCGCATCAAGCGATTCGGGCGTTAGCACGATTCCCGACCGGTATCGGCGACTGACGTGGCTGATTGCGGGACTTTTTGGCGTGCTGATGGCGATTGGCGCGATGATGCTGTGGCGGAAATCGCCGAAAAGCGCGGCTGGCGATGGCCAGGCCGACAAGGCGGCGGATTTGGTGGCTTCGGCGCAACGCAGCGCCCAAAACCAGCTCGATGAAATTAAGAATCGGCTGCTTCAGCTCGAGTTGAAACACGCGGCGGGAACGCTCGGGGATTCCGAATACGCGCGCGAACGGCAAAGCGTGGAAAAAGCCCTGCGCGCTCTTTTGAAAGCCTGATTCCCTTCCCTGCTGAATCGCCGGATGGCCGGCGCCCGGAAAGACGTAGATGTGATGATTGCGGCTCCAGATGAGCCGAGCCGGTGTATAGTCATTCCCGCCTGGAAAGAGAAAAACCAAAAGTCGGGTTTGGTGGCGTCGTGCGAACGGTTTTTTCGCACGAACCCGCGCGGTGAAGGAGATCCCATGAAGCGCATACTGTTTCTGCTGTTTTGCATCGCGATGCTGACGATTGCGCCGGCGCTCGTTGCGGGGCCGCAGCCGCTTTCGCCCGAGCTTCAGAAACTCGATATTTCCACAGGCAGGTGGATCTATCACGGCAAGACCATGCCTTCCGCTACGAACAAAGGCGGGGCGTGGACCTGGAACGCGGATTGCCGGTGGTCGGCGAACATGGTTTTTCTGGAGTGCAGCTTCACGAACGACTGGGCGGGGAAAATCGTGAAATCGCTCGTGGTGGATACGTATAACAGCGAAGACCACACGTATTGGCATTACGAGATGTTCGCGACGGGAGCGAAAGGCGATCGTCCGTTCGTTTCGCGGATGGCGATTCGCGGGAATACGTGGATCGAATACGGACAGGAAGCGGCGCGCGGGAAAAAGATCGGGGAACGGATTGTGTATCGCTGGCAGTCAGCGACGCGAGTCAACGTCGCGATTGATATTTCGAGGGACGGCGTGCACTGGCTGACGGTGGATCAGGGGGAAGGAGTGAAGCAGCCGTAATCGCGCGGGCGGGATTCGGCGTCCGTGACGTGGCGCGAGACGGGCGCGCTGGTGTGGGGAATGGCGGAAGCGTGTGGGAGTCGAATTTGAGGCGCCTGGCGGGCGTCCGAGCCCGCCGCCGAAATCCCGGCTTGCCGGGACCACCGTCTCCTTGCTTGACTGTCTCCACCGTCGAAAAGCTGGCGGAAGCGTGTGGGAGTCGAACCCACCATCCGGCCCGCGAGAGTCGGATCGCCGGCTTTGAAGGCCGGGAGGATCACCGGACCCCATGCGCCTCCGGGAGAATTATAGGGTGCGGGGAGGGCGGCCACAAACGGCCGGTCTTCGGTGGCGCGAAAAACGAATTTCTTCTACGCGTCAGGCCGACGGCGCAAGCCTTCGTTCAAGATGATACGCGTTGGTCTTGTGCGGCTCGCGCTACGGCTGCGCGGTGTCTTTGTCGCTTTACGTACACAAAACCTCCCAGGATCAAGGCGCCGATGATTGTGTAGTTGACGATCGGGCTGACGATCAGAAATTCGCGGACGGGCAGCGTGAAGACCAGGTAGATGGCGACGGCGGTTTGGACAAGCATGAGGGAGCCGATGGCCAGCGTCATGACCGTCATCGTGCGCCGGAATCGCTGGGTTTCGCGGAGCTTCTGGAATTTTTCGGCATCCTCCCGCGATTTTCGCTCCATGGTGGCTCGCGCGAGTTCGTAGACCAGTGGCCGCTTGATCGCCACTGAACCGATAAAAACCAGACCGATCAGGGCAGTGACGAGATGCTCGCGCAATTCCAGGAACCGGAACGATCCCCCGCCGAGAAAAGCGAGCAGGGACAAGCCAATGCCGGCGATCACAAGCATGGACAGCGCATCCACGCGCCGCTTTCGCGCGAGTTGAACCGCGCTCCAGGCGATCGGAGGCAACGAGGAGGCCATCAGGGCATGGACGCGCCCGATCTCCGGTTTGGCCTGCACGTAAATCAGATACGGCAGGGCAAAATTCACTAAAATCTCGACGCCGAAGCCATCCCATGGCTTGCGGAGGCGACCCATGCCGTTCCTCCTTTTCCGAAAATCCGCCTGAGCCTTGAAAGCGTTGAATAGAGGCCGGGGTTTTGGCACCTACGGCTGAGTAAGTATATGGCCGAAGCACCCTAGCAGGCTGCTGAAAAACCCGGAAATTGTGTAACGGAGCAGCTTCGAGTGCGTCCAACCGTGCATGCGAGGAAACGATCAGCAGCAAAATCACGTGTTCAGTTATCTGTCGCCGGAGCAGCG
>JAKASX010000080.1 GCA_021818865.1 Acidobacteriota bacterium
CTGCCGAGCCGGTTCGGAACGCCGGCAGCACAAAAACACCGCGGTAAAACCCGCTCAGCATCCCCAAATCAGCCCAAAAGAAAAGAAAAACAGCCACCCAAAGCGATTTTTCAGCAGCCTGCTAGGAAGCCGCAGGGTCGCGGCCCGGCGCGGCGGGAAGTTTTTGCGCGCGGCGATAATAGATCCACGCCGCGAACCACACCACCACCATCAGGACCACTACGACGCCGCCCATCGCGCTCGAATTGAGCGTTTGCAGCACGCTGCCCAGCGAGCCGTGCCAGCCCTCTTCGACGAGCAGCAGCTGGACCCATTCGATCATCGCCACGGCCAGCGCCACGAGGACGCCCAGCCCGGTGATCGCGGTGTTGAAGAGCAGCTTGCGCATGCGGTCGAGCATCGCCCAGTCGTAAATCCTCATCATCGCCAAGCCGTCGGCCGTATCCATCAGCGTCATGCCGGCGGTGAAGAGCAGCGGAAATACCATCACGCCCCAAATCGGCAGGCCCCCGCGCCGCGCCATCGTCGCGGAAATGCCGAGGATGGCGATTTCCGTCGCGGTGTCGAATCCCAGCCCAAATAGCACGCCGACCGGATACATGTGCCAGCTTTCGTGGATGCGGCGATAGATCCAGCGGAAGCCGCGCGCCATCATGCCGCGCTGCTCGAGCAGGTCGTTCGCGCGGACGTCCTCTTCCACGGGCGAATCGCCGCGCTGGCACCTGGCGGCCAGTTGCCACAGGCGCACGAAAATGTAGAGATTCACCAGGCCGATCAGCGTGAGAAACGTCGCCGAAATCGTGACGCCAAACGTATTGCCGAACCGCTCGAGCGCCACCATCCGGCTCGACGCCGATCGCGCCAACACCGCCATCCCGAGCGACAGCAGCACCACAACGGTCGAATGGCCCAGCGAAAAAAACAGCCCCACACCGGCCGGCCGGTGCCCATCCTGGCGCAGTTTCCGCGTGACGTTGTCGATCGCAGCGATGTGGTCGGCGTCGAAAGCGTGCCGCACGCCCAGAAAATAGGCGAGCACCGCCATGCCCAGCGTGGCCGCATCGAGCGTGTGCAGCGCAAACGCTCCCGCCCACGCCGCCACATTCAGCACGCCCACCACCGCCAAAGCGGAGATCAGGTTCCTTCGCAACCGTCTAGTCCCGCCCTTCCCCGTAGCCAAGCCCGGCGAGCACCGCGCGCGTTTCAAGAATCGCTTTTCGCCAGGGCCGGAATCGTCCCATTATGCGGCAAAAAGGCGAAATTGCGTGCCTGCCGATTTCGCCCGGCAGGCCCGCGGCGCGAGGAAACGCGCCGATGCCGATTCGCGCGCGAGCCGGCTACTCACGGCCGAATTGGAAAACGATGCCGGTCGAAACGCGAAGATTGTTCTGCGTACTGGTGCCGAATCGAGTGAGCAGGTATTCGGCTTGCGCGACGCGCAACGCCACGTGCGGCGCGACCCGAACGTCGAACCCCCCGCCGGCGCTCATCGCCAGCGTACTGGCGTCGCGCCGCGTGTCGTAGGCGCCGCCAAACAAGACCTGAACGTACGGCGTGACGCGCCGGTCCTCGCGGTAATACAGCCGGGGACCAAAAAGATAGGTGACGATATTTGTGCTCTTGGCGCCCACGCCCACCGATTGGTGATAGCCGCCGACGTCGGCAACCAGGCCGAGCCACGGGTGAACGTTCAGCGCGAAGGAACCGCTGCCGCCGTTGAAATTGCTCTTCGTTTCCGAGGCATACAGGTAGGAATACGTCCCGGAGACCTCGAAAACCGGCGCTTCCTTTTGCGCGGACGCAGGCAGGCAAATGAACAGCACGCCGGCCAGAAACCATAGGATTCTGCGCATCGTTGTTTCTCCTCGCGCGAGCGTCCGCCTCGCCCGATGTCGCGGAACGCACCAGCCGTCTTTTCTGTGGGTCCAACGGGCACGTCGCTCGCCATCGGCCGCGCGTGGGGGATAAAACGCACCGCATTCAAAAAAGGAGGGTTACGAGCGTCCGGCGGGCGCTGCGGGTCGAAAGAAGCGGGCGAAATGACCCACGCCGCGGCGCAAAATCACGGAAGGCCGCGCGACGTTGCAGCCGCGACTATGCCCGACTCTGCACCGCCGCGAGCGCGGCCAGCGCGTGCCGTCCATGGATACCCCGCACGAAAAGCGCGGGAAAGTGCAATCAGCGCGGCGGAGAAGCGCCCCGAGCTTCGAGCTTTTCGCGCAGAGACGTCATCCAACGCGCATCCTGCGCCACCATCTGGCTTCGGTGATACCGCAGATCGCGGCCGCTCCGCACGGTGGGATACGGCACGCCGTGCCCCATCAGCCCGTACCACAGGATGCGATTGAAGAGTGGCACATTCAGATGATCTTCGACCGCGAAATCGAACCCGCGCGTCTTCGCCGCCCAGTACGCCGCCGTATGGAGAGAGTGGGTGTAGGGAGCATCGCGCAGCGCCGCCGCCGCTTCCGCCGGCGTTTCCGGCGGCAAAGGCAATTTCGTCGTCCGCAGAATCGCGGGCACAATCGCCGTGTAGCTCCACGGCTTCAGCTTGGTGGTGAAGCATTCGGCCATCGGCGAAAGCACGGCGTCGTTGATGCCGGTGGGGCCGATGCCCAGCACGTCTTCGATCGTGGCAAGCATGTTCACCGTGGTGTAATGCGCGGAAACCACGGCGTGTTGTTTCACGTACGGCCCGATCACGTAAGCGATCGTGCGATGCGCGTCCACGTGGTCGGGGCCGTTCTGTGCGTCGTCTTCGACGATGAAAATTAGCGTGTCGTTCTTGTAGGGGCTGTTGGCGATCTGTTGCGTTAGCAACCCAATCGCGTAGTCGTTGTCGGCGAACTCCTTTTCCACGGTATTCACGCCATCGATCGCGCGGCGGAAACTGCCGAAATGATCGTGCGGCAGCCGCACCAACTCCAGCGTGGGGAAGTTGTGGTGTTTCACGTAAAGCTGGAATTCGCGGTCCCACTCCTTGTAGCGCCAGTAATCGGGAAACGCCTGATCGAAACCGCGGAAATAGGGATCGGTGACGTTCATCAGTGCCGCCTTCGTCGGGTAGGCGACGCGCGTTTTCGTGGCGTAGGGATCGGGAATCGGCGGGATGTAGGCGGGATTCGAGGGTTTCAGCGAATACCGCTGGAGATCGAGGAAAAATCCGTAATTGCGCAGCGTCAGGTGCGCGCGCAACGCGTCGTTCCACAAATAGCCGCTGCCCGCTTCGCCCCCGGGACCATCCGGGGCGGAAACGTCGCCGGTGCCGGGCAACAAGTTCGGCTGATTGGGCGTTTCGGGATTGGCCAGGCGGCGTTCGGCGAGCGTGGCGAAGCCGACGTTGATATTGCGGTTGTCGCCTTCGTAATCGTAAGTGAGTCCGCGATCGGCGTAATTCACCGGAATCGTGTTTTCCACCATCGCCGAAGCTTGACCCGACGTCGACCAATTCCAGCCGCTGCCGCTCACCTGGCCGCTCGCGTAGAAATTGTCGAGATCGACGAAATCGAGCGCAAGCTGATGGTGATTGGGCGAAATCGGCTTCGGAAAAAGCGTCAGCCGCGGATCGCCGTTGCCTTCCGGCAGATCGCCGAGCACCTGATCGTAGGTGCGGTTTTCCTTGATGATGTAGATGACGTGATGGATGTGCTTGCGCAGAAACGCCATCATTTTCTCGGCCGCGGCGCGCCGCGCGCTCGGCACGTAGCGGTCGTTCACGGCCACCTGATGCGTCAGGCTCGCGAGCGACGACGCGTCGGGCACCGGAATCGTCCAGAAACCGCCCTTGCTCAATTGCAGGATGTACTCGTTCGTCGACCGGCACGGAGCTTGTTCGGCGAAGGAGAGCGAAAGCGTGGAACGGCAGGCGCCCGCATTCGCGCCGGGATCGCTGCGCGCGTTCACCATGTAGATCGTCTTGCCGTCCGGGCTCACGCTGAGCGAATCGGGATACCACGCGGTCGGGATCAGGCCGGCGATGCGGCTCTTTTCACCGGGCTTGGCCGCCAGATGAATCACCGCGATGGAATTCGCGCCGCCGTTCGCCACGTAGAGCGTTTTCCCGTCGGGTGAAAGCGCCAGCGAATTGGGATTCGAGCCCTTCAAATGTTCGGGATTCGGGAAAATCGCGCGCGGTGCGGTCGTGCGAATCTCTTCGATCGCGCGATTCGTCTTCGTATCGATCACCGCGACCGCGTCGTCCGTGCCCAGCGCCGCGTAGAGCCGCGTCGCCTCGGGATTCAAAATCATCCGGTTTGGCTGTCCGGGCACCGCAATTCGCGCAACCACGTGCGGCTGCGGCTCGAGATCCAGCACGACGATCTGGCGGTCGCGCGGGCTCGAAACCCACGCCCGATCGTTCCCGTGTACCAGCACCCAGAACGGAAATTCGCCGCCGGGAACGCCGCTTTCGGCCGAGTTTTCCTTGCCCGGCCGCAGATCGAGTTCGGCGATCTTTCGCCGCGACGCCAAATCCACCAGGCTCACGGAGTCATTTTCGAAATTTGCCACCAGCAGCCGCCTGCCGTCCGCCGTCACGCCCAGTCCCGCCGCCATCGGCCGCACGCGAATGCCCAAACCGTGGCGATGGCCCAGCCGGATCGGGCGTCCCGATTCGCTCCAGCGTCCGTCGCTCTTCTGGAAAACGTGCACGTCGTCGTCTTCGCCGCCGGAAACGTAAAATGCCGTGCCGTCGGGATTCCACGCGATGCCGTCGAAGGTGTTGTGCACCTGGAGGGTCTGCTCCAGTTGCGGCGCATCTTGGGAAATGCCGTAGACGAAAACGTATTCGTTCGACGCGCCTTTCACCCAGCGGCCGTTTCGTCCGTTGTTCCGGTTGTAGCCGCTCGTCAGCACCAGCAGCGTTTTGCCGTCTGGGTTCGGCGCGATTGTCACCGGCTGTCCGGCAACGAAATTCGGGAAATTCTTCAAATGCGGGTTCAGCTCGAAATATTTCGCGCCCGGCGCGGCAAACGGGGTGACGGCAAGGCCCGTCGGCAGCACCTGGCTGCGAGGAATAGGCGTAACCGGTTGCGGAATTGGACCGGCCACGCGGCTGGGTGCCCGATGCCGCGTAACGTAAATGACGGCGATGACTACGACTATGATCAGCGACAGCAAGACGACGACTTGTTTGGTTTTCACTCTGCCTCCTGCGGCATTTCCCGGGCTCGCGTGAGACGCGTTTTTGGCACGGCGCCGCCGGGCCCTTTTGGCGAAACGCCGGCCCCGCCGTGGCTGCGGTTTTCGCGCGTTCCCTTATATACCAGAATCCTGTGGAAATGACGGCTACTTTGCCGCGCGCGATTTACGTCGCGTGCGTCTGTTCAGCTGCCTTCGTCACCCGCAAAACGGGCCGGCCGTGGAAATTCTGGAGAGGAAAATAGATGCGGTGGTCCGCGTCCACGGCCACCGAATGCGCTTCATAGGCCAGAAAGCTTTCGCCGAGTTTCACCACCTCGCGGCCGCGCTCCTCAAACGCCGTTACCACCCCGCTTTCGCTGGCCACGTAGAGCCGCTGGAGCGCGGGATCGAACGCGAGCACATCCGGATACTTGCCCACGGAATGAATGCCGGTCACGCGCATCGTGCGCAAATCGAACGTCAGCAATTTCGCGTTGTGGTCGCAGGCGATGAACGCCAGCCGGTGCGGCGCGTCGATGTACAGGCCGTGATCGTGCTCGCATCCCGCGAGCGGGTAGCTCGCGACGATTCTCTTCGTTTTCGGGTCCATCGCCACAAGCCGGTTGAGCGTTTGCACGTCCACGTACATCCGCCCGCTGACGGAATCGTATTGCGTGTTTCCCGCTTCTCCGCCCAGCGGAATCGTGGCCACGCGCCGGTTCGTGTTCGTGTCGATCACCGTGTCGGTCCCCCCGGCTTCGTCGGAAACGAAAAGGAGGTGATCGATCGGGTCGTACGCAAGACCGTCGGGGTAATCCCCGCCGGGCATCGAAGCGATGATGCGGAAGGAACGTTCGTCAATCGCGAACACTTCATTGCGTCCGGTGGCCGAGGCGTACACGCACCCCAGCTCCGGCACCGCCAGCACCCCATGCACGCGCGAAACGCCCGGAATTTCCGCCACCAGCTTCTGCGTTTTCGTATCGAACGCCAGCACCTGGCTGTCGCCCAGATGCGCGATGAAGAGCAGCCCCGTGCGCGGATCGAAACTTTCGTAATCGAATCGCGTGGCGCGTCCGGGTAAGGGAATATCGCGCACCGTCCGCAGCGGCAGCACCTTCGGCGACGCGGCGTGCAAAATCGCGGCAGCCGAGCACGCCAGCGCAAATCCAACGATGCCGATAACCCCCGTTTTCAACTCACCCCCCTCTCGTGCACGCTTGAAATGAACGGGTCTAGCATAGGTCGATTATGGCGACATTTGGTAAGTCTTGACATCGCGATTCGCTGGGCCGAGCGGTTCAAGGATCCAGGGCGAACCTGATTTCCGCCAGTACGCGAGTGGGTACGGGCTTTTTGTCCGGGCCCAACGCTGGAGCCAGACGCCAGGTTCGGATCGTATGAATGGCGGATTCCGCCATCTCCGCGTCAGGCCGCTCTGTCTTGATTCCCAGGATAGCGACATCGGCCACGCTCCCGTCCGTCCGCACCGTGAGCCCGACGAAGATGGTGCCCGATTCCCTCCGCTTCGTGGCCGCTAGCGGGAAGTGCGGCTTGGGGCAACGGACGCAGCGTGGCGATCCGACGGCTCCAATGCCAGCCTCATAAACGCCGGAGCTGTCCTTGATGGGTGTGTCGGCCAGCGAGAGCCATTCGCGAATCCGGGGCGATTCCGCAACAACGGCGCCCTTCTTCCCCACGAGCTTGTTCCCCCGCACCCTCCACACCGAAACGGTGAGGCGAATGCCGTTCCCATCCTTCGCTATGAGCGTAGCGATGGTTGCTTCTCCTCCCATCATAGCCACCAGGTTGCTGCCATACCTTCCCCAAGGAAAGTCGAAATAGAAATCCAGCGGCTGAATGCCGGTCTTCGCCAAAATTCGCGCCGCTTCAGTGGGCGTATAGATTCTGTCGCGAGGCAGCGCCTCCGCAAGCGCTTCAGCAAGCTCCCTCCCAATCTCCTTGCACAGCAAGAAATGCCTCTCGCGCCCCTTCCACCCCGGAAACGCCAGGTAGATGATGGTCCCCGGCTCTTGTGGAATCTCAGGAGCAAGCGCCTGCGCGAGTGCGTCAATCGAGCGTAGCTTCTTCGACTTGGCTGCGGCAGGCGCGGTCGTCAGGAACCCCACGGCAAGAATTGTCGCGGAGAAAATAATCGGGAAACGCTTTGTTGTCCGCCCTCGGATTATCCCCATGACGAAGATCCATTCTCTTCGCCCCAGATTCTAATCCGCACCGGACCGCGAAACAACGCAGTTCATCGCGCCATGGCGTGCAATGGGATTGAGCGGCCCGACACATAGGTGACAGAACGTACCGGACACATAGGTTACACTTCTTCCCCTTTCAGGGGAGGGAGCGATGCCTTGGAAGGAGTGTTCGGTGACGGATGAAAGGCTGCAGTTTGTGGCTCGCCGGCTGACGCGCCGCTTCTCCGGGATCCCGATCCCGGCCAAGAGCACCATCCACGCGGTGCTCGACCGTCACGGTCTGGTCGAGCGCCGCGGCCGGCCGCGGCGCCGCGCGCAGGGAACCCCTCTCTCGTGGGGGCAGCGTCCCAACGACCTCTGGTGCACCGACTACAAGGGCGAATTCTTGCTGGGCAATCGCCAGTACTGCTATCCGCTGACGGTCACCGACCATGCCAGCCGTTATCTGCTGACCTGCGAAGCGCTCTCCGGCACCCGGGAAGACCTCGCTTTCCTCGTCTTTGAGCGGCTTTTTCAGGAGCGCGGCCTGCCGGCCAACATCCGCAGCGATAACGGCGTTCCCTTCGCCTCCGCCCATGCGTTGTTTAACCTGAGCCGGCTGGCGGTCTGGTGGCTGCGGCTGGGGATCGGCATCGAACGCATCCAGCCCGGCCATCCGCAGCAGAACGGGCGCCACGAGCGCATGCATCTGACGCTGAAAAAAGAGGCGACGAAACCGGCCGCCGCGAATTTCCTCCAACAGCAGGCTCGCTTCGATCACTTCCTTGAAGTTTTCAACAACGAGCGGCCTCACGAAGCGCTGCAGATGAAATGCCCAGCCGAAGTCTACGAGCCTTCGCCGCGCGTCTACCAGGGCTTGCCGAACATCGATTACCCGTTCCACGACAAGACGGTCGTGGTGACCCGCTGCGGCCGGATCTGCCTGGGCCAGAAAAAGATTCATTTCAGCACCGTCTTCGCCGGGCAGGCGGTCGGCATCAAGGAAGTGCATGACGACATTTGGCTGGTGAGCTTTATGGATTATGATCTGGGATATTTCGATCTGGAGACGCGAGTGCTCGAACCGCTCGACAACCCGTTCGGACCAAAAGTGTCACCCATGTGACCGGTACATTCTGTTACCCATGTCTCCGGGCTGGACATAGCGGAAAATGGTGGAGCCGATGGGATTCGAACCCACGACCTCCTCGATGCCATCGAGGCGCGCTCCCAACTGCGCCACGGCCCCACCGTCGAGGCTTCGTCCTTCTTTATAGCATCCGTTCCGGTCGTCGTAAAGCCACAGCGGCCCCCGCGTCTGCGATGGGTGAATCCGCATTTTGTTTCGGGGTTCGTAGGGGCGCGGCTCCGCGCCCGATGCTCAGGACGAGAACCCTATGCGCGGCCGTCATGCAAATGCCGGAACACGGCCTCTGCGCGCGGCCGCGGCACAACGTTCGCGATTTCATCAATCCCCGCGCGGCGCAAATTCGCCACGCTGCCGAAATGTAAGAGCAATTTCCGCGCCGTCAGCGCGCCGACGCCGGGAATCTCTTCGAGTTCGCTCCTGAGCGTCCTCCGCGTGCGCCGCGCGCGGTGAAACGTCACCGCGAACCGGTGCGTTTCGTCGCGAATCTGCTGCACCAGATGCAGAATCGGCGAATGGTGGTCGAGCGCGATCGGCTCGCTCTCGCGGCCGTACACCGACAAAATCTCCTCTTTCTTCGTGATCGAAGCGAGCGGCGGCATCTCGATTCCCAGTTCCTCGATCGCCTGCGCCGCCGCGTGCAGTTGTCCCACGCCTCCGTCGATCAGCACCAGATCCGGCATCGCGCGCCCATCTTCCGTCGCGCGCCGGTAGCGCCGTCCCACCGCTTCGCGCATCGAAGCGAAATCGTCGTTGCCTGCTTCGCCGCGAATGATGAATTTCCGGTAATCGGATTTCTTCAGCCGTCCGTCTTCCCACACCACCATCGAAGCCACCGTATCCGAGCCCTGAATGTGCGAAATATCGAAGCTCTCGATTCGCCTCGGCGCTTTTTCGAGACCCAACGCCTCGGCGAGAGCCTGGCCGATCGCGCGCGAATCCGGCTGCAACACGCGAAATCGCTGCGTGAAGGAATGCCGCGCGTTCTTTTCCACCAGTTCCAGAAACTGATGTTTCGCGCCGCGCTGCGGCACGCGGATTTCCACCTTGCGCCCCGCGCGCTCGGCGAGCATCTCCTCGATCACCGCGCGATCCTCGATTTCGACGGGGATGTGAATCACGTGCGGCAGGTAATTCGCGTCCAGATAAAGTTGCTTCAAAAGCGACGAGACGAATTCGCTCGGCTCGAATTCCTCCAGGTTTTCCCAGTAAAAATCCCTGCGGTCCACCACGCGCCCGCCGCGCACGTGAAACAAATTCACCGCCGCCTGCGGCGGTTCGGCGTAAAAACCCAGCACGTCGGTGTCGTCGCCCTGCGCCGCGGCCACTTTTTGCCGCTCTTCCATCTCTTCGATTGTGCGCAACAGATCGCGATAGCTGGCGGCCATTTCGAATCGTTCTTCCGCTGCCGCGCGTTGCATCCGCTCGCGCAGACTCCGCACGAGATCGTGCCGCCGGCCTTCGAGAAACAGCCGCGCGTCTCGCGCCGCTTCGGCGTAGCGCTCGTCGCTCGCTCCGCCCGGCATCGTCGGCCCCAGGCAACGCTCGATCGGCATGCCGGGGCACGATCGTGTGTGCGGCCTCGTCAGGTCGCAATGGCAGGAAGGCACCTGGAAACATTTGTTGATGAACTTGGCGATCCGGTACGCAAGATTGTGCGGAAAATACGGCCCGAAATAGATCGAGCCGTCTTTCGCCAGCCGCCGCGTCACGTAGACGCGCGGATATTTTTCGCAGGCGCTGTAACGGATGTACGGGTAGGTCTTGTCGTCGCGCAGCAGAATATTGAATTTCGGCAGATGCCTCTTGATCAGGCTGTTTTCGAGCGCCAGCGCCTCTTTTTCGTTGTCGACGACGATCGTTTCCAGGTCGGCGATTTCGCGCACCAGCGACCCCGTTTTCGCGTCGAGGCCACGCGAACCCGCGAAATAAGACCTGACCCGCTGTCGCAACGACCGTGCCTTGCCCACGTACAAAATCACGCCGCCGGCGTCCTTGAAGAGGTAAACGCCGGGAGATTGGGGCAGCGAAGAGACTTTTTCGTCGAGGTCCACCGAATCGCCTACAATATTTCCTATGACGCGCCTATTTCGCCATCATAACAAACGCACTCGCAGGCCATCCATCGCGCGGGCCACGCTGGTTTTCACTCTCGCCGCGCTGCTCACGCCGCATTTCGCCGCCGCGCAGTCGAAACCCGGCTCCCAGTCACCGGCAAAACCAATGACTGACGCACAAAAAGACGCCGCGGCACTCAAAGCCGACGAGGCAAGAATCGCCGCCAAAAGGGCCGCAGCGGAAAAAGCCGCCGAAGCCAGGGCGCTGGCCGCCGAGAAGGCCCGGCGCGATCTCTACAGCCCCGCGCTTGCGAAAGAAGATGTCAGCGTCGGCAAATTTTATCGGAACAAGGGCAGTGACTACGCCGCGATCAGCCGCTTCAAAAGCGCCACGCACCACGATCCCCGTTGGCCCCTGCCCTACGAACTCCTCGGCGAGACCTACGAAACGAAAAACGATTCCACCCATGCCATTGCCGCCTATCGCGAGTACCTGAAGCTCGCGCCCCACGCCAAAAACGCCAAGGACATCGAAAAGCGCATTGAAAGGCTCTCTCGCGATCTGAAAAAACCGGCGGCAGCTGAGCATTGATTCGCTTCGCAGTGGCACAGCCATCCTGGCTGTGAAGAGAGAAACGACATCGCGTGCAGGGGTGGTCGCGATGACTTTCCAATGCATCCGGCAGGTTTTCCGCAGGAATCGCTTTTAACGCGCCTGCTCCAGCCAGCGTCGCGCTTCTTCATACCAGGCGAATTTCTTTTCCTCGGCGCGAAACGCGCGCGAATGCACGCGCAATCCGCAGCGCGCCATTTCTCCCGGATGCTTCACGTGCAGCATCTCGTGATACAGCACGTATTCGACAACGTGCCGAGGCACGTCTTCGCGGTCCAGGCGCCGGTTCAGCACGATCCGGTCGAGCGCGGCGTCGAACGCGCCCATCTGCATTCGCCACTGCCGCACGCTCCATCCGAGTTGCGGCCGCCGCAGCGTATTTTCGAAATACCGCCGGTTGAGCCGGTTGAACATCGCGCCCAGATCGTACCGGTCGGCGTGGCGCAGCATCGGCCGCGAGCGCTGTCGCCGCAGCGCGCCGAGCCTGCGTTCGGTTTCCGGCTCGCGGCAGAACGCGCGGTAATGTTCCGCCAGTTCCGCCGGAGCTTTTTTCCGGTACGCCCGCGCCAGCAGCAGCGCGGCCGCCGCTTCTTGCACCGCCAGCGGAGCGCGGCGGAGCAAGTCGGAAAATCGCACGCGCGCCACGCCGCTCTCGAATCGCAGCGTGTGAGTCAAGTTGGCGTAAGGATAAAATTCGACGATGAAATGCGGGGGCCGGCCCTGGCAGCCGATTCGCGTGTACATCCGTTGCAGCAAGCGCTCGCCGCCGGGCGCCGGTGTCGAGCGGCCGTTCCGCTTGCCGCTCAATCGCGGCCCTCACGTTCGTGAGGATGGCGCGGCGCGTTAAAGTTCAACCGCCGTTCCTCTTTTTTCGCGTCGCGGATGTCGTCGCGCAGGTCGGCCATCGCGTCGTCGAGCGCGTCGCGATACTCGCGCAGGTCGAGCTTTTCACTTTTGATCTTTTCGAGCTCAGTCATGAAAACGGCGCCGCGCTTTTCCATGTCCTTGATTCCGTCGCGGACGTCGTGGCCGTTGCTCACCGCGTTGTCGATCCGGCTCGATGCTTCGTTCACGCACGAATCGAAAGCATCCATCAGGCTGTTCAGAAAATCGGCGCGCCGGGGCCCGGTGTCCTTCATGTGGAGTTCGCGGTTGAATCGCTGCAGCCGGTCGGCGGCGAAGTCCAGAAACAGTGTGATTCGCTCGTTGGGCGATTCCGCGTCGCGGATCTTGTCGGCTTCCGTGTGGGTCAGATAATCGCCCTGCGGCGTGCCCGCCGCAAGACGGGCCGCGGATGCGGCCGGCGCACCGAACGCGAGGATGGCCGCGGCCAACACCGTCGTGAATCGCAGGTTCGCTCTCATGGCAAGACTCCCGTGACGGCGTGTTTTTTCTTTCGCGGTTTCGATGGAGGCGGAGGAGGAAAAAGTTCCTGCAGGAGTTCGTTATTGATCTGCTGGAAATCGGCTCGCGCCGCGGCAATGTGGTCCCGCTGCTGGAACGGCACCACATCCAGAGTGTCGCGCAGCTGCCGCACGCTTTCGCGCAGCGCCACCTGCAGCTGCACGAAGCCGTTCGAATGACTCACCGGATTGCGCACCGCTACGATCAATGCGTCGTGCACTTCGTGCGCTTCCTTGCGCAGCCGCTCGAGCCGGCCGATTCCGCGTTGCACGGCGCCACGCTGGATTTCGAGCGTCGCCTCCTCGACCGCTCTCGGCAGCAGCTTCGCGAACGCCTTCGCCCTGTCCACCGGCTTCTTCTGATCGTGGTATTTCCGTTCGAGCTGTTGCACGTTTTTCTCGAGCTTGCCGATTTTCTTCTGGCCAAGCGCGTGCCCGGGCAACAGGAGCAGCAGGGCGGCGGTTGCCGGTTTCGGCCAGGCGCTCATCGTCCTATTTTTTCTTCCTTTTCTTCTGATGCCGCAACAGGCTTTCGAGTACCGGCAGCCGGCGCTTGGCCAGTTCGTCGTCCGTTCCATGTTGGCCATGGTCGAGCGCCAGGAATTTCTGATACGCGGCGATTGCCGGCTCGAGCTTGCCCAAATGGTCCTCGCTCGAGGCGCGAATGAACCAGGATACGGCCGGTAGCGCCTCTTTCTGTTCCAGATGGTCCAGCGCGTCCAGCGTCAGCTGCCACTCGCCGTTCAGATAGCTTGCCGCAACCAGATCGCGCCACGCCTGTTCCTGCGCCGGATCGAGCGTCACCGCGCGCTGGAGCGCTTCGGCCGCCGGCGCGTATTGCTTCTCGAGCACCAGCGCCTGGCCCAGTTGCGCCTGAATTGGCGCGCTCCGGGGATCGAGCGCCGCGGCCTTCCCGAGCGCGTCCGCCGCTCCCGCGTAATCTTTCTTCGAAAGCAGGATTTCGCCCCGCAAACGATAAGCGCCCAGCGCATTCGGCCCGGTCGTGCCCACGTGTTGGAGTTGCGCGAGCGCGCCATCGAGGTTCCCCACGTTCGCCAGGAGTCCCGCCAGCCGCAGCCGTGCCGTTTCGTCGTTTGGCCGCGCGGCAACGTACGCTTCGAGTTCCTTGGCCGCTTCGGCCGTTTTCCCCTGGTCAACCAAGCTTTCCGAAAGCCCCGCCATGGCCTCGGGCGACCCCGGCTGAATCGCGAGCGCGTCGCGAAATGCGCTTTCCGCCTGCGCCGGCTGCTTCATTTCCAGCAGAATCCGCGCCAGTTCGTAGCGCGCGTCGAAATCCTTTGCATTCAGTCGCGCCGCCGCGCGATATTCTTCCGCCGCGTTCGGCAAATTTCCCGTTCGTTCGAGCGCCAATCCGAGCAGCAGGTGCGGGCGTTCGTGTGCCGGCGCAAGCGTAGCCGCTTGCCGCAATGGAGCAATCGCCGCCGAGGGATCGCTGCGCAGCAGCACCAGTCCCAAATTCAGCTGCGCCGGCTCGAGCTTCGGATCGATCGCGACCGCTTTTTGATATTCCGTTTTCGCGTCGTCCCAGCGCGATAGCGCCGTAAACGCGTAACCCAGCTCGAAATGCCCGTAAGGATCGTTCGGTTCGTCGGCCAAATATTTCTGCCATAGCTCGGCCGCGCTTGCGAAATCTTTCTTCGTCATGGCCGCGATCGCCCGATCGCGCAACGCCGCCGCGGGATTGGCGAATTTTTCCACGCTCGCGCCCGCCGGCGGCTTGCGCTTGGCCGCGTTCTGCGCTCCGGATTGTGCAATCGCCACATGCGCTCGGGGCACAGCGAATGCCAGGAAGAGCGCTGCTTGCGCGGCCATTCGTTTCGCGCGCCTCATGTCGCCGTCCCAGCGTTTTTGCCACGCGCCAGCGTTCGCGCCAGATATTGCCCGGTGAACGATTGCACGTTGCGCGCAATCGCTTCCGGAGGTCCCGCGGCGACCACGCTGCCGCCGCGTTCGCCGCCCTCCGGCCCGAGATCGATCACCCAATCCGCCGATTTGATCACGTCCAGATTGTGCTCGATCACCACCACCGACGCGCCCTCGGCAATCAGCCGCCGGAACGCCGCCAGCAGCTTGTCGATATCGTCGAAATGCAGGCCGGTCGTCGGCTCGTCCAGAATGAAAAGCGCGCCGCGATTCGCCGCCGCGCCCAGATGAGCGCCCAGCTTGAGCCGCTGCGCCTCGCCGCCAGAAAGCGTTGTCGCCGATTGCCCCAGCCGCAAATAGCCCAGCCCGATCTCGTCGAGAATCCTCATCCGATCGATCACTTTCGATTGTCCGGCGAAAAACCCGAGCGCTTCCCGCGCCGTCATCTGCAGCACGTCGTGGATGTTTTTTCCGCGATAGGTTACTTCGAGCACTTTTGGCTGGTAGCGCTTGCCTTTGCATTCCTCGCAAACGAGTTCGACGTCGGCCAGAAACTGCATTTCCACCGTTACCGTGCCGTCGCCCTGGCACGTTTCGCAGCGCCCGCCGGGAACGTTGAAGGAGAACGTTCCTGGCGTATAACCCCGCCGCCGCGCTTCCGGCGTGCGTGCGAAAACATCGCGAATCGCGTCGAACGCCTTCAGATACGTCGCGGGATTCGACCGCGGCGTTCGCCCGATCGGCGATTGATCCACCAGCACCACTTCCTCGATCGCGCGCTCGCCTTCAATTCCGTCGCAAAATTCGCCGAGCGTTCCGCCCAGCCGTCGCGCCGCCAGCGCGGGAGAGAGAACGTCGTGCACCAGGGTGGATTTGCCCGAGCCGCTCACGCCGGTAATCGCCACCAGCATTCCGAGCGGCAGCGCCACATCAATTTGTTTTAGGTTGTGCGCTCGCGCACCACGGACCGTCAGGAACCGGCCATCGGGCCGACGGCGAGAGCGCGGCACCGGAATCTGCAATTCACCCGAAAGGTAGCGCCCGGTGAGCGACCGTTTTTCCATTTCAATTCCCGAGCGATCTCCGGCGTAGAGCAGATAGCCGCCCTGTTCGCCGGCGCCCGGACCGAGGTCAAGCAAATGGTCCGCCGTGTCCATCGTTTCGCGGTCGTGTTCCACCACCAGAATCGTGTTGCCCAGATCGCGCAGGTCTTTCAGAATCCGCACGAGCCGGGTCGTATCCCGCGGATGCAGCCCGATCGAGGGCTCGTCCAATACGTACAGCGCGCCCACCAGTTGCGATCCCAGGGACGTCGCCAGCTGAATCCGCTGCGCTTCGCCGCCCGAAAGCGTTGAAGTCAGCCGGTCGAGCGTCAAATAGTCCAGTCCCACTTCGTCAAGAAATCCCAGCCGGCGCCGAATTTCCTCGAGCACGCGGCCGGCGATTTCCGCCTGTTCGCCGCTGAGCTCGAGCGTCGCGAAATATTCGCTCGCCTGCCCCACGCTCATGCGGCTGATTTCCGCGATCGATTTTCCCGCGATTTTCACGGCGCGCGCTTCCCGCCGCAGCCGGCTGCCGTCGCATTCGGTGCACCGCGCGTAGCCGCGGAACCGGCTCAAAAACACGCGCACGTGCAATTTGTATTTTTTCCGCTCCAGCCAGCGGAAAAACCCCGCGACGCCCATGTATCCCGCTTCGCGGTCGCCATGCCAGATCGCCTCTTGCTGCGCCTCGCTCATCTCGCGGTACGGCACGTCGAGCGGAATGCCTTTCGCCCGCGCGTAGCGCCGCATTTCCGTTGCCGGGAAGCGGTAGCGGGGTTTCGTCCACGGCTCGATCGCGCCTTCATCCAGCGTGCGATTCTTGTCCGGCACCACCAGGTCGCGGTCGTAATCCATCGTATTGCCGAATCCCTGGCAACGCGGGCACGCCCCGTAGGGATTGTTGAAGCTGAACAGGCTCGGCTCGGGTTGCTGGTATGCGATACCGCAGCGCCGGCATTCGAATCGCTCGGTAAACCGCAGCCGTTCGCCGGCGCCATCGGCGAATTGCACGATCGCTTCGCCGCGGCCCTCCCGCGTCGAGAGCTCGATCGAATCCACCAGACGCGACCTCGATTCCGCCGCCACCGTCAACCGGTCGGCCACCACGTGCGCCGGCTGCGCGAAATCCACGCCTCGCGCCCCGCCCGGCTCGGCCAGATCGAACAGGTTGCCGTTTTGCCATAGCCGCGTGAACCCGCGCTTACGCAGTTCAGCCAGCGTCCGCTCGATCGTTTCCTTCGCCGGTTTCCGCCTCTTGCGCCCGCCTGCGGCTTCGGCCGGAAAATGCAGCGGATAGAGCAATAGGAACCGGCGCCCCGGCGTTTCCCGGAGCACACGGTCGGCGATCTGGTCCACCGTGTCGCGTTCCACCGGCTCGCCGCACTGGTAGCAAATCGTGCGCCCCGCGCGCGCGAAAAGCAGCCGCAGGTAATCGTAAATTTCCGTCGCCGTCGCCACGGTCGAGCGCGGATTGCGGCTGGTATTTCGCTGCCGAATGGCGATCGCCGGCGCGATCCCGCTGATATCGTCCACGTCCGGCCGCTCGATTCGCTCCAGAAACTGCCGCGCGTATGCCGATAGCGATTCGATATAGCGCCGCTGACCCTCCGCGTACAGCGTGTCGAAGGCCAGACTCGATTTCCCAGACCCGCTCACACCCGTGACGATCGTCAGCGCGTTCGCCGGAATTTCGAAATCAATATTTTTCAGATTATGGACGCGCGCCCCGCGCACGCGAATCGCGTCATTCGTCTGCGGAGCGCTGGCAGACCGGGACACCGTGAGTGTAGCCATCAGTGGTAGACCTTGGCAAAACCAGTCAGGATTTCATTATAAGGTTTCCCGTCAAGTCGTTGCCACCGCCTTCCCATTCCTTTTCCCAATTTCCGCCTGCGTTTCGGGAGTAGAATGTGGCCCGATCGCGCCGTTGCCGCCGATTCCGCGGCAAGGGCGCTGAGGAACAAATGCCGCGAAAACTTTCGACCCTTGTCGCCGTTCTTCTGACTCTGCCGCTGCTGACCCTCCCGTGCATCGCAGCGCAATCCGGCGCCGCTTCCGCCGCCAGGCCGCGCGCCCGTCAACTCGGCATTCATCCCGGCCCGTATTCTCCCGGCCCGCTCAACGCGATTACGGACGTTGAGGGCGTCGAAGTCGGCCAGGTGACGATCGTTCGCGGCGAAAACGTTCGCACCGGCGTCACCGTGATTCTTCCTCACGCCGGCAACATGTTTCAGGAAAAAGTCGCCGCGTCCGTCTACGTTTCGAACGCTTTCGGCAAACTCGTCGGCTCGACCCAGGTGAACGAACTCGGCCAGATCGAAACGCCAATCGTTCTAACCAACACCTTGAGCGTCTGGGACGCCGCCGCCGCGCTGATGGATTGGGAACTCGCGCTGCCCGGAAATCAGGATGTTCGTTCGATCAATCCTGTCGTGGGCGAAACAAACGATGGCTGGCTGAACGATATTCGCGGCCGTCACGTGAAAGCGGCGGACGTTTTGCGTGCTCTGGCCGACGCCCGCAGAGGCCCGGTGGCCGAAGGCACGGTTGGCGCGGGGGAGGGAACGATCGCGTTCGGCTGGAAAGGCGGCATCGGCACCAGTTCCCGCCGCCTGCCCGAATCCGACGGCGGCTATACCGTCGGCGTGCTCGTCCAGACGAATTTCGGCGGCCGGCTCGCGATGGACGGTGTTCCGGTCTGGCGCTATTTGGAGCCGCCCGGCGCAATGGGCAAGCGCGCCGATGGCTCGTGCATGATCGTTGTCGCCACCGACGCCCCGCTCACCTCGCGCCAGCTTCACCGGCTGGCGAAACGCGCGATTTTCGGCATGGCTCGCGCCGGCGCCACCGGCAGCAATGGCAGCGGCGATTACGTGATCGCCTTTTCCACCACGGACGTGATTCCCGCGAACGCGCGCATTTTGCCGCCCATCTCGCGCCTCAACGAACAAACCCTCTCGCCGCTCTTCGAAGCCGTCATCGACGCCACTGAAGAGGCGATTGACGATTCGCTGCTTCGCGCGACCACCGTGCACGGCCGCGACGGCCATGTCGCCTACGCCATTCCCATCGGCCGCCTCCGGCTGTTGTTCGCCCAATACGGCCGCGACTGACGCGCGTCTGTGGTAAGGTTTTCTCGAGAGCCTTATGCCAGCGTTCAACCGCATTCTTTGGATCGTATTGGATAGCGTCGGAATCGGTGAAATGCCCGATGCGGCGTCTTACGGAGACGAAGGCCGCGATACGCTCGGCCACATCGCTCGTTCGCGACCACTCGAGTTGCCCAATCTCGTCCGGCTTGGCCTGGCGAACATTCGTCCGCTCGACCATTTGTCCGCGCCCGCCGCGCCGCTCGGCGCCTACGGCAAAGCCGCCACGCATTCACCGGGCAAAGACACCACCATCGGCCACTGGGAAATGGCCGGCATCTGGCTCGACCGTCCCTTTCCCGTCTATCCCAACGGTTTCCCGCGCGAAATCCTCTATCCCTTCGAGCGCGCCATCGGCCGCAAAACGCTGGGCAACAAACCCGCTTCCGGCACGGAGATTCTGAAGGAACTCGGGGAGGAGCACGTTCGCACCGGCCGCCCGATCGTTTACACCTCCGGCGACAGCGTTTTCCAGATCGCCGCGCATGAAGAGGTGATTCCTATCGCCGAGCTCTATCACATGTGCGAAATCGCTCGTTCGCTTCTCGTCGGTCCGCATCAGGTCGGCCGCGTGATCGCGCGGCCGTTCGTCGGGACCGATGCGCAGAATTTCCGCCGCACCGAGCGCCGCCACGATTACGCCGTTCAGCCGCCGCGCCCGATGCTGCTCGACGTTCTCGAGGAGCGCAAAGTGCCGGTCGTCGGCATCGGCAAAATCTACGATATATACGACGGCCGCGGCGTTCCCGAATCCATCCGCACGAAAAACAACTCCGACGGCATGGAAAAAATCACCGCCGCTCTCGCCTCGCGTCCTTCCGGCCTGATTTTCGCAAATCTAGTGGATTTCGACATGCTCTACGGCCACAGGAAAGACGTCGAAGGGTTCGCGCGTTCGCTCGAGCAATTCGATTCTCAGCTTGGCCCTCTTCTCGATCGGCTCGTTCCCGGCGACCTTCTCGCGCTCACCGCCGATCACGGCTGCGATCCCGATCCCGCCTGGCCCTCCACCGACCACTCGCGCGAA
>JAKASX010000081.1 GCA_021818865.1 Acidobacteriota bacterium
GTGCGGCGAGCCTCGGCCAGGTCGCTCGCGCGGCGGCTCAAACGCCGGCCAGCGGCCGGGTTGTGAATCAGCAGGGCGTCGTGGATCTCAGCGAGCATGGCTCAGTGTGTCTGGAAAGTGCATTGTATAATACCGGCTTCGCTTCAGCCCCCATCCGATGGGAGAGGCTTTCCATGCCCGCGTCAAGGTCCATCGCGCAAAAAGTCGAGCGGCTCCGCCGGGAAATCCGCGAGCACGAATACCGCTATTACGTGCTTGATGAGCCGACGATTTCCGACCGACAGTTCGACCGTCTGATGGACGAGCTGAAGGACCTCGAAGCGAAGCATCCCGACCTCGTGACACCCGATTCCCCCACCCAGCGCGTGGGCGGCGAAACGTGCGAGGGATTCCAGCCGGTGCGCCACGCTTCGCCGATGCTCAGCCTCGACAATACCTACAGCTACGACGAACTGCGGGACTTCGACCGTCGAGCCAGGGAACGCGCCGAACGCGCCTCGCTCGAATACGTCGCCGAAAACAAATTCGACGGCTTGAGCCTGTCGCTCATCTACGAAAAGGGCGTGCTCGCGCGCGCCGTCACGCGCGGAGATGGCACCACGGGCGAAGATGTCACCGCGAACGTGCGCACCATCCGCTCCATTCCGCTTGTTGTGGAAAAGGAAACGCTTCATTCGCTCGGCGTGCCCGCCGATTTCGAGGTCCGCGGGGAAGCGGTGATGACGCGGCGCGCCTTCGAGGAACTGAATCGCCAACAGGATGAAAGCGGGGGAAAGCGTTTTGCCAATCCCCGCAACGCCGCCGCCGGCTCGGTGCGCGTGCTCGATCCGGCGATCACCGCGTCGCGCAAACTCGATTTCTTCGCCTATTTTCTCTACGTGAATGGCCGCGTGCCGGTCTCGACGCACTGGAAAGTGCTCGAAGCGCTCGATAAGTTGCGCTTCCTCAGTTCGCTGCGCCACGCTTCGCAGTGCCCTTCGATTGACGACGTCGTCGCCTATTGCGAGCGATGGGAATCGAAGCGCGACGGCTTGCCCTATGAGATCGACGGCATCGTCGTGAAAGTCAATTCCATTGCCCTCCAGCGCGAGCTCGGTTTCACCGCCAAGGCCCCGCGCTGGGCCGTCGCCTATAAATATCCCGCCCGCCAGGAAACCACCGTCGTCCGGGACGTGATCTGGCAAGTTGGGCGCACTGGCGCGCTGACGCCGGTGGCGATGCTCGATCCGGTCGAAATCGGCGGCGTCACGGTAAGCCGCTCGACGCTCCACAATATGGACGAAATCGAGCGTCTCGGCTTGCACGTCGGCGATTCGGTGGTGATCGAGCGCGCGGGCGAAGTGATTCCCCACGTGGTGAAAGTCACTCGCCACGGCCACGGCAAAAAGCCTCAGCCGCCCTCGCGGTGCCCCTCCTGCGACCGCCCGATTCACAAATCGCCGGATGAAGTCGCCTATCGCTGCGTGAATAACTCCTGCCCGGCGAAGTTCCGCGAGGCGCTACTCCATTTCGCTTCGCGCCATGCGATGGATATCGACGGTTTGGGCGATAAATTGGTGGATCAATTGGTGGGCAAGGAACTCGTGAAGGATTTGGCCGATCTTTACGAACTGAAGCTCGCCGATCTCGAATCGCTCGAGCGCATGGGCCGGAAATCGGCGGAAAACCTGCTGGAAGAAATCGAGAAGAGCAAGCAGGCGGGACTCGCGCGTCTCGTTTACGCCCTCGGCATTCGCTTCGTCGGCGAGCGCACAGGCGAATTGCTCGCCGGGCATTTCGGTTCGCTCGACGCGCTGGCGAAAGCGAGCGTTGACGAGCTGACCGAAGTCGCCGAAGTGGGCCCGAAAGTCGCCGAAAGCATCGCCGAATTTTTCTCCGAAAAGGCGAACCGCGAACTCGTCGAAAAATTGAAGCGCGCAGGCCTGCGCGCCGAGGAGAAGCGCCGCGCGCCGCGCGATACGCGACTCGAAGGAAAAACGTTCGTCTTCACCGGCACCCTCCCGCACCTGACGCGCGAGGAAGCAGGCGAACTCGTAACCGCGCATGGCGGGAAGGTTTCGAATTCGGTCAGCAAAAAAACCGATTACGTCGTAGTCGGCGCCGAGCCCGGCTCGAAATACGACAAGGCGCGCGAGCTAAGCGTCGAGATCCTCGACGAGGACCAATTCAAAAAACTGGCCGGCGCCTGACCCGCCTGAATTCTCCGTGGCCGGGCGCCAATTGCGGACGGGCGTCTGCGCCCCTAAAAGTCCTGGAAGCTCGAGCAAGGCCAGGTCGGGCAGACCTTAAGGCACCCAACCTCGGTTCCAGCTCCCGCTCCAGCTTCCGATTTGGTGAACACCTTGAGTGAGATAACCTTGCGTCCGCCTTCTCCCACCTTTGCCCTCTCCCATTTGCCTTTCAGATGGGCGTTGAGAAACTCTTCGAGCCCCGCTTCGGTGAAATCCAGCCAGTTGCCTCTGTGAAGACGCACGTTGAGCATAGGTTCTCCGGCTTGCGCCATTGTTCCCCTCCTCCGCTTCCGAGTTTCGGACCTAGGTCCGGGCCGAGAATCAAACTGGATCGAGAAAACGAAGCAGTCAGGCGCTTTCGTTCGGCGCGCGCCTCGGCGACGGCCCGCAGACCGCCGTCGGCACCGGCCCATATCTTCAGGAACTCATCGTAGGTGGATTCGGCTTCGCGGCGATTGCCGGCGCGGGCCAAGGCTCGAGCCAAATCGAGGTGGGCAAGAACCCAGTCAAGCGGCGAGAAATAGTCGAAGATTTGCGCTGCTTGGCCGATGTATTGTTGATAGGCGGTCGCGGCCTTGGCCCACTCTTTTGCGGCGGCATAGGCTTGGCCCTCGACGCGGAGAACATCCGGTTCGGCGTAGAACGCGTAGGCTCGGAATTCAGTAGCCAGCGCCCGGCTAGGATGGCCGTCCGCCAGTTGGATCTCCCCGAGCAGATATTCGTAACAACTCGCGTCGTACGACGCATGAGGCCGTTTCGCGCGCAGCTCTTTGAGCTTCCGCAAGGCCGCCTGCGCGATCGCCCGTTGACCGGCGCGCAGACCCATCGAGCCCGCGAACGCCGTTGATTCGGCGTCGTCCAACCGGTTCGCCGCTTCCCAGAGCGCCCGTGACTGGCGAATTGCATCCGCTCTTTTCCCCTCCGCCAGATAGGCGTCGGCGAGCAGATACCGCCGTAAGGGGGTCCAGGCGGTGCTGCCCAGCTTCACGTTCAGAATCAGCCCCGCCTGCAGCTCCGGAATCGCTTCCGCTATTTTCCCTTGATACAGGAACAGACCGGCGCGGTAGAGCGAGCCGAGGTCTTCACCGTACAGGCCGCCCGACTTGGCGCACAATTCGAATTGCTTGGCCGCAGCGGGAACATCGCCCATCACCATATAGGCGATTCCTGCCTCGCGATGGATGCCGGGACTTTCAACCCCGCGCCGGATGGCGGTTTGGTACGTGGCGATCGCATCCCGCAAATACCCATTGGCGGCGAGCAACTCGATCAAGCGCGCGTAATCGCTTCCGTTGTCCGGACTGATTTCGAGGACGCGTCGCTCGGCTTCGATCGCCTGATCCGGCAGTCCGCTGTACGTCGCTGCTTCTCCGAGCCCCTTCCAGGCGGGAAGATCGTTCGGGTAAAGCTCGGTGAGAAGGCGATACTTTGACGCGGCGCCCGCATAGTCTCCATCGAACTCGGCATGGAGCGCCTGGATGAGGTATCGTTCCCGCTCCGAGACGCCGGCGATGCCCGCCAGCGCTTTGCTCATTTCTGTTCTTTCCGCGGAAACGTTGCCGAGAAGGTCGTCAATTTGCGCCAGGTAGAAATGCGCCATCGCGAAATTGGGATCGGCGGCAAGGGCGCTTTGCATCATCGTCAATGCGTCCGGATAACCGCCTTGGTCGTAGAGCCGCACCGCCCGCGTATAGCGCTGGAGCGCCACCAGGGAAGGGGTGGTCACTTGCGCCAGCGGCGTGCTCGTCTCACGAATGTCGGCGAGCGATTCACCGAGGTGGGAACGCAACGTGCGCGCCAGTTTGTCCACGGCGGGATAAAGCTGGGCCGGCTGGCGGAAAGATGCCTCGGTCGTGTAAACCGGCACACCGCTCTCCGGATTCTCCAGTTGCACTGTCACCACGTAATCCGGCGGCAGGGAGCGGATACTTCCGGTCAGCAGTCCTCGATAGCCTTCCCGCTGGCAAATCTGCCTGCCTAACGGCGCGTCGATCCGCGAGACATCACGCTCTCCCATAAGGCGAGCTGCCGCGATTTCCTGCGCGCGCGGCACCAATCGCATAACGCGTGACTCCTCGATGGCGTCGCGCAACGCCTGGCTGACCGTGTCGTCGAAGATCGGCTGCTTGGTTTCATTGGAAAAGTCCGTCATCAGGATCCAGTCGTTTGTGGTGAGTCTTGACCGCGCGATGTACCGATAAAACAAGAAGCCGGCCGCGGCGCACACCACGACGCCGATACCAACAGCCGCGAAAAGCTTGCTTCTGCGCCGTGGCCGAACCGCCGCACTGACCGAAGAGGAAATCCCGCTCCCGCCAGCCGCCGCTTTCAGATCCGCGCCGAGCTGCACCGCGGTTGCGTAGCGCTGAATCGGGTCTTTTTCGAGCAGCCGCGAAACGATAGCTTCGATCTGCGGCGTCGCTTCCCGGTTGAAGGTTGAAAGCGGCTTGGGCGTCACGCCCAGCACGCGATTGACGGTGGTGACGAAGCTGTCGCCGCGGTGCATGAACGGATGGCGTCCGGCGAGCATCTCGTAGAACACCACGCCCAGTGAAAAAAGATCCGCGCGTGCGTCCACCGGCTTTTCCAGCAGCGCCTCGGGCGCCATGTAGCCCGGCGTTCCTTTCAGGCCGGGCTCGGTGACGGCCAGAGTGGATTCGGCGCTCAGCGGCAGGTCCTTGGCCAACCCGAAATCCAGGATTTTCACCTGGTGGTCGCGCGTCAAAATGATGTTTTCCGGCTTCAAATCGCGGTGCAGCACGCCCTGCGCGTGAGCCGCAGCGAGCGCCGAAGCCGCTTGCCGCGTGATCTCCAGAAATTCCTCGATGGAAATCGGCGCACCGTGCATCCGCTGCCGCAACGTTTGGCCCTCAACGTATTCCATCACCAGAAACGATTCGCCTTCGTGCTCGAAGACGTCGTAAACGGCGGCGATATGCGGATGGGAAAGCCTGGATGCCAGCTCCACTTCACGGCGGAATCGTTCGGCCAGGCGGGGATTGTCGCGCAGATGCGGCGAAATGCGCTTGAGCGCCACTAGGCGCTTCAGCAGCGTATCCTCGGCCAGATACACTTGGCCCATTCCGCCTTCGCCCAGCCGCGACTTCACCAGAAAACGCCCCAGCAGACGCCCGCTCAAGTCGCTGCGGCCGGACGAGCCGCTTGACCCCGAATTTTGCGATTCGTCCATGGAGCCCGAGAGGTCCAGGCTGATACCTCCCAGGGATTGCTCGCTTCTTCAACGATTGAAGGCGGGCAACGCTTGGAAGGTATCTTACTGTGACCTTCGTAGGGACGCAATGGAGGGAACCCCCGCCCACGCCTTCGGCCACGAGGGCTAGCTTTGAGATGTCGGAAGCGGCGATCGCGAGGGCGCTAAACCCGAGCGGTCAGCTCATAACGGCGCTCGGGACTGAACCAAGAGCGCTCGTGCCCCGAGCGGCCCTTTTTCATAAGCGCTTCGCGCGATTACTTTCCGGTCTTCGAGGCTTGCGTCAGCTTTTCGAGCGCTGCTTCGAACATCGCGCGGTGTTTCGCTTCGTCCTTGCGAATTTCCTCGAATCGCTCGGCGGCGGCGTGATCCTCGACGCTGGTCGCCTGTTCGGCGAATTCCCTGTACATCGTCGTCGCTTCGTAATTCTCGCCTTCGATGGCGTCGCGCAGATTTTCCTCATCCGTGCCCACGAGGCCGGCGAGTTCGGCTTCTTCGGCGAAATGTTCGAATCGCTCGACTTTCGCCGCGTTCTCAAACATATCGGCGATTTCCGGATGGCCGCTCTTTCGCGCTTGCTCGGCGTAGAGCGAGTATTTCAAGTAGGCAAAAGCTTCGCCCTTCATCGCCGTGTGAAGGTTCTCAAGTGTTTTTTGGTTAAACCGCTGTCCTCGCCCTGCTGCCATTCCGGCCGCGAATCCGGCCAGCAGAAATACGATCCCGATCCACCATTTTCTTCCCATGTTTTTCTCCTTCTATCGTGATAACGGCGCGCGCCGTGTCGCGCATCCTGCCTCAAATTTTTCCCGTCGCCTGCGCGCCTGATGAGCCGGCGGCGACGGCGACGAAGCCCGCGTCCGTTTGCTTGACCATGCCCGCTTCCTCCATTTCGCGCACCGCGGCGCGAACTTGATAGAGAGGAAGTCCGGTCCGAATTGCGACATCCTGGAGCGAAGCCGGTTCCGCAAGCGCCGCGAGAACCGTGCGGCCTTTTTCCGTCAATGCGCCGGAAGCATCGATGCACGGCATGTGGTTTCCCTTTCGCCCGGCCTTACACGGCCTTTTTCGAGAAATACCAATCCTTCGTTTCATAGCCGGCCTTCATCCGTTCGTCGGCCGCGTCGGTTGTCGCGGGCGGAGGAACGATGACTTTGTCGCCAGGTTTCCAATTCGCCGGCGTGGCGACGGCGTGCTGATCTGTCGTTTGGAGAGCGTCGATCAGACGAAGAATTTCCTGCGTATTGCGGCCAGTGGTGAGCGGGTAATAAATCATCGCACGGACAACGCCGTTCGGATCGATCACGAAAACGCAGCGGCTCGCTTCCGTTTTGCTTTCTCCGGGCATCACCATGCCGTAGAGCGTGGCGACTTCCTTGTTCAGATCGGCGATCACGGGGAAGGGAATCTTTATGCCGAAATTGTTTTCGATATTGCGGACCCAGGCGATGTGGGAATAGGTGCTGTCGATGCTCAGCCCGCACAGCTCGACGCCGCGCTTGCGCAGTTCCGGCGCGATTTCGGCGAAAGCGACGAATTCGGTGGTGCAGACGGGCGTGAAATCCGCCGGATGCGAAAAAAGAATCAGCCAACTGCCGTGGAAGTCCTCGAGGCGAATTTTTCCATGCGTGGTTTGCGCTTCAAAGGGTGGCGCGGGCTCTCCAAGACGCGGCAATGACGGCTTTTCCTGAACGTTTGCGTCCATGTTGCATTCTCCTGAGAATTCGCGAATCGTGGCTGGCTAAAAACACCCCTCCCGCCGGCTCCTTCCCTCGCTTCTCGAAACCGGGGTGGAACTGCGCGCAGATTTCTTCGGGCATCGACTTGAAACGGGCCCAGCCGAGCCCGAGTCTTCCACCTTGCTGAGAGCACTCGTTGCAAGCGTCTGGCCATGGCGTTCGTTTTCGGGTCAAGGGGAGTTCACGCATCGAAGGGAACGGTCAACTGCTTTTGCGGAAAAGGCTTGGGCTGCGCGAGTCCAACGTGGGAACGGCGGCGAGACAGCGGCGAAGAGTTCGGCGCGGGTGATTTGCCGCTACGGAGTGGGTTTTTGCGGCGGGTGAATCTATAATTGATGATAGCGGGCAGGTCGGGTGATCGCGGGCCAGCTTCCTCACGGAAGCGGGCACGAGGAAAGTCCGGACTCCCCAGGGCAGCGCGCCTGGTAACGCCAGGGGACTGGATTCGCGAGGGTCCAGCCACGGACAGTGCCACAGAAACCAGACCGCTCGCCCTCCGCCCCCTCGATGGCGGACCCGAGGCAAAACCTTGGATCGGTCAATCCCGAGCGATCGGGACGGCGGCGGAGGCGAGCAAGGGTGAAACGGTGGGGTAAGAGCCCACCGCGCTCCGAGCAATCGGAGCGGCACGGAAAACCCCGCGCGGAGCAAGGCCAAATAGGAGGGAAGGGCCGGCCCGGCCCGTTTGACCCTCGGGTAGGCCGCTAGAGCCCGGCAGCGATGCCGGGCCGAGAGGAATGATCGCCCCGAAACGCGCCTGGCAACAGGCTCGCTTCGGACAGGATCCGGCTTACAGACCTGCCCGCTTCAACTTGTCTCTTCCTTATCCCCGCAGTAACGGCGGCGCGAAGTCAGGTTTGCGCCTCCTCTCGTTTGTGGTATCCGAATGCTCTTAGTGGGTCGGAACTCTCGCTCCATGGGCGCACTCATCGGCCGCACCGTCTAGCCTCAGCTTCTAAACGTCGTGCAACGGTATCCGACACCCGCTGCGACAACACACTTCGAGCATACTTACTACGGATTTTCGCGGTAGACGGTTTTGCGGTCGGGTAGCAGGGCGCCCACTACTGCCCCGCCAACGAAGCCCACGGCCCCCAAGATGGCGGCAAATTCGCCTTTCGATGTGCCAATATGGCCGCTCGACCACGCCGCGGCGCCGATCCCCGCTCCTGCGCCGCCACCTATGAGGCCGCCGATCAACGCGTTCCTGAGGCGGTGTCGGCCCGAAATACTCACGTTCGCAACATCTCCTCTTTGGATCGTTTCCGTTTTGTGCTTTTCCTCCATCGTGATGGCTTGACGGGAGAAAGAAACGAAAGCGCCGGAATGCTTCTTGTGACTCGTATCAACGACCTGAATTTTCTCTCCCGCGTGCAATGCAGCAAGGTTGTCCCAACTTGTGGCCGATCGTCCGCTCCGCGCCCAGGCCGCGCATGGCAGGGCAAGTACGCATGCAAAAATCACTAGTCGTCGCATGAAGCAGATCCTCCTGGAAAGAAACAACGGGCCTGAGTCCAGCCGTAGGGTGACTGGCAGGGTTATATCACGGGAGCGTTGTTACATCAAAGGCTTTTGCCCCAATCCGGTTGGCAGGTTCGACCTGCCTTGCCAGCGCCCGCATTGCATGGGGTGGTCGAGGCGAAGAAGCCGGCTGGTCCGACGGGAGGCATCGGACTGCAAAGAGCGCAGAAGCCGGCGATGCAACAGGGGCTAAGGCGGCGAATTTCCTACGGGAAGCGGAAACCCCATCTCTATCAGCGGCGGGATTTAGATAGGGCGGGGGCGACGCGTCGGTCGCCCCCGCCGGTGGGTTAGAAGTCGAAGCGCAGAGCGAATTGCATGAAGCGCGGCTGCGTGAGCGTGGAAGTATAGTTGCCGAACTGGTTGGGAAGCGCGCCGAGCAAGGGCATCGCGGTCCAGACGTTGTAACGCACGGAATTCGTGGTATTGAACGTTTGCCAGGTGAATTCCAGCAGGCGGCTTTCCCCGAGCGAGAAATCCTTGCTGAGCCCGGTATCGATGTTGAACATACCGTCCCCGATTAGCTCGTTTCGGGTTCCCGACTCGCCCGGCCAGCTGTAGCGGAACATCGATTCAGCTGCAGCAGGATTCGAGAAAATGTTCGGGCCGATCGGTTGCCCGTTCACCACCGCGTTGCTCGGATTGGACGTTTGCGGCAATTGTCCATTGACGACGGGCATGGCGAGTCCCTCGATGTTCCAGTTCGTCGGCCAGAAGCCGGTGTTGTCGACGGAAGTTGGGAAACCCGTCGTCCAGCGGAACAATCCGGAGAATTGCCAGCCGCCGATGATCTCATTCACCCAGGGACTTACGCCGTTGCCGAGCATCTGCCCCTTGCCAAAGGGCAGCCGGTACACCCAGTTCGCGTTGATTTGATCGAACGCGTTGAAGCTCGACAACCCGCGCAGCGCCAGCGGGTCCCACGTATTGATCACGATTCCGCCGCCGTTCGTGTCGTTGCCCGTGCCTCCGCTGCCCTCCCACGATCCGATGCGTCCGGCGTCGGAAACTTCGTCGAGGGACTTCGAGAAGGTGTAGTTGAACTGGCCGGTGAAGTTTTCGCGCCAACGGACGTTGTAAGTCACCTGCATGGCGTTGTAGTCCGACGTGCCGATGTTGCGCCACGCGGTAAGCGAACTGAACTGGTCGTGGTAGAAAGCGTACGGGCCGAGTTTGCTATTGGGGACCGAGTAGCCGGAAATCGAACTGGGCGTGTCCAGGATAAAGAGACTGAACGTCTCGTTATGCAGGTCGCAAGACCAGAAATCATAAAGCGCCTGCGTCGCGGTCAGCGCTCCGGGATGGTCGTCGCCAATGCAGTTGAGTCCCTGGTTGTCCAGGTAACTCTGCGTCAGGCTACCCCAGCCGGGGAACATGTCCTGCCAAAACGGAATGGATTTCACCTGAGAAGTAGGCAGCCCGGCCACAACATCCTGCGACAACAGTTTGGCCGCGGCGAAGTAGTTCATCCCACTGCGTGGATCGACAAGGTTGGTCGGCATGGCCTCGTCCACCTGCATCGGCAGGCGCCGGCCGATCGTGCCCACGTAGGCAATTTGCAAAGACGAATTCTTGCCGATTTGCCGCTCGATCGTAAAGTTGATCTCGTGCGCGTAAGGCGTCTTTAGCGAAGAGTCCAGTCCCCAGTTGATGGCGAAGTTCCCGCTGCTTGGAACCACCGGGAAACCGCCCGTGGGGGTGGGGCCGAGGATGCAACCGGCCTGGCTCAGGGAGGCGCAAGGCGGCGGCAAGCAGGTGGGGCACGTGAAGCGCGGCAGAGCCGCCACCGTGTTGCCCGCGGCGCCGGCGGCGTTGCCGATGTCGCTCGTCAAACCGAACGAGCCGTTCTGATCGAAAGTGTTGACGATGGGCATGCCGAAATGGTCGTAGACGATGCTGTAGCCGCCGCGGATGACGAACTGGTTCTTTGCCCCAAAAATCTTCGATAGCCATCCGTTTCCCAGGTCCGGAGACCAGGCCACCCCAACGCGCGGAGAAAAATCGCGATGGTCCCAGCCCCAGAAGCCCGGACCGTTATTCACCGGCCCACCCAGGAAAAACCCGAGTTGGCCAGCGTCGTTGGCGGGCATACCCTGCTGGGCAAGCGCCGCGGACTTCATCATGAAGTTGGCGAGGTATTGGCCCGAGCAGCCGTTGCTGGAGTTTACAATGCAGGGAGCAACCTGGTTGCCGTTGGTTTCGTACGGCGGGGCCTCCAGGACCCAGCGCAAGCCGTAGGTGAGCGTCAGATTGGACTTAATCCTCCAGGAGTCCTGACCGTAGAATTCGTAATCGTTCAGCGCGTAGCGGCGGAGAACGGGAGCGCCTTGCGGAAGGGCCGCGCCCGTGTGCGTGTAGTTGTAATATCCGTCGCCCTCCGGCAGGATGCCGTATTCAAGAACGGTCGCCGGATCGTAGCCGGAGCAGGCGAAGTTATAGTCGACGGCTGGAAAGCCGCTGTTGGCGGGATTGAGCGGGCTGGACTGATTCGACGTGCAGACGATCCCGGTCGTGTTGAAATACGCCAAATTCATCGACGCGTCGGAAAAAGACTTGGCGTAACTGGTGCGGTTGTCGCGAATGATGAAAAGGTCGGTGCCGAAACTGAGGGTATGGTCGCCGCGAATCCAGCTGAGATTGTCGCTGAGCTGATTGACCGGGACCACAAAGGACGCCGAGCGCGTGAAGGGGTAGTAGTCGCTAATGCTGTCGAGATAGACCGCGGGCTGGAGTGAGTAGCCGGCGTTGGTTTCCGCCTGGCGAATCAAGTCCCAATGGAAGCTGTTGATGATGGTCGGTGTAAGAACGGAAGTGAGGCCGAGGATCGAGCCTTTGCTGCCGTTGAGCGCCGTTGTCGCGGGGATCTGGCCGGGAAACTGTGGCGCCCCCGGTATCTTGTCGTTCTGCGTCTGGCCGCGCCAAAACAGGGTCTCCGAGCCGCTCCGGGTAATGTGGTAGTCCAAACGGGTGATGTACGTATCGTATCGAGAATCCTCACTGGGCGCGAAGCGGTACCCTTCGATGTTTTGGCCATCGCCCACCGTCGTGTCGTTTGGCATCGGATATTGCTGCAGCAGTTTTAAGATCGACGAATTGGCGCCGATTCCAAGCGGGTCCATCTGCTTGAGTTGCGAAGGGCCAAGTCCGTAGTAGCCGGGTTGCACCGGATAGGTCTTTCCGCTGATTCCGGCGACGTTTCCGCCGGGGCACTGGGAGGCCGTGGCGCATTGATACTCGATGACGCCGTCGCGCAGGCTGGCCGTCGGCACCGTCCGCAATTCGCTCGTGCCCTGGGCGTCCCGTCGGCCCTCATAATTGGCGAAGAAGAAGAGGCGATTGTGCAGGATGGGTCCGCCGAGCGTAGCGCCGAAAACGTTTCGGATCAGTTTGGGCCGCTGACTTCCTGCGGCGTTCAGAAAGGTATCGTTAGCGCTGAAGATGGTATTGCGATTGTATTCGTAGAGGGAGCCGTGGAAATGGTTCGTGCCGGATTTGGTCACCATCACCACTTGCGCGCCACTGGAATAACCTGACGTCGCGTTCGAGTTGGCGGTGACCACGCGGAATTCTTCAACGGAATCGGGCGGCACCGTCAGCACGCCGGTGAAGGCGTAGCCATTATTCACGTCATTGATGTCGGCGCCATCCAAAGTGAGGTTGTTCTGGTCGCTGCGCAACCCATTTACGGCGCCGCTGCGCGTGTCCGTGGTCGAAGTGTCCAGATTGCCCCCCAGGTAGGTCACGCCGGCCTGCAGGCTGAGCAAGTGGCCAACGTTGCGATCGGCAATCGGAAGCTGCGCCAGTTGTTCCCCGCTAATCGTGTTGCCCAACGTCGCGTCAGTGTGGTTGAGGAGAGGAACGGTGTTGCCCTTGACGACGACGGAGGAGGAGACGCGGGCGAGGCTGAGATGAATGTTGATCGTGGAGGCCGTGCTTACCAGCAGAGCGACGTGCTGGGCGAGGTAGGCGGCAAAGCCTTTGGCCGACGCCTTGAGGCTATAATTGCCGGGAGGAATGGCCAGGAACTGGTAAAGGCCCTGGGCGTTGCTGGTGGTGGTGCGCTCGAGGCCGGTGGCGGAGTCGGTGAGCGTGACGCTTGCGCCGGGCACGGCCGCCCCGCTTGGATCGGAAACGCGGCCGTTGAGCGAGCTGGCCGTTTGCGCCATGGCGCGCGGCGCGAACGCGAGCGCCACGAATACAGCAAGCACGAGCGCCGCGAACCACGCCTGGTTTTTCAATGTCGATGGATTTCGTTGCTGATTGCTTAGCCCTTCATGCCCCGTTCGTCCCCACCCTGCCCTAGCCAGCATGCCGCCTCCCTAAGGTAAGCGGACGTAAAATCCGGTTTCTTCCTGGCTGGTTCCCACCCCACTTGCTTTCACGCCGGATCCCGCCCGCCGATTTACGCCCCACCGCTCGAATCGAGAGCCGTTATCCCCGGGGAAAGACTACGCCTTGCCGAACAGCCGCATTGGTGCGACAACACCCAAGTATCTGTTTTTGCGTGAAAAGACCGCTGCCCCAACCACAAATCGGCGGGACTATATCGCGAGGCGCCGCGCAGGTCAAGAGTATCTGTGGCTGTCGGAATTGGAAAGGGACATCGTTACCCTCTGGCAGGGTTGAAGTGCTTGATCGCGAAGCGACGAAGGGAAATCGGCGCCGTTTGGGGTCCGCGTTTGGCGCTCGATCTTTCCCCCAGAATTTCTGTGTTCCGAGAGGATAACCGCGAAGCCCAAGGTTGGTCCTGAAACTTGGCGGCCGGGCCGGCCGGTCGAGACACCGCGCGGACTGCCGCTTTTAGAGCCGTAGCGCGCAATTCAGCCGCCTGAAGCGCCAAGCGCGAGGCCGATGATTCCAGCCGTTGACGGTGCGGGGGACACTCGCCACTCATTTTTGCAATGGCGGCGCCGGGTGGTCTTTGCGCCAGTCGCGGAATTGCTCGCGGAGGCGGCTTTTCTGGATTTTGCCGACGGAGGTGCGCGGGAGTTCGTCGACGAAAACGAAGCCGTCGGGAATCTGCCATTTGTCGAAACGCGTGGCGAGCAGCGCGGCGAGATCCTCGGGCGCGGGACGCGGGCCCTCGCGCGGAACGATGATGGCGAGCGGGCGCTCCTGCCATTTGGGATCGTAGACGGCGATGACGGCGGCTTCGCGGACGGCGGGATGGGCCATCAAGGTGTTTTCCAGATCGACGGAGCTGATCCATTCGCCGCCCGATTTAATCATGTCTTTGGCGCGATCGACGATTTTCACAAAGCCTTCGGAATCGATCGTGGCAACGTCGCCGGTGCGAAACCAGCCGTCGGGCGTCCAGCGATCGCCGGATTCCGGCGCGGCGTGATAAGAGGAAGCGATCCAGGGGCCGCGAACCTCGAGTTCGCCGGGCGTGGCGCCGTCCCACGGAGCTTCTCCCTCGGCGCCGGCAAGACGCACCTGAATGAAGGGCAGTGGGTAACCTTGCTTCGCACGCGCTTCGTATTGGCGATCCTCGCTCCAGGATTGCATGTGAGGTTTCAGATGGCTGACCGTCGCGAGCGGCGACGTTTCCGTCATGCCCCAGCCGTGGAGGATGCGCAGGCCGAAACGATCCAGTTCGCGGATCAGGCTCTCGGGGGGCGCGGTGCCGCCGACCACAACGCGCACGGGAGCGCGGAATTTCCAGCCCGAGGGATTCCGGCGGAGTTCCTCGAGGACGCCGAGCCAGATAGTAGGGACGCCGGAGGCGAGCGTGACGCCTTCCTGCTCGACGAGGTCGAGAAGATCCGCGGGCGTTGCGCCCGAGCCGGGGAAAACCATTTTCGCGCCGGCGATCACCGCAGCGTGAGGGAGACCCCAGGCGTTGGCGTGAAACATGGGGGTGGCGGGCAGCACGACGTCCAGACGAGACAGGCCGCAGCCATCGGCGAGGCAGGCGGCGAGGCCATGCAGCACGAGCGAACGATGCGAATAGACGACTCCCTTGGGACGGCCGGTGGTGCCGGAGGTGAAAAACATGGAGGCAGCGTCGCGTTCGTCGAGTTGGGGGAAAACGAAATCGGCGGGGGCCAGATTGAGCGCGGCTTCGTAATTCGCGGCGCAGGCGGGCGCGGGAAGGCCGGCGAAAGGGACTTGCCAGACGCGGTCGAGCGGAACGCTCTCGCGGAAACGATCGAAGGTGGGCCAGAGGGTGTCGTCGACGATCAGGAAACGGTCGCCGGCCGCGCGAGCGATCCACGCGGTTTCGTCGGGATGAAGGCGAGGATTGAGCGGATGGAGAACGCCGCCGGCGAGCGGAACGGCGAAAAAGGCTTCGAAATGCGCGGCGTGATTCCAGAGCAGCGTGGCGACGCGATCGCCGGGCGCGAGGCCGGCATCGGTGAGGACGCGGGCGAGTTTGCGAACGCGCGTCGAAAAGGCGGCGTAGTTGGTGCGGGAAAACGAGCCGTCGGGACGGCGGGTGACGATCTCCTGTTGGGGGAAATAGCGCGCGACGCGATCGAAAATCGAGAAAAGAGTGAGCTGATCCTCCATCATCAGACCGCGCATGGAAGCCTCCCCCTGTGGGCGAGGATTGTAGCATTGTTTCGGGCGCGAGGAGCGGGGACGAGCGAAATGCTGGCACAAGCATGCCAGCGCGCCGGGGAATCAGAAGCGGCCGCGGGCGCGTTCCTTGTGAGGCAGAATTTCGAGGCAGGTTGTCCACCAGCCGGTGAGGATGGTTTCGATGAATTCGTCAGGCAAATGCTCGCCTTGCATTTCGGCGGCGAGCGCGTGGTAGTCGTAGACGACGGGAATGAATTCAACCGAGAGGAAACGATTCGCAAAAGTCAGCAGCGCGTACCAGACGTTCGTTCCGCCGTCGTTTTCCGGGCGGCCGAGCGCGCCGACGTTGACGACGTGGCGGCCGGAGGGCAACGCGCGATGCCATTTGATGCCGGTGTGCGTGACGCAGAGGACGTCGGCACGGGCGAAATCGAGCAGGTATTCGAGGAAAGCGTCGGAACAGGCGGATTCCCAGAGAAATTCATTCATCTTGCGCGGCGAGCCGTGGAAGAGCGCGACGCGTAGATCTTCGATTTCCAGATGGAGCGAGGCGGGGAGCGTGGCGAGCCATGCTTTGTTTTTGGGTGAGGTGCGGCGAAAGGTGTAGTCGTAGCTGAGACGAGCGAAGGAATTGTCGCGGGGATCGGTGTAGCCGCATTGGCAATCGGGAAGGCCGAGGGCGAGAGAATTATCGTAGTTGCCCTGGATGGTCACGACGCCGGAATCGCGCAGGAGCGGAAAAACGCGATCGGGCGCGGGACCGAAGGCGCCGAGATCGCCCAGGCAATAGATGGCGTCGACGTTGCGGCGGGCAACGTCGGCGAGCGCGGCGGCGAGAGCGAGATGATTGCTGTAGATGCCGCCGAAGATGGCAAGACGCCGCATCGTCAGGGCTCCCCGGGCGCGGCGGGCGGCGTGGCGCCTTCAATCGCCGGGCTGACGTTGGAGCAGAAAACGCCGAATTCATAGCAGGTGTAGCAGGCGCGATGGCGGAGCGCATAAGAGGGCGCTGCGTCGGCGAGATGGCTGCCCAGGCGAGCATCGGGCATTTCGACGAGCAGCGGACAGACCCAGACGCCGCGGTCCGTGACGACGCGGGAATTGGAACACATCAGAAGATCGGAATCGAAACCACCGAGCATTTCCTCGGTGACGAACGGCTCGTCGTGGAGGGCGCCGATGCGGACGAGTTCGCGGCCCAGCGGGAGGGCGGGAAGGAATTTGAGGCGCGGGCGATGGTAGCCGGCGCGGTCGGAGAGCAGGCGGGTGAAACTGGCGAGGATTTCCGGCTCGTCTTCGAGCGGCCAATTGCGAACGACCGTGACGAGCGGAAGCAGGCCGTGGCGACAGAGCCGCTCGATCGAGGCAAGGACGCGGGAGAAAACGCCAGCGCCGCGAATCGCGTCGTTCGCGGTCTCGTTGGGCGAATCCAGGCTGACGCGAATTTCGAGGGAATAGCTGGAGGCGCGCTCGATTTCGGCGAGCCGGACGGCAATGCGTTCGGGAAGCAGAGTGGCATTGGTGAGGACGGTGACGGGCGCGACGCGGAGGGAATCGGCCAGCATTTCGAGGAGCGCAGGATGAAGGAACGGTTCGCCGCCGGTGAAGAAAATTTCGCGAACGCCCAGGCGAGCGGCGTGGCCGAGTTCGCGGCGGACATCGGCCGGCGAGAGGAAATCGAACGTGCGAACGCCGGGTCCGCTGCCGTTGAAACAGTGGGTGCAGGCAAGATTGCAGAGCGTACCGGTGACCTGGAACCAGAGGTTATCGAGGTGCGAGAGCTGGACGCGGGGAGGGTTCATCCGTTTTTTTCCGCGGCGAGGATTTCGAGCGGACGGCCGCGGCCTTCCGGGCCCCAAATCCACCAGGGAATCATGGCCGCAGCGCCCAGCGCGTAAAAGCTTGCCAGAAGCGCGAAGGAAGCAAAAGGAGACGCGCGACGGCTGAGAAGAACGAGCACGAGCGGCGCGAGCGCGGCGCCGATACGGCCGAAAGCGACCGAAGCGCCGATGCCTGTGGAACGAAGCGAGGTGGGAAAAATTTCCGAGAACGTGGGATAGGCGGAAATCCAGCTGCCAGTGGCGGCGAAATTGACGAAGACGAAGGACCACAGGACGCCGCGGGCGCTCGCGTCGCGCGTGGCCGCTCCCATGGCGAGGAGGGAAAGTGCGGCGAGGAGATAAAAGGCGGTGACGGTGGGTTTGCGGCCCGCTTTATCGAGAAAGGCGGCGGCGAAAATCCCGCCGACCACCGCACCGATATTGCCGATGAGGAAAAATTCGGGAACCTGCCGCCGGCCGATGCCGACGGCGGGCAAAACGACGAGCGGGAGAAACGCGAAGATGCCGTAGTAGCCGGCGGCTTCGGTGAAATCGAGGGCGCAGCCGAGCGCGAGACGCGCGGGGTGGTCGGCGAGGAGGCGCAGCAACTGTTGCCAGAAGCCGGGCGAGCCGGATGGCGGCGAATCCGCGGGCGCGGCGGCGGGAGCGGGGAAGCGGGAAGCGCCTTGCTCGAGGCGCTCGAGGATAGCCTGCGCTTCCTTCACGCGGCCTTTGCCGAGCAGCCAACGCGGCGATTCGGGAAGGACGCGGCGAACCCAGAGCGTGAAGAGCGCGATGATGGCGCCGAGCGCAAACGCGAATCGCCAGCCGATCGAGGGCGGGAACAGGTTGATGAAATAGAGGGTGACACCGGCTGCGAGAATCGTGCCGAGCGGCCAGAAATTCATTACCGTGGCGCCGGCGCGGCCGCGATAACGAGCGGGAATCATCTCGCCAATGGCGGCGTTGATGGCGGAATATTCGGCGCCGACGCCGATGGCGGTGAGAAAACGGAAGACGAGAAAAAACGCGTAGCCGGGCGAAAGAGCGGAAAGGACCGTGGCAGAGGAATAGAGGAGCAGGGTGACGAGAAAAAGGCGGCGACGGCCAAAACGGTCGGCGAGGTAGCCGAAGAAGAGCGCGCCAAACATCAAGCCGACGAGCCAGATTGTGACGATCGCGCTCGCCTGGACGCTCGAAAGATGCCAGAGATCGCGGAGAATGCCGAGGACGTTGCCGACGACGTTGACTTCGAAAGCGTCGAGCAGCCAGCCGACGCCGAGCGCGAGCGTGATCCAAGTGTGGATCGGGCGCCAGGCGAGACGATCGAGGCGCGCGGGAACGGCCGCGGATGGGGATGGTTCAGCCATCGGGCGCTTTTCGCTGACGGGATAGTGCTAAACGAAAGGCGCGCAAGTGTCAAACAGAATGCGCGCGGCGGGACGCTTTTAGCGGCGCTTTGCGGAGTGCCTTGACGGCGTGGGGGAACGATCGTCGGGAGTGGCGCATGCGCGTGGCCGGCGATTCCTGTATTCTCGTTCGCGAGATTGGGCGACGATGGTTGACGAACGGCAAACAGCGGAAAAGAAATCGGACGCCCGGGCAGCCTTGCGATTCGTGGTGCTGCTCGGAGTGGTGAGTCTTTTCGCCGATTTCGCGTACGAGGGAGCGCGAAGCGTCACCGGACCGTTTCTGGCGGTGCTGGGCGCGAGCGGGGCGGTGGTGGGGGTGGTCGCGGGACTGGGCGAACTGCTCGGCTATGGACTGCGGTTCGTTTCCGGGCCGATCAGCGAGCGAACGCGGAAATTCTGGCCGATCACGATCCTGGGCTATTGCGTGCAGATGGCCGCAGTGCCGCTGCTGGCGCTGGCGGGGAGTTGGCAGATGGCTGCGCTTCTGATTCTGGCCGAGCGCACGGGCAAGGCGATACGAAATCCGCCACGCGACGTGATGCTGTCGCACGCTTCCGAGCAGATCGGGCTGGGATGGGGTTTCGGGCTGCACGAAGCGATGGACCAGATCGGCGCGCTGGTGGGGCCTCTGGCGGTGGCAGCGGTGCTGGCGTGGCACGGGAATTATCGAGAAGCGTTTGCGATGTTGCTGGTTCCGGCGGTGCTGACGATCGCGGTGGTGCTGGCGGCGCGGATGATCTATCCGGCGCCGGAGCGATTCGAAGTGAAGACGCGGGTCCCGGAATGGAAGGGATTTTCGCGCACGTTCTGGATCTACCTGGCAGGAGCGATGCTGGTGGCAGCGGGATTCGCCGATTTCCAGCTGATCGCGTTCCATTTTCAGAAAGCGGAGGCGATGCCGCGCTATTGGAT
>JAKASX010000082.1 GCA_021818865.1 Acidobacteriota bacterium
TTTCCTCCGCGTTGAAAAAGCGCCCGGAAATCATCCGCAATCCTTCGATTTCCGGATAGCTGGGATTCACCCCGTAAACCACCGGCATCGCCCCGCTCGGTTTCGGAATCATCTTCGTCGGCGAAAAAGTCTTTCGCGGCGATGATGCCTCTACTCCCGCCACGTCTTTCCGCAACACCCGGTAATCTTCCAGCGTCAGCCCCAGCGAAATCTGCCGCACCTTTTCGAGTTGCTGGTACGTCTGCGCCTCTTTCGCTTCCACGATCAGATTCCGCACGCCCAGTTGCTCGATGAAAGCCATGGCCTTTTGCTGCGCCCCGGCTCCGATGGAGAGCATCGACACCACCGCCGCCACACCGAAAATCATCCCCAGCATCGTCAGCAGCGACCGCAGCTTGTGCAGCAGCAGGTTCTGGAATCCCAGCCTCAGGTCCGGGCTCCATTGCCGCACCGTGCGCCGCAACGACCGCTCTTCGCTCATCAAGGCTGGCGCGTTCACGATCATCTCCCCGGCGGAGCCAGCGCCGGCGCACCCGCCGGCTTCTTCTGCGCCGCGCCGGTGCCTGCCGTTTCGGGATTCACCAACGCGACTTCCGTTCCCGCGTCCACTCCGCTCACCAGCGCGCTGGCGTCGGTCAGGTAACGGATTTTCACGTGTTTCGCCTGAAATCCGCCGCTTCCCTTCACGTAAACGGTCGGAGTGCCGGTCAGATCGAAAACGGCTTCGCGCGGAATCATCAGCGCCTGATGCAGTTCGCGCCCCAGAATCACCACCCGCGCCGAAAATCCCGGCCGCAGCCGCGCATCCCCGTGGTCGAACACGATATTCACGTCCACCTGCGATCCGCTCGGGCCGAAAAATCCTCCCGTCGCCATTCCTCCCATGGCACCCACTCGCCCCGCAAACGTCACGCCGGGAATGGCGTTGACGTGAATTTCCACCGGATCGCCCGGCTGCACGTTCGTCCGGTCCGCCCCACGGATTTTCGCCGCCAGCTCCATGTGCCCGGTATCGACCACTTCCGTCACCACCGATCCCGGCCCCACCTGATCACCGATCTGAAATGGCGGCAGCGTCATGCCGCTGAAAAAGATGCCGCCCGTGGCGCGATCGTTCTCGCGCACCACCACCAGCCCGGCGATCGGCGAGCGCACCTTCATCTTCGCGATGTTCTGCTCGGCCTGCGCAATCGCCAGGCGCGCCTTCGCCAGCGTCTGCTCGTTCACCGAAATCGTGGCCTGGCTCGAAGCGGCGTGGGAGCGGATGTCCTGCTCCAGCTGCGCCAGCGCCCGCTTGGCTTCGTTGAGCGCCAGCACGTTTTTCTTCGCGTCGATCGCGCTCACCAGTTCGTTCTCGTCCACTTTCAGCTGCGCCTGCCGGACGGCGAATTTATCCTTCAGAAGCGCCGTCTGGTCTTCGGCCGCTTGCACCGCGGCTTTGTCCTTCGCTTCCAATATCTCTTGCTTCGCCTGTTCCAGATCGAATCGGCTGGTCGCCAGGTTGTATTCCTGCGTGCTCGGATCGAACGCAACCACCTCCTGTCCCGCTTTCACCGGCATTCCCGTCTGCACCAGCCGGATGATTTCCAGCGTGCCGCCGCCGATCGCCGGCGCCGTCAGCAAAACCGAATGCAAGGCGCGCAGTTCGCCGGTGGCGTGCACTTCCAGCCGAAGATCGGTTCTTTCCACGCGAGCCACCGGAACGCCCGGGTCGCTCGTGCGTGCGGCACCTTCGAGCGCGCAACCCCCAAGACCACAAACCGCGAGCGCCGCGGCAAGAACCATCCCCGCCGCGCGCGCACGTCCGATGCTCCAACTACGCCTCAATCGCATACCCTCCCGCTCACGAGACGCCCGGCGGCTTCTCGAGCGCCACTTTGTCGCCCGGTTCGAGCCCTTTCGCCACCATCGCCTGCCCACCGCTCTCCTGCGCCACGACGATCTGCCGCGCCGAGAATGCCGAGCCTTCTCGCACGTACGCCACGCGCTCGCCGTTCACCGAAAACACCGCTTGCGCCGGGATCAGGATCGCATTCGCCACCCTCCCCGCTTCGATTCGCACCGTGCCCTGCATGTTGGGCTGCAACCGCGGATCGCTCTGGTCGAGCGCCAGCCGCACCTCGAAATTCCGCGGAAATGGCCACCCGCCGGAAAAATCTATGCTGGCCAATCGGCTGATTTGCGCGATGTGTCCGGTGAACGTGCGGTCGGGGACCGCGCTGAACCGCAGCACCGCGTGCTGGCCCTCAGCCAGTTGCCCGCGCTCCGTTTCGTCCACGCGCGCGCTCACTTCGAGCGTCGAAAGATTGGGCAATTCCGCGATCGGCGCGCCCGCCCACACGCGGTCGCCCGGCTTGAACGGCTGCGGCGTGCCGAATGGCCCGCCCGCGTTCCAGTTCGTATTCAGCAGCGTGACCACCCCGGTCATCGGCGCCCGCAGCGTCAATTCGCCCAGCTCCCGTTCGTCCTCCCGAAGCTGATACTCGGCTTCGGCCAGCGCCTCGCGGCTGCCGCCGATCGTCGCCTCGTCTGCCGCGCGATCCGCGGCCAGTTGCGTCTGCGCCGCGCTCAGGTTTTCCTTCGCGTCGGTCAGTTTCAGTTCCGATTCCGCACCCTGGATCCGCGAAACGATCTCCGATTGGCTCGCGTCCAGCCGCGCCGATTCCACGTTGTAACCCGCCTTCTGCACCGCCGTCAGGTCCTTCTGTTCCTTCAAGCTCGCTTGCGCCTTCGCCTGCTCCATCTGAGCCTCGGCCGTTTTCACTGCGACGCGATCCTGCGCGATCGTCTGCCGCAGCTGCGTCGCGTCGAATTCCACCACCACGTCTCCCTTTTTCACGTGCGATCCCGTGGGGACCAGCTTCAGAATGCGCAGATCGCCCGCTCGATAGGGCGCGGAGATAATCTGCGAATCCGCCGCCTTCACCTGCCCCTGCAGCTTCACCCAATCGACGAACGCTCCTCGCTTCACCGTCGCAGTGGGAATCTTCGGCGCGGAACCGGCCGCGTGAAACGCCCAGAACCCGCCTCCGGCCCCGAGCGCCAGCACGATGCCCGCCAGGACGGCGCGTCTTCGTCGGCGATGCCGCGTTTCCCTCATTCCGCTCCCGCTCCCGCCGAAGACACCGGCGCGTATTCGCGAATCGTCTCTCCCGCCTTCAACCCGGATTCCACCACCACGTCCAGATCGTTCTCCGGTCCCGTCGTGATGCGGTGTTTCTCGAATCCGCCGCCGCGTTCGAGCCAGACGTAGCTGCCATCGCGCTCGCTGGCCACGCTTTCGACCGGAACCACCAGCGCGTTCTTCTGGCTCGCCAGTTCCACGTCCACCGCCGCGGAAAGGTCGGGCATCAGTTTCCGGTTGCTGCCGGCGATCGAAAAAACGCCGCCGAAATCCCTCACGCGGTCGGAAAACATTCCCGCGTGCCCGAGCGGCGAAATTTGCTCCAGCGTCCCGGGAAACCACAACCCCGGATACGCGTCCAGCCGCACCCGCGCCTTCTGCCCCACGTGCAGGTACGGCATATCGGCCTGATTGATTTCCGCGTGCACGTCCATCCGCGAAGGATCCACCACCCGCATGAACGGCACTCCCGGCTGCACCTGCGTGCCTTCCTGCGCGTGGCCCATTCGCCCGTTCAACCAGATTTCGTTCAGCACCACGATGCCGTCCATCGGAGAGCGGATCAGCATCTTGTTCGCATTCGCCTCGGCGTTGAGCATCGCCTGATGCGCGCGGTCCGTCTTGATTTCGAGCACGCGAATTCCCGCGGCCGCCGCCTGCCGTTTCAGCACGAAAGTGTGCCGCAATTGCGCGAGCGTCGCTTTCGCTTCGGCCAGTTTTTCGTCGTTGATTTCCGCGTCGATCCGGGAAAGGATTTCGTTCTTCTTCACTTCAAGTTGCGCGATCTGGAGCGCGTCTTCCGCCACTTTCAGGTTCGTTTCGTCCTCGGCCCGCGCCGCTTGTTCGGCGGCCTGTTTTTCCTTCACCTGGTCGGCCAGGTCGTAATACTGCGCTTGTTTATCGAGAAAATTCTTGTATTGCTGTTGGCGGTCAAATTCCGCCAGCACGTCGCCGCGTTTCACCCGCGTTCCGCCGCGCGCGATCCGCGTGATCACCATCGCCGAAACCGCCGAGCCCGCCAGTTGCGGTGCGACGATTGGCCGCGAACGCAGCGCCTCCGTGGTGCCCGAAAGCCGCAGCACCTCGCGGAAATCGGCGCGCCGCACGACAACCGTGGAAATGTTTCCGCGAGGAGCGGCCGAAGACGCCGAAGCCTGCCTATGGAACCAGAAAAAAGCCCCCGCCGCAATCGCCAGAACGCAAACCCCCACCACCCCCGTCAACCGGATGGAAGCACGCCCCCTGACGTTTCGCGAGTCGCTTGCGGGTCTCATTTGGACACAATCCCGCTTGCCCGCCCCGATGCAGGAAAATTTTAATGCCGAAGAGCCTCCAAACAACAGAAAAAAATCCGCAGGCCCGGCTGTCACGCTCACTAGCGGGCCAGCATACCGCGAACCCTCTGCCCGGAACGCGCGGTTTCAGCTCTGATTGACCGCTCCTGCTCATCAGCCTAAGATGCTGGCTTTCATCAAGCGAATTTCGAGCGGGAGCTGAAGCGGCCGCGGAGGCGATCATGAGCGAAAGAAGACGATCGACGGGCAATACCACGCCCAGGTGCACGCGTTTGCTTCCCGGCGCGATGATTTTCGCCGCTGCGCTCGTGCTCGTCGTCGGCGCAGCCGCGCAGACCACCCCTCAATGGCCCAAGGCGCGCCCCTCCGACGTGCGTTCCGTCAATTCCATCGTCCTCGCCAGCTACAAAGCCATTTCCACGGGACCCCACGGCAAGCGCGATCTTCAGCGTTTCCAGTCCCTCTTTGCTCCGGGCGCACAGCTTGTTGACGTCACCGATCAAAACGGCAAGCCATCAACATACGTCCTGACCATCCAGAAATTCATCGCCGCGCTGTCCAAGCTCCCGGCCAATCGCCCCGATTGCGAGCGTGAAATCGCCCGCCGCACCTGGACCTATGGGAATCTGGCGCAGGTCTGGAGCACAAACGAATTCGGCGTCTGCGGAAAACCGAAAACCACCCAATACGGAATCAACGACATCACGCTCACCTGGGACGGCACGCGCTGGTGGATCGTCGCCACCTCCTGGAAAAATGAAACGCCAAGCCAAGCCCTCCCGCGGAAATACCTCCCGCGCAAAGCGCACCCATGAATTGGGCAAAAAAAGAACGGCTCCGAACCGTGCGAGCACTCCGCACGGCTCGGAGCCGGTTGAAGTTTCGCGGCCGCCTGTGGTTTACGGCTCGATCGCCGCGCTGATGTGCGCCGCCTTCAATTCCTGATTGAACGCCGGCGTTTCCTTTTGCACGAGCTGTTTGAACTCGCCCTGCAAACGCGCGACGTCCTGTTTGAACTCGGCGTTCACGGCAACGTCCTGCGCCGTGGGGCCAAGGTCGCTGCCGCCCGAGCCGCTTCCCGCCCCGTTGTTGAGCGGCGTGATCATCCAGCAAATTCGCCCATAAAGCTCCATCGGGTGCCGGAAGACGTCTTCGCTGCGGCCGGTGTTGTGGATGTCGATCATCTGGCCTTCGAGCGCGATTGCCTTGCCTTCCAGTTGTTTCGCGGCGTCGATGATCGTCTTGTATTTCGCCCCGCTCACCGCGAGCATCGTGTGTAGGTCGGCGAGCTGTTTGCGCGTCCACTCGATGTGGTTGATCATCTCGGCCACTTGGTTCGCTTCGCCCTGCGCTTCCAGCAGGAAATTCACCTGCTGCGCGATGGTTAGCGCCGTGCCCGGCGAATGCGGATCGGGCAACACGTCGAGCGGCTCGCTGAACGTCGTTCCACCCGCGTCCAGCTTCACCGTATACGTTCCCGGAACGACGATCGGCCCGGCCGGCGGCATGATGGCGCCGTAAGCGACGTACCGCCGATGCGGATCGGCCCACGGCGCGTCCGGCGGAGCCGTCTGAAACGCGATTTTCGTTCCCGAATCGTAGCGCAAATCCCACCACACCCGGTTCAGTCCCGCTCGCGTCTTTTTCACTTCGATCGTGCGGATCACCTTCCCGCCCGCGCCGAGCACGGTGAGCGATACGTTCTTTTCCGGCGATTTCAGCCAGAAATTCAGGTCCGCCCCGTACGGCGGATTCTGACCCACCACGCGCCCGCCCGACTCCACTTCCCGTGAGTCGGTCGTGTTGCGGAACCGGTACGCCGGCCGCGGCTTGAAGAAGTACGCGTCCTTCCCTTCCGCCGCGTTCAGCGTGCGCAGCGGCGTCATATCGTCCAGGATCCACACCCCGCGCCCGTACGTTCCCACAACCAGATCGTTGAACGTCGGCTGCACTACCACCCACTCCACCGGCGCCGGCGGCAGATTATTCCGCAACTGCGACCACTGCGCGCCATCGTCCACGGTGTAGTAGAGGGCATTGTTGGTGCCGAGGTAGAGCATGCCTTTTTGCACCGGATCCTCGATGATGCAATTCGCCGAGCTGTTCACCGATTTCGGCACCGTGCCGCTGATCATCGTCCACGTCTTCCCATAATCCGTCGTCTTGTAAACGTAGGCGTTGTAATCGCCCACCATCTGGCGGCTGACGGCGATGTAGGCCGTGGCGGCGTCGAAATGCGACGGCTCGACGTTGGAGATGGTGCCCCACGGGCCGAGATCGGGAATATTTTTCGTCACGTTCGTCCAGTGCGCGCCGCCGTCTTCGGTGACGTTCACCTGGCCGTCGTTCGAGCCCGTCCAGATCACGCCTTCCTTCAGCGGCGAAGGCGCAATCGAGTAGAGCGTCGAACCGTCGAACGTCACCAGGTTGTCGTAGCTGATTCCGCCCGAATTATCCTGGTGGCTTTTGTCGTTGGTCGTCAGGTCGGGGCTGATCACCTTCCACGATTGTCCTGCGTCGGTCGTCATGAACACGACTTGCGCGCCCACGTACACGCGGTTGTGGTCGAGCGGATCGATCGCGATCGGGAAATTCCAGTGCCAGCGGTACTTCATGTCTTTCGGCGCCCACCCCAGCCCGGAAACCGGCCACGCGGTTACGTCTCGCGCCGTTTTATTGTGGAAATCCATCCGGTCCAACCGTCCGTTGTCGCATCCCGACCAGACGATATCCGGATCCTTCGGATCGGGCACCGCCCAGCCGTCCTCGCAACCGCCCGTCGCCGTGAAGTAGGCCGGCGTGATCGGGCTGCCGAAGAATCCGCCGGAAAGCGTGCGGCTCGGCCCGCGGAAGGAATCCCGGTCCTGCAAATTGCCCATCACGTGATACGGAATGTCGTTGTCGGTCGTCACGTGATACACCTGCGAAATCGGCAGGATGTAGTGAGCGAAGCTCCGTCCGTGATCGTTGCTGATGCTCACGCCGCCGTCGTTCGCCACCATGATCCGGTTGGCGTTCGTGGGATCGATCCATACGTCGTGATTGTCCCCTCCCGCCGACGCCTGTCCCAGCGTGCCGCCGCGATAGCCAGGAATCACCAGGGTTTTCCCGCCATCGGGAGAAAAGCTGTACGCGACGGAAACGAAATAGAGCAGGTTCTCGTTGCTCGGAGAAACCGCGAATCGCGTGTAATACGGCGCCCGCTCGTCGGGAACGTGCGATTGGTTCACCAGCGTCCACGTTTTCCCGCCGTCATCGGACCGGTAAAGGCCCGGCGTCGTGTCCTGCATCAGCGCGTAGACGCGCTGCGGATTGCTCGGCGCGATCGCCACGGCCACCTTGCCCAGCGGATGGTCGGCGGCCGGCATCCCGTGTCCGGTAATCTTGTGCCAAGTGGCTCCGCCGTCGTGCGTCACGTAGACGCCGCTGCCCGTTCCGCCGCTGTCGATGCCCCACGTGTGAATCGAGACCTGCCACATCCCCGCGAACAGCGTGTTCGGATCCTGCGGATCCATCGCCAGGTCCGAGCAGCCCGTGCTCTCGTTCACGAACAGCACCTGCTGCCACGTTTTTCCGCCATCCAGCGTGCGGAACACTCCCCGCTCGTGCTGCGGGCGGAACGCCTGCCCGATCGCGCACACGAACACGCGACTCGGGTCATGCGGATCGATTACGATCCGCGCGATGTGTCCCGTCGCGTCGAGCCCCACCCGCGTCCACCGCCGTCCCGCATCCGTGGATTTATAGACGCCGTCTCCCATCGCCCAGAACGGCCGGATCATCCACGGTTCGCCCGTTCCCGCCCACACCACGTTGTGTTCCGAAGGAGCGACCGCCAGAGCGCCGATCGGCGACGTGTTCTCGCGATCGAACACCGGCTTCCACGTCCAGCCATCATTTTCCGTTTTCCACACGCCGCCGTCGGCCGCGCCGATGTACACCACGTTCGGGTTTCCCGGCACGCCCGTCACCGCGGCCACGCGATTGCCCAGCGGCCCGACGAACCGGAAATGCAGCGCCGCCAGGGGATTTTTCTCCTTCGCATTCCCCGCGGGGTCGTTCTGCCCGCGGCCGGGCACCGCCCACGCCGCAAGCGCCAGAATTACAACCAACGAAATGCCGCTCCATCCCCACCAGCGGCTGGATCGTTCGCTCATCATCGCCTCCAGGAAAACGAATCAGGATTCAGGCGGCGCCACGGCCCATCGCGCCGCGCCAGCCGAGCCGAAACGTTCGCGGCCCGGTTCCCACTCCCGCTGTGTCACACCCTCGCCCGCCACGCTCGGCCGTCGGCCGGCCGCGTCGCAGGCTCGGGTATCTTCCTTCACTCAGGGCCGGGGAGCAAGCGAAACGCACAAATGGCAATGCCCCTTTCCCCAGGGCCGGGCAGCCGGTTACACTCTTGCTGCCATCTGAACATACGCATGCGCCAAAAAATCCAATGGGCGATTGCCGTTCTCCTGCTTGGGCTGATTGCCGTGGCCGTTGTTGCGCTCGTCCTCACGCGCTCGCAAAGCGCTTCCTCCGCGGCCTCGGCGAAAAATGCCGCTGGCCCGTCAGGCGTGCCCGCGGCTCCGATTGACGAAACGCCCTACGACACCGCGCGCAGGATAGCCGCTCTCGCTCTAACGCCCGGAGAACGCGCGCTCGGCGCCCAGGCCATGCGCATTTCCGATCACATCATCGATCTCGAATTCCAGCATGCGCTCCAGGTTGCCGCCACAGCTCCGCCCCCCACCACCCCGCGCGCGATTCGCGCCGAAAAATGGCTCACGCGCGCCCAGGCGCAAGTCTCCTCCGAGCAGGCGCAGGTCAATCGCCTCACCGCTCTGGCGAAGCAATCGCGCGGCGTTGCGCAGGTGCGCTTTCAAGGCCAATTGCAAGTCGCCCAGGCGCAACTCTCGCTCGACCAGGACGAACTTTCCGACGCCCGCCGCGATCTTCTGCTCGCCGGCGGTGACGAGGAAGCCCAGCTCCAGCAAATGCTCAGCGCGCGCGAAAAATCGGACCACGAAGGCGAATCCGGCGAGGAATCCTCGGAATCTTCCCAAGCCGAAGCACCTGCTTCGGGCGCGCCCGCCGCAGCATCCGCCGCGACTCCCGTGCGTCGCAGCCTGTTCACCCGGATCGGCGAATGGAACTCGTTGCGCAACGAGCAAGACCAGGTCTCCCGCGCCCGCGACGCCGCCGTCGCCAAAGCCGCCGCCATCGCCGGCGACCACAACGCTCTCGAAAGTCGCGTCCGCGCGGCCCAGGCCAAATCCGCCGCACCCTCCGCCAAGAACGCAAGCCCCTCCGCCGGCCAGTCCGCCGCTTCGACCGCTCTCGAGCTGTCCTCGATTCGCCAGTTGCGTCAGGACCAGGACACCCTCAGCTTTTACGATCACGAAACCCAGGCCTATCGCGCCCTCATCGCCACCTACGCGAAATGGATTTCGCTCGCCGAAGCCGAAAACGACGCCGCGCTTCACAAGCTGGTTCGTTCGCTCTTGTGGATTCTCATCGTGCTCTTCGCCGCCGTGGCCGCCGATCTCCTGATTGCCCGCATCTTCTCGCATCTCTCGCTCGACCGCTCCCGCCTCCATACCATCCGTTCCGTGCTGCGGTTCTCCACGCGGGCGATCGCCGCCATTCTCATTCTTCTCATCATCTTCGGCCCGCCCAGCCAACTCGGAACGATCCTCGGCCTCGTCGGCGCGGGGCTCGCGGTCGCCCTCAAGGATTTCATCGTCGCGTTTCTCGGCTGGTTCCGGCTGATCGGGCCAAACGGCATGCGGCCCGGCGATTGGGTGGAAATCAACGGCCCTCAACAGATCAACGGCGTGCAGGGAAAGGTCCTCGAGGTCGGTCTGATCTTTACCGTGATCCTCGAATCCGGCAACTGGACCGACGCCGGCCATCCCACCGGCCGCCGCGTCGCCTTCATCAACAGCTTTGCCATCGAAGGCTACTATTTCAATTTCACCACCGCCGGCCAGTGGCTCTGGGACGAGGTCCAGATCGGCCTTCCCGCCGGTCCCAATCCGTATCCGCTCCTCGAAGCCCTGCAGAAAGCCGCGGAAAAGGAAACCGCCAGCAACGCCGGCCTCGCCGAGCAGGATTGGAACCGGGCCATGTCCGGCTCCGGCATCTCGTCTTTTTCCGCCAAGCCGGTGATCACGGTCCGGCCCACCGAATCCGGCCTCAACGTCGTCATTCGTTATATCGCGCGAGCCGACGACCGCGAGGAAACACGCCAGCGCTTGTATCACGCCGCTTTCGAAACCCTCCGCGACGCCAGGTTCTCCTCCGCCGGAACCGCGACCCCATCGCCCACCCCCGAGCCCGCCTGAATTTCTTTCGCCTCTAACCAGGCGGTTCCTTTGAGCGCAAATCCGCGATATCCGCGAACAACACTTTCCTGAAATTCGTGCATCTTTCCTGAAGACAGGGCGTTTCCTTCTTCGCTTCGCGAACGAGGACATCTTAAGGAGGCTCCATGACCCCGGACCGCACCACACGCTTTGCCTGTCTCATCACCGCATGCCTGTTCGCCTTTTCCCCGCTTCCCGCGCTGGCGCAAACGGCAAGAGTGTCTGCGTCAGCCGCTTCCAGCGATCACGTCGTTTCGAGTGCTGCCCTGCGCCGCGCCGTGGCCGCTTCGGCTGAAATGCAACAGACCAATATCGCGAAGGTCGAACGATTCCTCTCCACTCCCCGTGCGCGCCATGCCATGAAAAAGGCCGGCCTCGACTACCGCGTCGTTCGCCGCGCCGTGCCGCTGCTTTCCCCCCGCGAACTCGCGGATCTGGCCGCGCGCAGCGATAAGGCCCGGCAACAATTCCGCGCCGGCTCATTGACCAACCAGCAACTCACCTACATCATCATTGCTCTCGCCACGGCGGTTGTCGTAATCCTGATTCTGAAGGCCTGAACGCGAGCGGAAGCATGCCAAGGCAGGCGGCGATGGTGCGGAGCTGGATGCTTGCAGTGGCACTGGGTCTGGTTTGCCCGGTCGCCGCACAATGCGCCATCGCCGCGCGTGCTGCTGCGCGCCCATCCGGAGTCCTGCTCGACGTGCCTTATTTCCGCCAGATCAAGCCAAACGCCTGCGGCGCGGCTTCTCTCGCCATGCTCGTGCAATATTGGAAAAATCAAAAAGGATCAGCGCCCGGTGCGGTCCCGAACGAATCCGTGATCGACCGCCAACTCGACCCTGGCGATCGCGGCATCGCGAATACGGCAATGGTGCGCTATCTGCGCGCTGCGGGATTTCGCGTCTTCGCGTTTTCCGGACGCTGGAACGACCTCCGTGAAAATCTGGCAAAAGGCCGCCCGCTCATCGTCGCACTCGGCCCTCACGGCAAGCGCGGACCTTTTCATTATGTGGTTGTCGCCGGCATCGACTGGCGGCGGAATTTGGTTTTCCTGAACGACCCCGCCCAGCGTAAGCTGTTTCCTATGGACCGCGGCCGCTTTCTCCGGGAGTGGGCGGCGACTGGCTACTGGACTTTGCTGGCGGTGCCGAAAGTGACGGTGTGATTTTCGCTGCGTTGTTGTTCCTGATTGCGCCCGCGGCGCCGCCGCGGCAAAACGCCCGCCAGCAGCCGTCTCTGGCGCGAATCGAGCAGCTTTACAAACAGCGCCGTTACCGGGAACTCCTCGATCTCGTGCCCGCTTCCGCGGCAAATCCCCCGGCGTTCGATCTGTACCGCGGGTTGGCGTTGGCCCGGCTGAAACGCTGGCCGGAAGCGCGCGCCGCATTCGACGCCGGGCGCGCGAAGGCGCCGAAAGACAGCCGTTTCCTCGTCGAACTCGCCGGAGTCGAATTCAGCACGCAGAATTTCGAAGCCGCCAAAAGCGATTTACGCAAAGCGCTCGCGCTCAAACCCTCCGACGCCTACGCTCGCAATTTCCTCGCCACCGTCTATCTCCTCACCGGAAATCTCGAAGCGGCCATCGCAAATTGGAACAAAATCGACCAACCGCGCCTTTCCGGCATGCTGATGCAGCCGCAACCCCGGCTGCGAGCGGCGCTGCTGCGGCGCGTCATGGTCTTTCCGCCGCTCGGCACGCTCCGGCTTTCCGCCCTGCGCGACGCGCAAGCGCGCCTCGAAAATCTGCACGTATTCTCCCGCTACCGCTTCGAGCTGATGCCCGCGAGCCACGGCAACTACGAACTGGATTTCATCTCCGAGGAGCGCAACGGTTGGGGTTCCAGCAAACTGGAAGCTCTTGCGTCCATCCTGCGCGATCTGCCCTTCGCGGTCGATCCCGCCTATTACAACATCGGCGGATCGGCGATGAATTTCGTTTCCTATCTCCGCTGGAATGAAAATCGCCGCCGCATCTCCGCCTCCTTTTCCAGGCCGCTCGGCGACGATCCCCGCTGGCGCCTTTCCCTCGTCGAGGACGCTCGCAACGAAAATTGGGACCTCAGCCGGACCTTTAGCGGCGCCACAGCCCCCCTCTCCGATTTGAATCTCGAAAGCGTCGCGTTCGGCCCGGAACTCCGCGAAGTGGTGAGCGGGAAATGGGCTTGGCAAACGCGGCTCGTCTACGCCTATCGCCGGTTTCGCAACGTCCGTGACGTTTCTCCCGCCGCGCTGCCCTTTTTCACCGACGGCAGTTCGCTCGAAGACCGCTTCCGCCTCGATAGCCGCCTGCTCGATCTTCCCGGCCGCCGCCTCACGCTCGAAGCCAAATTCCGCGCCGCCGCCGGCCGCAATTTCGCGCAATCGCTCGGCGCGTTCGGTTCGCTCGAAGCGTCGCTCGATCTCCAGTGGTTTCCCAGGCCGCTCGGCCAGGACTATCACACTTCGCTCGAGTTCCGCGCCGGCCGCGTCTTCGGCCGCGCCACGCTCGACGAGCTTTACGAGCTCGGCGTCGAGCAGGATAACGATCTTTGGGTGCGCGGCATCAACGGAATTCGCCGCGGATTCAAGGGCAACGCGCCGCTGGGGCGCGAATTCGCCCTCTGGAACTGGGAAACCGACAAGACCGTTTTTCACAGCCTTTACGTCACGATTCAAGTCGGCCCGTTCATGGATATCGGCCGCGTCGCCGATCCCTCCGGCTATTTCGGCTCGAGGGCCTGGCTCTGGGATCCCGGCCTGCAATGCAGTTTCCGCGTATTCGGCGACGTCGTCGTCCGGGTTTCCTATGGCCGCGATCTCCACTCCGGCCAGGGGGCCTTCTACGAAACGGCTTCCCGCTGATCCGCGCCCAGCAACCGCGCGGCCTTCCACCACGCGGCACGTCGTCCTCTTTCAGAGTGCGTTGATTCAGGCCGTTTCCGCCGCGGGCGCGCGGACAATCTGCACCGAACAGTTCGCGTAGCGCGCGACCCCTTCCGAAACGCTGCCCAGCACCAGACGCCGCCATCCGCGCCGCCCGTGCGAACCGACCACGATCAGGCTCGCCTTTTCCCGCTTGGCATGTTCGACGATCGCTTCGCGCGGGTCGCCTTCGGCCACCAGTGACGCCGTCTCGAAGCCCGCCTCGCGCAGCGCCTTCTCCGCTCGAGCCACCAACTGCCGGCCTCTTTCGACCGCGCCGCGGTGCAGCGTTTCCAGCTGTTCGATTGCCGATAGCGATTCGCTGCCGACGTAATGCGTGCGTTCGACGACGTGCAAAACCAACACCCGCGATCCCTTCGCCGGAATCTGCGCAAGGACCGCTTTCGTGGCCGCTTCTGAAAATTCGGATTCGTCAATTGCCAGCAGAACGTTCATCCTCCCACCATGCTTCCCGGCGGACCGGGTGCTCGTAATCCGCGCCCTGGTCCATCGAAACGTTCCGCGTCCGCTACCAGCAGGATACCAACAAGTGCCGTCTCAGGGAACGCTCGTGGCCGTCGCGCCGGCGCCCGTTCGCCCCACCCCAAATCGGCCGCTTACACTTTGAGCCCCACCAGCCGCATCAGTTCGATCGCATTGCTTCGCTCGACCACCCCCGGCCGCAAGCGGAAATCGAACCGCATCTCGCCATCCTCCACGCGATCCTCGAAATGCGCGTTCGCGGCCGCCGATCCCATCTCCCTCGCTATTTCCGTCAGCGCCAGATCGTGCGTCGTCACGATCCCGATCGCCCCGCGCCCAATGAACGCCCGCAGCAAGCCCTCGGCGCCGATTCTCCTGTCCTTCGAATTCGTTCCTTCCAGCAGTTCGTCGAAAAGGAACAGCACCGGAATCGCCTGCCCGCTCCTATCGAACACCTGCCGAATCCGCAGAATTTCCGTATAGAAATTCGACCGCCCCTCGAGCAGCGAATCCACGCTTCGGATGCGCGTGCCCAGCGCCAGTGGCATCATCCGCAGCGATTTTCCCCGGATCGGAGCGCCCGCCATCGCCAGCACCGCGTTCACGCCCACCGCGCGCAGCAGCGTGCTCTTGCCAGACATGTTCGATCCGCTCACGATCAGCAGCCGCCTCGCCGCGTCCAGGCGCACGCTGTTCCCCACCGACCGCGCCGCCGGAATCAGCGGATGTTCCAGCTCCATGCCATCGAAAAACGCCGCGCCCGTCTCGCCCGCGACGACTTCCGGAAAAGGATCGGAGGGATGCTCGTACGCGTAGCCCGCCAGCGACACGATCGCCTCCATTTCCGCCACGGCCTCGATCCACACTCGCATCCGTTTGCCCCATCGCGCGCGCCAGCCTTCCGCCGCGTACGCGGTTTGCACCGTCAGCAGCAGCCCGAAATCCAGCACGCGAAACATGAAGCTCTCCCGCGCCTCGATCCAGTAAGCGATTTTCGCCAGCCGACCGATCGCCGCCGCTGCTCTATCAGCCTTCAGTTCCCGGGCAAATTGCTCCAGCCGCGGCGACTCGAACATCTCGCGTTCGATCCGCGCGACCGTCCTGGAGAAAAGGTCCAGCCCCTGCGGATCGGAATCCATCGACCCGAGCACCTGCTCGGTCCGCTTGCGAAACGCACGGCGAAAAATCGCCGCTGCGCCCAGCGCCACCACGAACGGCCAGAAATTCATCGCCTGCCCGCCCCACGCAAGCGTGACGATCGAGCCGACCGCCAGCGCAAGCGCAACCACGCGCCAAATCGCCGTAGGAAGCGCCCGCGGCATCTCGGCCCATTCCGCGAGCGCCTTGGGATTCAGCTGCCCGCTCAGTTCCTCGCCGGCGAGCGCCAAGTCTTCGCGGAAATCCACACGCTCACGCAATTCGCCGATCGTCCGTTGCCGCTCCAGAATCACCGGAAGCGCCGCCGGCTCCAGCAACCACGCGGCCAGCCGCTCCTCACCCATCGGGGTCCGCGCCGCAGAAATCAGCTCGAACACGCTGCCGCGCCCGAAAAGGTCCAAATCCTCCGCATAAACATGCTTCTCGTCGCGAAACCTCTCGCCCGTCGTGCCCGTTCCCGCCCATTTATCTTCGATCCGCGCGATGCCGCGCCGGTAAAACGCCGCTCCGCGCTCGGCCATCGCCCGCGCCCGCAGGATTCGCTCGTGCCAAACGAAAAGCACGGCAAACGCCGCCACGGCCGCGAAAATCCAGTAGGAGGAAATCCAGTGACGTCCCAGGGCCGCCCACGCCACCACGAAACTTGCCACCAAAACCGCCAATTTCGCGTTCCCCGCCCGAACGTGCAGCCGTTCTTTTTCAGCTACCGCTCGTGTGCGATCTTCCAGGCGCCTTTCATACTCGCGTTTGGGTTCAGCCACTCGTTTCCTCCGTCAAGCGCCTCACTACTCTACCCCGCGCCGCGCCGCCCTGCGCGATTTTCGCAGCCGCAATGCAATCCTGGTCTGCATCTCCCGCGGCGCTGCAACAGTAAGCGAACTTGGGTGCGTGAATTCACCCAGCAAAGCCGCTCGTGCAGACCATCCCGTTCCCTGCTTCCTGCGCAACATTTTCCCAGACCTCCGCAACCTGCTGACGGTAAAAGGCATGCTCGCGGATCGCGCCATTGCCAAGCCCCGTGCGAGCCTGCGCCATTGCTCCGGAATGGCCCCAATGCTGCACGCAATCGTTATAGGAAGCGCCGGGGATGGAACCGCTGCGCACTTTCGCCAAATCCGCAACTCTCGCGCTGGTCTTTTTCCTTGCGCTCAGCGAAACCGATCGTGTTCGGCCGACCTCTCGCGCCCCCAGCGTCGCCGCAGCGGCGACAGCAGCATCCGCTTTCGCGCCCGACGCGAACCGCACGCTTTCTCCAAACGGTCTGGCCGAGCTCCAATCGCTCGTTTCCGCCGCCAATCTTCCCGATCTTCGCTGGCCAGATTTTTCCACCTGCCGCAAAACCGTCGCCGAAGTCTACGCCGTTTCGGACAACCAACTGATCTGGATTGCGGGCTCGCGTCCCACGCCGCAGGCACTCGCCATGATCCGAGCCCTCGAAAGCGCGGCTCGGGAAGGTTTGGACGCCGGCGACTACGACGGGCCGCGCTGGCCCGCGCGCGTTGCCGCTCTCGACCGAACCCAGTCGGTCGCCGAATCGGCGCTGGTGCGATTCGATCTCGCGCTCACCGTTTCCTCGCTCCGCTACGCCGCCGATCTGCGCTTCGGCCGCATGCAATCATGGCGATTCCATTCCGAATTCGTGCTCGAACGCGAGCGAATCGGTCTCGCTCGCTTCGTTCTCGACCGGCTGTCGCGCGCCCCGGCTATCGAACCGGCCCTGCACGAGCTCGAACCGCTGTTTCCGCCCTACGAGCGCACGCGCGCGGCGCTCGAGCGCTATGAGAAATTGGCGCGCGAATACGGCTCCGAACCGCTTCCCGTTCCTCGCAAGACGGTCGAACCCGGCGGCGTCTACGCCGGCGTGCCGCAGCTGGCGCGCCTGCTTCGTCTGCTCGGCGATCTCCCCGCCGGCGCGACCATTCCGCCGGGAAACGTCTACAGCGGCGCCTTGGTCGCGGCGGTCAAGCATTTTCAAATTCGCCATGGACTCGACGTGGATGGCAGAATCGGCCGCCAAACGTTCGAAGAACTCAACACGCCGCTCAGCCGCCGCGTCGAGCAACTGCGCCTCGCCCTCGAACGCTGGCGCTGGCTCCCTCGTTCCTTCGCGCGTCCTCCGATCGTCGTCAATATCCCCGAATTCCGCCTGCACGCGATGGACGGCGACCACCGCCAGGCGTTCTCCATGAAGGTGGTCGTCGGTAAGGCTTACGGCCATCAGACGCCGGTCTTCTCGACGCAAATCCGCGGCGTCATTTTCCGGCCGTATTGGGAAGTCCCGCTATCGATTCAAATCAAGGAACTGGTCCGCGATATCCGCAAACATCCCGGCTATCTGGCGAAACATGACTACGAAGTGGTGGACGAAAGGCGCCGCGTCGTCAGCGAGGGCGCGGTGAACCCACAAATCCTGCAAGGTCTGGCATCCGGCTCTCTCTTCGCCCGCCAGCGCCCCGGCCCGAAAAATTCCCTTGGCTTGATGAAGCTCGATATGCCGAATTCCTACGACGTCTATATGCACGGCACGCCGGCCACCGCGCTCTTTTCAAAAACGCGCCGCGATTTCAGCCACGGCTGCATTCGCGTGGAGGACCCGGTGGCGCTCGCCGCTTGGGTCTTGCGCGATGTTCCCGGCTGGAACGCCGATCGCGTCCTCGCCGCGATGAACGGCGAATCGACGTTCCGCGTCCCGATCGCAAAGCCGATCCCGGTGCTGATCGTCTACTCAACGGCCGTCGTCGCCGACAACGGTGACGTCTACTTCTTCCGCGACATCTACCATCTCGACGCCGATCTGCAATCGGCCATCGAGCGCCGCCAGCCGTGAATCCTGCGGCGCCCGCTACCCAGATTTTTTCGGAATTACCTCAGTTCCCACTGCCGCACGCGGCCGATATCCACGTGGACGAAATCGGAGCCGGGATAATAACCCACGCCGCCGCGATGCAACGCGATTGCCGCCTGCCGCACTTCCCACAGCGGTACGCCGGGAATCCGGATATCGATCGCTTCGCCGAGCATGTGCAGGCTGTGCTTGGCCACGCCCACCGTGTGCTCGCGCAGATACTGATTGGTCGCGGGCGTCCGATAGCCGCAGATGACGTCAATTACCGCGTTCGGCCGGTGCAGCTTCACCAGCAGCGCGTGCAGCAAATCGAACAGCTTCGGTTTCATTCGGTAGACGTCGCCGTTGCGATCGTCGCGCAGAAAATAGTCCAGCCGGTGGATCGCCGATGGAATATATTCGCCGCCGCGCCGATAGATCACGTGAATGCTGTCGTCGCCATGAAGCGCAAAAAGACGCAGCTGATACATCGGCTGCGCAATCGCGCCCACAGGTCCGGGTGGATTCGCCATCGCGCTCCGGCCGGAAAAACACAGAACTCCGCCCGCCGCGAGCAAAACAAAAAGGGACGCAAAAAATAGGGGTTTCCTGAATTTCGTCACGATTCTCCAGGGAATGGAAAAGAGGGGTGGCTTTCTCCCGCGGCGCTTTCGCAAAATTCCATCTTCCGCTCGAAAGCCGCCGCTGATGCTTTTGCCATTTTACCGGACGCGCGCTATTCGGCCAAAAAAATTCATCGGCCGGTCCGGCTCGTCGCACCCGAGCCGCTCCTCTCACCGCGCGCCCGGGAAAAAGGCGCGTTCTCGAGAGTCTCCGCAATCGGCCGCGCGTTACTGCTCGACCAATTGCCAGCTCGGATCGGGATCGTACTCGGTGATCGCCGGCGCGATTTTGGCCGTGTCCGGGCCCAGGTTTTTCTGATAAACGCGCCCTTGCTGATTCACGATAAACGTCATCACGCCCGAATTACCCCAATGCTCCGGATAGGCGATCAGCGCGTAGCCCGCGATCATGTTGCCGTTGATCACGTAATCGAATTTTCCCCCGGGAGCGCTGGGGCCCTGCCGCTTCAGGATGCGGAAAAAGTAGCCGTGATACGGCTTACGGTAATGCGGAATTCCCGCCGCATGGCGCCGGGAGCCAGAGCCATTCGCCT
>JAKASX010000083.1 GCA_021818865.1 Acidobacteriota bacterium
CGCAGGGATTCACCGTGACGGGTTCGGACCAGAAAATGACGGCGGTCACCGAGCGGCTGGAGCGGCTGGGCGCCAGAATTTTCTCAGGCCACCACGCCGAAAACGTCGAAGGCGCCAACGTCGTCGTTGTTTCCTCGGCGGTGGGCCCGGAAAATCCGGAAGTCGCCGAGGCGCACCGGCGCAAGATTCCGGTGATCCCGCGCGCGGAAATGCTCGCCGAACTGATGCGCCTGAAATACGGCATCGCCGTCGGCGGCGCGCACGGAAAAACCACCACCACATCGATGATCGCGTCGGTTTTGGCGGCCGCCGGGCTCGATCCGACGTTCGTCGTGGGTGGTCGCGTGAAGCAGGCCGGCTCGCACGCCCGCGTGGGCCAGGGCCAATACATGGTGGTCGAAGCCGACGAAAGCGACGGCTCGCTGCTGCGCCTTTCGCCGGTGGTCACCGTGGTCACCACGATCGACCGCGAGCACCTCGACCACTACGGTTCGCTCGAAGCGATCGAGGAAACCTTCGCCGATTTCGTCAATCGCGTGCCGTTTTACGGCGTGGGCATCCTTTCGCTCGACGACGAAAACGTTCGCTCGATTCTGCCGCTCGTCAAGCGGCCCGTGCTCACCTACGGCACTTCGCCGCAAGCCGATCTGGTGATTTCAGACGTGGAATTGCGCGGCCTGGGCAGCGAGTTCAATTTGCAATATCGTGGCGAGCCGCTCGGGCGTTTTCGCCTTGCTGCGCCGCCGGGAATCCACAACGTTCGCAACGCCGCTGCCGCCGTCGCGGTGGGGCTCTACCTGAATCTCCCGGTCGAGCTGATTCGCGAGGGCATCGAGCACTTTGAAGGTGTGGCGCGCCGGTTCGAGGTGAAAGGCACGCCGGGCGGCGTCGCGCTGATCGACGATTACGGTCACCACCCTACCGAAATCCGCGCCACGCTCGAAGCCGCGCGCGTGGCCGGCTTCCGGCGGCTGCTCGTCTGCTTTCAGCCGCACCGTTTTTCCCGCACGAAACTGCTTTGGCCCGAATTCACGCGCGCCTTCGATCAGGCCGACCGCCTGCTGTTGCTCGAGATTTATCCGGCGGGCGAGCCTCCAATCGCCGGCGTCACCGGCCAGGCGCTCGTTGAGGCGATTGCCGCAGCCGGCCATCGCAACGTGGCTTTCTGCGCGAGCCTCGGCGAAGCCGCCGAAACGCTCGCCGCGGACGCCGCGCCCGGCGACGCGATTCTGGCGATCGGCGCGGGCAGCGTGAATCAGGTTCTCGATCGCGTGGCGGAACTCCTCGGAAAGAAGGACTCAACTCATGCTCATCACTGACCCGAAACTGCTTGAATCGCTGCGCCAACTGGAAATCGAACGCCGGCCGGGCGTCCGCTTGGCCAGCTGGACCTCGCTCGGGATCGGCGGCTCGACCGATCTGCTGATCGTTCGCGAGCGCCGCCATCTGCCCGAACTCCTGCGGCTGCTCCGGCGGCACGGTCTGCGCCATCGCCTGCTCGGCGGCGGCACGAATTTGCTGGTAGCGGATGGCGAGCTGCCGTGGGTCGCGCTGCGGCTCGCGAAGGTCGAGCCGACCGTGCGCATCGAGGGCAATTGCGCCTGGCTCGACGCGGCCGAGGAACTGGGCCGCGCGATCACCACGTGCGCCAAGGCGAACTTGGGCGGCATGGAGGGTCTGGTCGGCGTGCCCGGCACGGTAGGAGGAGCGCTTCGCATGAACGCTGGCGCGTACGGGTCGGAAATCGGCAAGCTGGCACGCGATATCGTCGTTTATCGCGCCGTCTGCGGCCGCATCGAAACGCTCTCGTCTACCAGCGTTCGCTTCGAATATCGCCGTGCCACGTTCAGCCCCTGCGACATCCTGCTCGGCGCCCGGCTGGAGCTGGTCGAGCGGCCGTATCGCGAAATCATCGATCGGATTCATGTGTGCAATTTCAATCGCCGGACCAGCCAGCCGCTGGCAGAACGCAGCGCGGGCTGCATTTTCAAGAATCCCGCGGGAACCGCGGCTGGGAAGTTGATCGACGACCTTGGTTTGAAAGGCTTGCGCATCGGCGGAGCGATGGTCAGCGACCGGCACGCGAATTTTTTCATCAATCGCGGCCGCGCAACCTGCTCCGATATGCATCGCCTGATCGATCACGTGCGCGAGCGCGTCTGGACGGCCTTCAAGATCGAGCTGGAAGCGGAAATCGTAATGTGGGTGAACTGAGCGATGGTGCCTGAGGAAACACTCGAACGCGCGGCGGTAGACGACGTATCGCCGCGCTATTTGCGGAAGCAGAAAACCGGCGAGGGCAAGCGGCACCGCTCGCGCCCGGCGCCGTCAACGCGTTCCTGGGGACAGCGAGCGCGCCGCGGCGCGCTGGTTTTTCTCGTGGCGTTTGGCCTCAGCGCCGTGCTCGGCTGGGCAACCTATCTGCTCTGGTTTTCGCCCGCCACGCGGCTCAAGGCCGGCGGAATCGAAATCCAAGGCGAACATTACGTTTCGAGCAACCGGATTGCCGGGGTCTTTTCGGCGGACATCGGGAAGAGCGTTTTGCTTGTGCCGCTGGACCGCCGTCTGCGACAAATCCAGGCGATTCCCTGGATCCGGCAGGCGACGATCGAACGCGTGCTGCCCGACCGGCTCGCCGTCCGGATCGAAGAACGGCAACCTGTGGCGTATCTAAGCACATCGGCGGGCATGCGACTCATCGACACCGATGGCGTGATTCTGGACCGTCCGGCCGGGGCGAATTTCAATTTGCCGATCGTCACGGGCATTGGCGCCTCCACGCCAGTCGCCGAGCGTGCACGCCGGATGGGAATGTTCGCGGAATTTCTGAAGGAAATCCAGACGGTGCGACCGAGCGCGAGTTCCGAAGTGAGCCAGGCGAACCTCGCCAGCTCCGACGACGTTCAGGTGACGCTGGCGGGCGCGCCGGAATTTTCAGGACAAGGGCCGGTGATCGTGGATTTTGGCAATAGCGCCTTTGCCGACCGGTATCGGCTGTTTCTGGCGAATTTCCCCACCTGGCAGGCCAAGGCGGGCAGCGTGGAAGCGGTGGATTTGCGGTACGACGGCCAAGCGCTGGTGACTCCCGCGCCTCAAGGTTCCGGCTCGTCCGGCGCCGCGCCGGCTGCCGCGTCGCCGGCGCCCAGCGCCGCTTCCGCCACACCCGCGGCGACCAGCTCCGCAACGCCATCCGGCACGGCGGCGGCGAAACCCATTCGAGTTCGTGAGATCAGCGGAAGGGGGACCGAACAGCAGTGAGCAAGGAACGAAGCGTTGTGGCATTGGATGTCGGCAGCAGCAAAATCGCCGCGCTTGTGGCGCAGACCACCGCCGAAGGCGAGGTGCGCTCGCTCGGGCTCGGTGTTTCCGAAAGCAAGGGACTGCGCAAGGGACAGGTGTCCAACCTCGAGCAGGCTTCCTTTTCGATTCGCCGCGCGGTGGAAGAGGCCGAACAACAGGCCGGAATCCCCGTGGAGTCGGCGATTCTCGGCATCGGCGGCGGCTATATCGCCGGCGTCAATTCGCGCGGCGGGCTGGGCCTGGGCAATAAGCCGCGCGACGTTACGCGCGACGACGTTCGCCGGGCCGTGAGCGCCGCTCGCCAGGTGCGCTTGCCCGAAGGCGCGGAAGTCTTGCACGTTCTGCCGCAGGGCTTCTGGCTCGACGCGCAGAACGGCATCCGCGATCCGATCGGCATGGTCGGACACAGGCTCGACGTGAACGTGCATCTGGTCACGTCGCCGGCGGTGCTCGCGCAAAACATGGTGGCGGCCGTGAATCAGGCTGGCGTCGTCGTTTCCGACCTGGTGCTCGAACCGCTCGCCGCGGCCGAATGCGTGCTCAGCCGCGATGAACGCGAACTGGGCGCCTGTATGGTGGACATCGGCGGCGGCACGACCGAACTGATCGTTTACGCCGCCGGCGCGGTGCGCCATACCTCCGCTATCGCCATAGGCGGCGATCATTTCACCAACGATCTTGCCGTCGGCATTCGCACTCCCATCGCCGAATCCGAGCGGATCAAGCGCGAAGAAGTCTGGTCCTCGGCGGAACTCGGCGAGCAGGAGCGCTCGATCGAAATTCCGTCGGTGGGAGACCGTCCGCCTCGCAGCGTGCTGGCGCGGGAAGTGGCGGAAATCCTCGACGCTCGCGCGCAGGAGTTGCTGAATCTGGTGCGCCGCGAAATCGAACGCGCAGGCCTATGGACCGCGATTCCCGCCGGACTGGTTTTCGTCGGCGGCGGGGCGCGACTGCAAGGGCTTTGCGAAATGGCGGAGAAGGCGTTCGCGCTGCCTGCTCGCGTCGGCCGGCCGCGCGGCTTGGCCGGCCTCGGCGAGGAAGCGTTCGCTCCCGAATATGCCGTGATCGTCGGCCTGGCGCTCTACGCGGGACGCGCGCAACAGGTGCTCGAGGAGCGGCCCACGCTTTCGGCCCGGCTGAAGGGATTGTTTCTGGCATGAGATTCGAAAAGCATTTCGAGGAGGACGAGAACCGCATGGACTTGCCCGGAGGAACCATGAAAGCAAAAGAAGCTGCGATTCGCATGACGTTCGACGACGTGCCAAAAGAGGGCGCTCGCATCAAGGTGGTCGGTGTGGGCGGGGGTGGCTGCAACGCCGTCAACCGTATGATCCGCGCCAAAGTGGAAGGCGTGGAATTCATCGCCGCCAATACCGACTTGCAGGCGCTCAAACTTTCCCAGGCCCCGCTCAAGCTCCAACTCGGCTCGAAACTCACCAAGGGCCTCGGCGCCGGCGCCAATCCCGAGGTTGGGCGCAAGGGCGCGCTCGAGAGCACCGAGGAAATCATCGAGGCGATTGATGGCGCCGATATGGTGTTTGTCACTTCCGGCCTGGGAGGTGGCACCGGTTCGGGCGCGGCGCCCGTCGTCGCCAGCCTCGCCAGCGAACTCGGCGCGCTCACCGTTGCCGTCGTCACCAAGCCCTTCACGTTCGAGGGCCGTCGCCGCATGGCGCAGGCCGAACAGGCGCTCGCCGAACTGGTCGGATCGGTGGACACCGTGATCGTGATTCCCAACGAGCGTTTGCTCGAATGCGTCGAGCGCGGCACCAGCTTTTTCGAGGCCTTCCGCATCGCCGACGACATTCTGCGCCAGGCCGTTCAGGGCATCAGCGACATCATCACCGTTCCGGGCATCATTAACCGCGATTTCGCCGACGTGAAAACAATCATGCGCGGCCAGGGCTACGGCGTGATGGGCACGGCCGTCGCTTCGGGAACCAATCGCGCCATCGAAGCGGCCAATCGCGCGATCAACAGCCCGCTGCTCGAGGAAAATTCGATTCAGGGAGCGCAGGGCATCCTGATCAACGTCAGCGGCTCGAATTCGCTCACGCTGCACGAAATCCACGAAGCGGCCTCCGTCATTCAGCAGGCCGCTCACGAAAATGCCAACATCATCTTCGGCGCGGTGATGGATGAATCGCTGAAGGAGCAGGTGAAAATTACCGTCATCGCCGCCGGTTTCCACGAAATCAACGAGCGCAAGCAGCGTCCGTCCTATCTGCCGAAGGAATGGAAAACGGAACCGGAAACCGGCGCACGCGTTCCCGAGCCCGAGCCGGAGCCGCAAATCCTGCTCCCAACGCCGCCCGCCGACGATCTGGACGTGCCGGCGTTCATGCGGCGAACGCAGCCCAAAATGTAGCGCGAACCATCGACCGATTGGCGTCTAACGGAACGATTCGGGCGGCTGCCTGCGGCTGCCGCCCGCTTCCAAACGCGGTTCGCGGCGCAGGCTGGCGCGGATCGCCAGAAGTCCAAATTTCAAAACTGGGAGGAAAGCGCCATGGCGACTTTTCCGCGCCCGTTATGCGAACTCCGCGTTATGCTGGCATTTCATCGTTCCGAGGAGTCGCGTCCCCGAGATGTCATCGCCGACCCTTCGCCCTCTTGCGGGGTGCATGAACCCACGCGGCGCAACAAGGGGAACGCCTGCTCCTGCGGCACGAAGCCGCCTCGCAATACGGTTCCGGCATCGCGCCAGTGATATTTCCCGCGGCCTTTGAAGTTGGCCGACGTTCAGCGTTTCGCATCTATATCGTTGCCCGAGTTCCGGATGTAGCCTGTTCCTCATGTCGCAGAAGATTCGCGTTCGCCGCCATGTGCTCGCCCGGTTAGTAAAGGAGGCGCGGCGCAGCGGCGAGATCGAATGCTGCGGCTTGCTCGCCGGTGCGGGCGGCGTCATCAGCGAAATTCTGCCGGCGCGCAACGCGCTCGCGAGCGCCACGAAATACGAAATCGCGGCGGAAGAGCTGTTTGGGTTTTTTCGGAAAATCCGTGCGCACGGGCTCGATCATCTCGGTATCTACCATTCGCATCCCGCGACGGAGAGTTTCCCTTCGACGAGCGACATCGAACGCGCCTACTATCCCGACGCCGCCTATTTCATCATTTCGCCGCGCGCGGACGCGCCGCGCCCCGTCCGAGCCTTTCGCATCGCCGAAAGCAGAGTGGAAGAGCTGGAAATCGTGGCGGAATGAGCACAAAGCGATTCAGGCTATCTCTATTCCAGAGTGCAAGGAATTTTCGCGCGCGAAGCGGCTCGCGGCGGCTAGGTAAGGCGGTTCGCGTACAGCGGGAATCGCGCGGTCAGCTCGTGCACATGGCCGCGGACGCGCTGTTCGACGCTAGCGTCGCCCAGATGGTCCAGCACCTCGCTGATCCATCCGGCGATCTGTTCCATCTCCGGTTCGCGCAAGCCGCGCGTGGTCACTGCCGGCGAGCCGATGCGGATTCCGCCGGCTTTGTAGGGAGGGTTCGGATCGAAGGGAATCGCGTTGCGGTTCACCGTGATTCCCGCGCGTTCGAGCGCGAGTTGCGCGTCGAGCCCGGTGATTCCGCGTTTCACCAGATCCACCAGAAACAGGTGCGTGTCGGTGCCCCCGCTCACGATGCGAAATCCGCGCCGCTCCATCGCAGCGGCCAGCGCCTTGGCGTTGTTCAGCACCTGTTGTTGATACTCGCGGAAATCCGGCTCGAGCGCTTCTTTCAAACAAACCGCTTTCGCCGCGATCACGTGTTCGAGCGGCCCGCCCTGGCCGCCGGGGAAAACGACTTTGTCGAGTTCCTTCGCCCATTTCGCCGTGCAAAGCACCATGCCGCCACGCGGTCCGCGCAGCGTTTTGTGCGTGGTGGTGGAAACGAAATCGGCGTGGGGAACGGGGCTCGGGTGCAGGCCCGCGGCGACAAGGCCGGCGATGTGCGCCATGTCCACGAAGAGCACCGCGCCCACCGAATCGGCGATTTCGCGGAAACGGGCGAAATCGAGCGTGCGCGGATAGGCGCTCGCGCCGGCGACGATCATTTTCGGATTGTGTTCGATGGCCAGCGCGGCCAATGCGTCGTAATCAATCGTTTCGTTTTCGCGCGACACGCCGTAGGCAACGAATTTGTAGAATTTTCCCGAAAAATTCAGCGGATGCCCGTGCGTCAAATGGCCGCCGTGCGCCAGATTCATGCCCAAAACCGTGTCGCCCGGCTGGAGCGCGGTCATGTAAACGGCGGTATTCGCTTGCGCGCCGGCGTGGGGCTGCACGTTTGCGTGTTCGGCGCCGAAAAGCTGCTTGGCGCGGTCGATCGCGAGCTGCTCGATCCGGTCGACGTTTTCGCAGCCTCCGTAATAGCGTTTGCCCGGGTAGCCTTCGGCGTATTTATTGGTCAGCACCGATCCCAGCGCCTCGAGCACCGCTTCGGAGACGAAATTTTCGGAAGCGATCAACTCGAGTCCTTCCGCTTGCCGCTTCACTTCGGCGGCAATCGCCCGCGCCACTTCGGGATCGACTTCCGAGAGCGGCCGATCGTGCGGAAGCGGGGAACGGGAAGGGCGGGGCGTCGTCATGGCGTAGGACTCCTTGGCGTGGGACTCCTCGACTGCGCGAAGCGCGAGCGCAACGATTCGTGCGAGCGATCTCTCCCGCGCAGTCTGTGGCCATTCTAATGAAGCCGCGAATCCATTGCAATTTGGCGCGGTCGCGGCTGTGCGCCGAAGAACAACGGCGGCGCGTCAGGAATTTTTCGGCGCGGGTTCGCCGGTGCGGAGATAGGCGTCTTCCTTGCGAATCCAGTCCTCGCGGCGCGGCGTGAAAAAATCGATGTCGATCGTGTCTTCGACGGCCTCGGCCGCGTGGGGTACGCCAGAGGGAATCACGAGCACCTGACCCGGCCGGACGAAGACCTCGCGCCCGCCGTCGAAGAGGAATTTTAAGCAGCCGGCGAGGATCATCGTCACCTGTTCGTTCACGTGCGAATGGCGCGGCACGTAGGCCCCGCGCGCGAGCAGGACGCGCGCCACCGTCGAGCTTCCACCGCTCGTCATTTGCCGCGTGATTTTTTCGTTCAGGCGCTCGAGTTCCATTTCCTCCCAGGCGATCGGTTCCATGCGCGGCTCCTCCCCCAGTTCGTGAATTGCGAAACCGCCCTATGCTCGGCAAAAATGCCGGCCGCGTCAACGTCCAAAACGCGCATGGAGCTGGCGCGCCGTTCCGTTTACAATAGGAGAACCGCGCGGAGAGGTGTCTGAGCGGTTGAAAGAGCCCGCCTCGAAAGCGGGTAGCCTGGCTAAAACCGGGCTCGTGGGTTCGAATCCCACCCTCTCCGCCAGTTTTAGCAAGTGGTGTTGCAGGGGCGATTGCTGCGGGAGCCTGGAGGCATTGGTTTGCGGCTCGCGTTGCTCGCTGTGGCGGGCTCGTTCGAATGTCACCCGCTTTGTTGCCCATCTTCATGCCTTAGGATTCCATGAAATTCGATCGCAAAAAGGCACTTCACGAGAGTTTTCGAATCGGCATCGTTCTGAAGGGGATTGACGGGGTGCTGGAAATTCTCGGTGGGACGGCCGTGTGGCTGCTTTCGCCGTCGCTGGCTCGGCGTGTGGTTCGGCGGCTCTTTCGCCACGAGTTGGCCGAAGACCCGCGGGATTTTCTCGCCACACATCTTCTGTGGGCGACGCGCCATCTGGCCGCCGGACGTTGGTTCGCGGTCACCTTTTTGCTGGCGCAGGGAACGACGAAGCTGATCCTGGTGATTTCGCTGTGGTTCAACCGTCTGTGGGCGTATCCGCTGATGATGGTGGTGCTGGCAGGGTTCATCGCGTATCAAGCCGCGCAATTCAGCGAAACGCATTCGCTTATGCTGGGGCTGCTTACGCTATTCGATCTGGCGATTGTCGCGCTTACCTGGAGGGAATACCGGGAACAGAAGCGGATGCGCTCAGCGCGCGGCTGAATGCGCGCTCCGGGTGCACAAGAACGCCGAGTCTCGGGCGTGCCACCCGCGGGAAGGCGGCAGAGCTTCGGAATAGATGTTCGCTGTGCGGCGTGTTAAAGGCCGCGATAGCGAAAGGGGACGTGCGAAATCACTTAATGGAAATTCCCGCCGCAGGAGACGCGGCGGGCGGATGAACGCCGGTTACGCCTTGGCGCCAGCCACCTTCTTGCGACGCCGGGCGCCGGGGCGCTTGGGCGGAGTTCCTTCGGCGGGCTCGACCACCATCATGCTGGTGACGAACTTTTTCGGTCCGTGAAGATCGAAATCAATCGACGTGCGATCCTCGTTCGATTCGGTAACCACGCCGCAGCCATATTGGAAATGTTTGACGTACTGACCTTCCGCAAGTACTTTCATTCGAGCCTCCCCGAATCTGGGCGAAGGAAGCCCCCCACCGAACACACCCCATAAAAAAAATTGGCGCGAGCCGCCGGTTTTGCGGCGACTCGCGCCCGTCCATTAAAGGCTGGTGACGTTGGACGCCTGCAGGCCCTTCGGCCCCTTGACGACCTCGAATTCCACCGCTTGTCCCTCGTTGAGGGTCTTGTATCCATCCGACTGGATCGCCGAGAAATGGACGAAGACATCCTCACCGGACTGGCGCTGGATGAACCCGTAGCCCTTGCTGGCGTTGAACCACTTTACGACACCTTGTTCTCTCACTGTTTCCTTACCTTCTTTTTCCTAAAATGATTGCTGCATCCGCAACGCCCCCAGCCGTAAACCGAGAAAAGGGGCCGCACGATGCTTCTTGCGGTCCCTTCGGACGAACTCAAAGGCTAGACAAGAGCAACAATCTCGTCGTAATTATAGCACGAAAGCAGTCGTATTGCTCCGGCCACTCCTGCGGATCACCTAAGTAATTGATAATAAGTTCTTTAGGATTCGGGAGCCGATTTCAGGCCAGCATTTCGCTCCTGGGGCACCGCTCTTTTTCCGTTTGTGCTGTTTTTCACGATAGGATTTGTCTGGGCCTCGGCGACACGTACCTTTGCCTCACCGCTGATGGTGGAGAGGGATGGCCTCCGGGAAAATCTCTTTGAAGGCGAAACGCTCGCAGGCGGCATCCGCCGTCCTCCTGTTCGTGCTCCTCGGCGCGCTGGCCGCGCCCGCGCTCGCCGGGCCGCGGCCAGAAGCCATCGGCCTCGCTCCGCTTTTTTTGGGCCCTGTTCACATCCATACTTTTGGTGAAACGGGATGCTCGCCGATGGACATCCGCTTGATTTGTCCGGGCGACGCATTCGCTAGCGGCTTTTCTGCGGGGCAGGCTATGCAGCTGGAGGCTTCTTCCCTCGGCGCAACGACACATTCGGCGCAGGGTTGGCGCGCATTTCCCCCGCTGAGGCAGGCGCTCGACACGATGACTTTTCTCAACAGACACGGCGTCAGATTCTTCGGTTGGCTACAACTTGATGGGTCCAGCGTGGCTGCGGGCGGTTTGCCGAACGCCATCGGGTTTGATGGCCAGTATCTTCTGGACGTGTGGACGGCGATCAATACGAAGCCATTGTTCGGCTGGCCGGGCGGGCTGTTTCTGGTGGACGTGCAATCGCACAGTGGGCCGAACATTCTGACGCACCAGATGCCCGCGCTTCAGGACCCGGACAACATGGACGCTTATTCGACAACCTCCGTGGACCGAGCGTGGTATCAGCAGACCCTGCTGCATCAGAAGCTTCAGTTACAGGTTGGGCTGATGTACGTGGACGACCAGTTTTTCACCGTTCCCTACGGGCAGAATTTCGTTTCATTGGATTTCTCTTCGGATGCTTCGATCAGCACGTTCGTTCTGCCAACATTTCCGAAAGGATCGTTTGGCGGAGACGTGTTTGTGTATCCCGTCAAGGGTTTGTACGTTTCCGGCGGCATGTACAACGACCACAGCACGGAACTTCCTTACGATCCGGGCGGGGATCTGTACCTGACTGAGGAGGGCTACCAGGGCAGTTGGCGCGGCTTGCCATACAAGTTGCAGGTAGGCGCCTGGCGGGATACGGGCAGATTCCAACGATTTCTTGGCGGCGTGGTGCATGGGCAGGCATCGGGCGTGTACGTGGTTGCGAGCCGAAGATTATGGCAGCCGAAGGGTGTGGCCGATCGCGGGATCGGCATGTTTTTTCAGTTTGGCAGCGGGCCGCCAGCGGTCGCGGCGGTCCGGCGGCACTATGGCGCGGGTGTGGTGTGGACCGGCCCGAGCAAGTCGCGCCCGCATGACGAAATCGGCTTCGCGTTCAGCGACAGCCTGTTGACGCCGCAGGATGGTTTTAGTCACGGTTTCGAGAACGAGTTCGAAGCATACTATCAGATCGGCCTGCCGCACGGTCTGACGGTGCAGCCGGACATGGAATATTGGCAGCACCCGGCCGGCGGAACCACCCCCAACACGCTTCTGGTCCTGACGCGCATCCAGTATACGTTTTAAAGCGCACCGGAACTTGCAGAGGTGCGTTGGACCGCATTCGCGGCGTTGCCGTTTATCTCCGGCTGGCGAAAAAGGACTGAAGCAGGCTGGCGGCTTCCTCGGCCATCACGCCGGCTTCGACTTCGAGCCGGTGATTGAGCCGCGGATCGTTGAGGATTTCGAAGCACGAGCGAACGGCGCCGCCTTTGGGGTCGTCCGCGCCGTAGACGAGGCGCGCGATCCGCGCCTGGATGACGGCTCCGGCGCACATTGCGCAGGGTTCGATCGTGACGTAGAGCGTGGCGCCCAGGATGCGATAATTGCCCACGGCGCGGGCGCCGGCGCGGATGGCGACGATTTCCGCGTGGGCGGTGGGGTCGGTGTCGCGCAGCGTGCGGTTCGATCCGCGTCCGATCACCTGGCCGTCGAGCGTCAATACGGCGCCGACGGGAACCTCGCCGGCGCGTTCGGCGGCCCGTGCCTCCTCGATCGCTTCCTGCATGTATTGCTGGTCCAATTCGCTCATCTCGTTTCAGAATAGCATGGGTGGAGCGGCCGGCTTGGCGGGCTGGACTCGCGCCATTGCGCCGCAGGAGAAAAAACGCACCGCGAGATTTCATGGAGCCTCAAAAATACGCCGTCGAACAAAATAAAACCTCGTTTGGCACCATTCGCCGTCGCGCAGGCGAGCGCGGCGGCCTGATTTCCCGGTTCGTCGGATTGATTGTCCTCGCAGCGCTTTTACTGCTGCTTTTCTTTTTCCGCGATCCGCTGCTTTCAGCCGCGGGCCATTGGCTTGTGGTCAGCGACACGCTCCAACCATCGAATGCGATCATCATGCTCAGCGGCGACGACGTCGAGGGAGATCGGGCCGCGCGCGCGGCGCAGCTCTATAAAGCGGGGTGGGCGCCGCTTGTGGTGGCCAGCGGCGCGGAAATACGGACCTATCTTTCCGAAGCCGATCTCGAGATGCACGACCTGGAAACCGACGGCGTGCCTTCGAGCGCGATCCTGCCGCTGCGCCAGCATGCGCTTTATACGCTACAGGAAGCGCACGATCTGCTGCGGCTGGCGCAGAGGATGCACTGGACGCGGGTGATCGTCGTCACGTCGAATTACCACACGCGGCGGGCCCGCTACATTTTCCGCCACGTCTTTCCATCCACCATCGCCGTGCGCGTGACGCCCGCGCCGGATGTGGATTTCAATCCTTCCGATTGGTGGGAAACGCGCCAGGGCATGAAGACTTTTGCCCACGAAGCCGTCGGCCTGTGCGTGGCGTTCTGGGAACTTCACGCCGGTCGCCTGCCCACGAAAGCCGGAAAGCCGCAGTAAGCGCCGGCGCTCGGCGCAGGTCTCCTTACGCCCGGCTGGGCGGCCACACGACGGTTTCGACCGAGGGCCTTTGCCCTGCCCAGTACCCTGTACTATAGTCAACATGATTCCTGCGGAGGCCTGCGGGTTCATCAACCCGGCGGGCGTGCGCAGGCAGGCTGTGACGGGGGCCGTTCGCCTGCACGTGGCGGCGCGGGAGATGGGCAGAGTCATTCCCGCGGCAGCATTCGCGTTCCCGTTCCCGTCTGATCCCCAAGCGAGGCGGCGAATATTCCCATGAGTTCCATTGCCGAGGGACTGAAGATCAAAGGCGAAGTGCAGGGAACGGAAGACTTGCGCGTGGACGGCGAAATCGAAGGGCGCATCAGTTTGCCCGGCGCGGCGGTGGTGATTGGCCCGAAAGGCCGCGTGACCGGCGACGTGCAGGCCAGGGAAGTGGTGCTCGAAGGGACCGCGCGCGGCAACCTGACCGCGCGGGAGCGCGTTCGCATCGCCGCGACTGGAAAACTGGAAGGCGACGTTGCCTCCGAGCGGCTGGTGATCGAGGAAGGCGCGCGAGTCTCGGGCAAAGTTGACGCCGGAGCAGCCGAAGCGCAAGCACGCGCCGCCGCGCGTCCAGCGGCCGCGGCGCCCGCTCACACTCCGGCAACTCCCGCGGCGGCTTCCGCCACGGCGCCAAAGCCGCCGATTGGCTAGCGCATGAGTGTGCTGGGCAAGTTGCGTCCGTCCGACGAGCGCGCAGCGGGCGCCGTCGAAGCGAGGCGCGGTCCGGCTCCTGCGAATCTGCGCCGATCGAACGGCCTGAAGGATTTTCTGTGGCTGATGCCCGAGGAGCCGCGGGGACGCCTGCTGGATCTCGGGCCGGTTTCGCAAGCCACCGTCACGTTTTTCACCGACCGCGGATTCCGCGTTTCCGCCGAAGACCTCTTGCGCGGATGGTCGGAATTCGAATCGACGGAGGAAAGCGAGCGACGCAAGCGCGGCGAAAACGCGGGGCCCGATCCCGCCGCCCTGGCCAACGCGTTCCTCGAAACGTCGCTTCGTTTCGGTCCGGCGAGTTTTCACGGCGTGCTGGCGTGGGACGTTTTCGATTATCTCGAAAACGAGCTCCTCGCTCCGCTCGCCAGCCGCCTGCACGATCTGCTGGCGCCCGGAGGGGTTTTGCTGGCCGCTTTCCACGATTCGGCGGAAATCGAGCCGGCGCATTACCGCGTGCACGACGCGGAAACAATCGAAATGGTTCCGGCGCGGCGGACGCAAACGGTTCGGCGCGTGTTTCAAAACCGCGAAATTCTGGCTCTTTTCGCCGGTTTTCGCTCTTCGCGCACGTATGTCGGCCGGGACCACCTGCGCGAAGCGTTGTTCCTCAAGTAACCTTCGACGGCGCAGCCGTTCCGGCTGTTCGCCTTGCCTTCAACAAGCTGTTGGCCGGGGAGAGACGCGAGAGGTGCGAATTGCGCGGAGACGCCTGCGCTCAGAGCCCTGGGGGTTGTCCGTATTTCCCGATGAAGGGGGATGCTATTGGCCGGGTTCGGCGTTGGGCATCGCGCCGGCCGATTTTGCACGGCGCTGGCGCAACAGATGAATCGCCGGCGGCATAAGCGAAACGACGACCACCGCAAGAATCACCCAGTGAATTTCGTGCTCCACATTGGGCACGACCGAACCAAGGAAAAATCCACCGAGAACGGTGGTCAGCACCCAGAGCACGCCGCCACAGACATCGTAGGCGAGAAATCTGCGGTAGGACATTCGCGCGGCGCCGGCGACGGCCGGGCAGAACGTTCGCACGATGGGGATGAATCGCGCGAGCACGATCGCCTTGCCGCCGTGGCGTTCGTAAAACTGGTGGGCATCGCGCAGATGGCGCTGTTTGAAAAATCGGGAATCGGGACGGCTGTAAAGTGCCTGACCCGCTTTCCATCCCACCAGATATCCCAATTGGTCGCCGGCCACAGCGCAGAGGGGCACGAGCGTCACCAGCCACGCGAGTTGGATGTGACCCGAGGCGGCAAAAATGCCGGCGGTGACCAGGAGCGAATCGCCGGGCAGGAAGAAACCGGCAAAGAGGCCCGTTTCGATGAAAATGATTCCGCACACCATCACGATTCCGCCCCATTCGATAATGCCGCGGACGTTGTAAATCGTGTGAATCAGCTGTTGCAGTTGCTCGAGCACCCTGCCTCGTTTCCCCGCGTGATGGGGCGGAGCTTCGCTCGCGCCTCCTTTCCCACGATAGCAGAATCCGGCGGTCGCCGCTGCCCGTCGCGCGGCCTCGATGGCCAAAACCTAACGGACTCGTCCTCTTGCCGCACGAGCGGCATGCCATTTTTCCGCCTGCGGAATCGGCAAAATCAGGATATGCTGCTGCATTCAAATTCGAGCCCGGAGGGCGGAGAGGGCCAGCATCCCGTTTCCGGGCGGAAAACGCAAAGGAGCAAATGGCAACCGACACAGCGCCTCAACCGCAATTTTACAGTCGCCTGCTTTTGCTCGTCGCCGGGCTCGGCGGCTTGCTGTATGGAGTGGACGTTGGGATCATCGCCGGCGCGTTGCCATATCTCGAAGCGACTTCCGGGCTGAACGCGCAGCAGTTGTCTTTCGTCGTGGCGGCCGTACTGATGGGCACGGTGATTTCGACGCTGTTCGCGGGTTTCCTGTCCGATCGGCTGGGGCGCAAACCGGTGATGATCGTGAGCGGCGTGCTATTTGCCGCCAGCATCCCGATCATCGCCCTTTCGCATGGCTACGGCCCGCTGATTCTGGGACGGCTGTGCCAGGGCATTAGCGCGGGACTCATCGGGGTGGTGGTGCCGCTCTACCTGGCCGAATGCCTGGCGCCGGGTGAGCGTGGCCGAGGCACCGCGATTTTCCAGTGGCTGCTGACGATCGGGATCGTGGCGGCAGCGCTAGTGGGGATGTATTTCAGCCTGCGCGTGGAGGAAGTGGCGAAGCTGGCGAATCCGCAGTTGCTCTTCGCTTTCAAGGACAAGGCGTGGCGCGGTATTTTCTGGGTTTCGCTGCCGCCGGGGCTGCTGTTCGTTCTGGGCAGCTTCTGGGTGCCGGAATCGCCGCGCTGGCTGTTTCGCCGCGGCAAGCCACAACTCGCGCTGGCTGCGCTCGAACGCTCGCGTCCGCCCAAGCAGGCGCGGCTGGAACTCGAGGAGATGGAGCGCGCGAGCGCGGCGGAACAGAAGAAGACGGCGGGGCGGAAAGTCGCCGAATCGCTGCTCAAGCGGAAATACGTGATTCCGTTTCTGCTCGCGTGCCTGATTCTGGGCTTGAACCAGACGACCGGGATCAATTCGATCATCGGCTACAACACCGACATTCTGATTCAGAGCGGACTTTCCGACGTGCAGGCGCACTGGGGCTACATCATTTTCACGATGATCAACGCGCTGGCGACGGTAATTGGCGTGATGCTGGTGGACCGGAAAGGGCGGAAATTCCTGCTTTCGCTGGGCACGGCGGGGATCATCGTTTCGCTGCTGTTCACTGGCGTGCTTTTCACGCGGAGCGAGCGGGACCGCGTAGACGTTCGGCAGGCGGCCGAGGCGATGGCGAACGGTCGCGACGCGCTGCATTTCGATTTCACGCCGGCGCTCGAACGCAAGTGGCTCACCCAGGCCGGCCACGCCGATCTGGCGGGGCAGCCGGCGGCGCTGACCATCATTTATTCGTATGGGGATTTCAGCGCGTCGACGCCGGTGGTGCGGTCGAACACTCCGCAATCGGCGAAGGTGGCGATCGACCGGGCGAGCTGCGTGCCGGCGAACGGCGTTCTGGCGTTCTTCTCGAATCCGTTCGGGAACCTGCAAGAGGCGCGCAAAGCGCCGCTGCGAATCGAGCACGCGCTGGTGACGCCGCTGCCAAGCCAACGAAATGGGTGGCTGGTGGCGCTGACGCTGTTCCTGTTCGTGGCGTTTTACGCGATGGGGCCGGGGATTTGCGTGTGGCTGGCGCTATCGGAACTGATGCCGACGCGGATTCGCTCGAACGGGATGAGCATCGCGCTGCTGATCAACGAAGCGATCGCCACGTTCATCCAGGCGGTTTTTCTGCCCACGGTGGGGCGATACGGCTACGCGTTGATGTTTTTCGGATTTGCGGCGTTCACGGTGCTGTATTTCGTCACCGTCACGTTCTATTTCCCGGAGACGAAAGGAAAGACGCTGGAGGAGATCGAGGCGCATTTTTCGGGCGATGCAGCCGAAGCGGCGGAGTAGCGGCTGGCGGCGCGCGTGGACGGCGACGGGGCTTTCACGTGCCTTCGTATGCGGATAGACTGGAGGCAACCGTGGCGGCACGGACGAGAGATTCCTCCGGCAGGTGGTTCTGGCCGAGAGGGAAAGGAGTCTGGCTGATGCGCAAAATGCGATGGACGTGCGCGGTTTCCTGCGTCTCGATTCTGTTTTTCAGTGCGGCAGGCTGGGCATTGCCGAATCGCGGGCAAGCGGCCGCCTCGACGAAACAAGGTTCCTCCGAAAAACAGATTTTCAGTCGCCGGCCTTTCAGCGCCGACATGGCGATGACGCCGGGCAGGAACTCCAGTGAGACGCTGCACGGCAAAATCTACGCCGGTAATCACGCGATGCGGATGGAAATGCAAATGCGTGGCATGGAGAGCATTTCGATCGTCCGTTACGACAAGAAGGTCGTCTGGATCCTGATGCCGGCTCAGCAGCGCTACATGGAAATGCCGATCACCGGCCGCGCCGGCGTTGTGGCGCAGCTGCGCGATCCGGACATGCGATACGAAATTCAAGACCTTGGCTCCGATAAGGTGGGCGACTACGCTTGCGAAAAATATCGGGTCCATTGGACCGGCCAGGGGGAATCGCACAGCGGCCTGGTGTGGGTCGGCACGAGCGGCTACGCCAAGGGCTTCGTCGTCCGCACCCAGGACGACAGAACGGGTGCGGTCACTGAGTTCCAGAACATCCGCCCGGGCGAACCCGATGCAGCGCTCTTCGAAATCCCCGCCGGATACCAGAAAATGGAGATGCCAGGCATGCCTGGCATGCCAAGGCACTGACGAGAGTGACTGAATGAACGGGAAAAAGGTCGTCATTCCCCTTTTCCTTCTGGCGATTGCCGCGGTGGTTGGCGGGTTCCTTGGGCGACTCGCTCACCGTCCCGCGCCCCGTTGTCAGGGCCACGCGTCCGCGTTTAGCGATTATCCTTTCACCGCGGACACCACGATCGCCGGAAAAGAGTTCACGAGTCACGGCGAGACATTCGCCAGTTGCATGGCTCTTCGTAGCGATGTGAGCTCGGCGCCCGGCGTGACGGTTTCCGCTATCGTGCGCTACGACAAGGGCGTGATGTGGACTCTCTTCCCCAATTTCCGGTACGTCGAAACCCCAATTGCAAAAGGCACCGACGTCCTTAGTTTGTTGCGTGAGAAGGGTGCGCGCGTCGAGAAACAAGATGCCGGCCCGGCCCAAGTTGGCTCTTACGCCTGCGAAAAGTACCACGTGAAGGTCAGCGTCAACGGCCACACGGGGTCGGGATGGATTTGGGTCGCGCAGCGGAAGGATTTGCACGGATTCATCGTGCAGGCGAAGGACGATGCTTCAGGAATAACCATCACGCTCAGCCACATCGAGCTCGGTGCGCCGCCGTCCTCGCTTTTCGATTTGCCGAAGGGCGAGCAGAGGATGCAGCCGGGCTGGATACCGGTGAACGGGGCCCGACCATAGCGGGCGGCCTATTGTTGCCAGCCGCCGCCGAGTGCTTGGTACAGCTGGACGAGTTCGAGGCGCTGGTTCAGTTGCGCCTGGACGAGGTTCAATTCCGCGGCGAAATAATTCGTTTCGCTGGTGAGCACCTGCAAA
>JAKASX010000084.1 GCA_021818865.1 Acidobacteriota bacterium
GTCTTGCCCGACGGGCTCGTGGGATACATTGGCCGTGAAGCCGTGCCGTTGTTACAGCAGGGAAATTACAGCGGCGCGCTGCTCCTTTGGACCACGCGCGTGGCGAAGGCGATTGCGGCGGGCCGCGGCGTTAAGCTAAATACGGCGCCGGCCCTGCCGAGTTCGGAATCCGGGTATGGTCAGCCGACGGGCATCCCCATCGGAACGATTCTGTTTCTGCTGCTCTTTTTCGGCTTTCCCGCGCTCGGCTGGATTTTGCCTTTGCTGCTCTCGGGAGCCGTGACCAATCCTCGGCGACGCGGCTACATGGGCCGCCGGCCGTGGATTGCTGGCGGCTACTGGCCCGGAACGTTTATGGGCGGCGGATTCGGCGGCGGAGGCGGGATGGGCTGGGGCGGCGGTGGTGGTTTTGGAGGGTTTGGCGGAGGATCGTTTGGCGGCGGTGGGGCCAGCGGGAGCTGGTAGATCAGACGAACAGGGTTGGGACACTTCATGCAGAAATTGCTGAACGAACTGGTGGAACGGCTGAAGCGGGCGGCAGGCCAGAACCTGCGATCGGTGGTGCTGTACGGTTCGGCGACGACGAGCCAATATCACGCGGGCCATTCCGATCTGAACGTGATGGCCGTCCTTTCGAAACTGGACGCCGCCGCGCTCGACGCGCTTTCGAGAGAAGCGAACTGGTGGCAACAGCAGGAGCATCCGGGTCCGATGGTTTTCACCGAAGAGGAATTGCGGCGCTCGGCCGACCTTTTCGCGATCGAACTGCTCGATATCAAAACAACCGGGCAGGTGCTTTGGGGCGAGGACGTCCTGAAACAGATCGACGTGCCCATGTACCTGCATCGAATCCAGGTGGAACGCGAACTGGCGCAGGCTCTGGTCCGTTTGCGGCAGCATTACCTGGCCGCGGGAGGGTCCGGACGCGCCGAGCGGCGCCTGCTGCTCGCGTCGGTGAGCACGTTCGCGGTGCTTTTCCGGCATGCGCTGCTTGCGCTGGGTGAGCCGCTGGCGCGCGACCGCCGGGAGGCGATTGCGCGTCTGGCCGCGGTGGTTGGATTCGATCCCGCGCCTTTCGACGCCCTGCTCGACGTGCGCGAAGGGAAGCGCAAAGAACGGGAGCTCGATTGGGAAAGCACGTTTTCGCGGTATCTGGAAGGGATCGAGCGCGTGGCGCGGGAGATCGACCGGCGACTGGGCGAAATGACGGCGCCGGCAGCAGGACATTAGAAGCCGACCATGAACCTGGAACGGCACTATACAGAAGGGCACGGCTTGAGCCGTGCCGCAGCGGCGGCCAAAAATCAGGGGCTTCAGCCCCTGAGGCCCTCCGCGCCCACGCGGTCGGAAGCCCGGGGACACGATGATGAGACGACCCTCCCGGCGGGACCGCACCACTCGGTTTCTCATAAGGACTACGAGGAGATCGCATGAAAAAGCCGTTGATCGGATTGCTGATTGTGGTGGGAATCGTGGTGATTCTGGGCGGCATGTACATCAGCATCCGCAATTCCATCGTGCAAAAGCACGAAGCGGTGAAAGAGTCGTGGTCCGAAGTGGACGTTCAAATCACGCGCCGCGCCGATCTGATTCCGAACTTGGTCGCCACGGTGAAGGGATACGCGCAGCACGAACAGACCGTCTTTGATAACGTGGCGCGCGCCAACGCGGCCCTGCTCAACGCGCACACGCCGCGGGACCGCATGACGGCCAACAACCAGATGGACGGAGCGCTGGGGAAGCTGCTCGCCCTGGTGGAAAATTTTCCGCAACTGAAGGCAAACGAAAATTTCCTGGAATTGCAGGACCAGCTGGAAGGCACCGAAAACCGGATCGCCGTGGCGCGACGCCGCTACAACCTCGCCTTGCGCAGTTACAACGCCTATATCGCCATGGTGCCGAATAATCTCGTTGCCGGATGGTCTGGTTTCGCCCGCGATAACGCCTATTTCGAATCCACTCCGGCCGAACAGGCCGTTCCGACGGTGAATTTCGGCACTCACGCGCCCGGCGCCCAGCCGGCAACGCCGGCGCCCAAGCACTAAAGCGCGCCCACAAAATTCGAAGCGGCGCGCAATCGCGTTTCACCACGAGCACAACTCCGTGTAGGATTAGGGCACCGTTTTTCCGTGCGCGGCAGCGGCCGCTGCGGAATGGTGCTTCCGCATCCCAAGGAGACTTATGGCCAGCCCGAAAAAAACCAAGACGGGGCGCGTGCTCCACGATCCGATCGAGGACAAGCTGGTGCCGATCGTTCCGCTCGACCTCGGCAAAGTGCGCGGCATCGACGACCTGGTGCGGGCGATGGGCCGCACGGCGTTTACCGCGCGGCAGGTGGGCGACGCCGCGGACGTGCTCGAAGCGATGGCGCGCGACAAGGATTGCTTCGTGGTGCTGACGCTTTCCGGCGCGATGACCGTGGCGAAAATGGGCCTCGTCTTCACCGACCTGATCGATTCGGGCATCGTCAACGCCGTCGTTTCCACTGGCGCGCTGATGGCTCACGGGCTCGTCGAAGCCGCCGGCCGCCACCATTTCCGCTACGATCCGAAAATGGACGATCGCGAGCTGTTTCACGCGGGATACAACCGCGTCTACGATTCGCTCGAGCCGGAATTGAACCTGGATTACATCGAGGAAATCGCCGAACGGCTTTTCGAGGAATGGGATTCGGACATCGTGATGTCGAGCCACCGGCTGCTCGAACGCGTGGGTGATTATCTGCTGAGACACGCGCCGGGGCGCGGCATTCTGAAATCGGCGCGCCAGCGCGGCGTTCCCGTCTACATTCCGGCGTTCACCGATTCGGAACTGGGCATCGACCTGGCGTTGCACAACCGCACGCGGCGGAGCCGCGGACAGCAGCCGCTGCGATTCGACCCGTACGACGATTTCGAGCATTTTGCCGAGCACCTGCTCAGCCAGAAAAAGCTGGGGATTTTCACGATCGGCGGCGGCGTTCCCAGAAACTGGTCGCAGCAGTTCGGCGTGTTCACGGAATTGCTCATCCGGCGCGGGTACCTGGAGAAAGGCGAATTGAAACGCTACCACTACGGTGTGCGCATCTGCCCCGAACCGGTGCATTGGGGCGGACTTTCCGGCAGCACGTATTCGGAAGCCGTTTCCTGGGGCAAATTCGTGCCGACGGAAGAGGGCGGGAAGCTGGCGGAAGTGTTTGAGGATGCGACCGTGGCGCTGCCGCTCGTTGCCGGCGCGGTCTTCGAACGGATCGGCTATACCGGCGCCGCGAAAAAATCGAAGCCAAAACGCAAGTAAACCGCAACCCCCCGTCAGCCAACGCAGAACCCATGTCATCCTGAGCGAAGCGAAGGACCCCATCCGCCCCAAGCCATCCTGAGCCGAGCTGCTGGCGACGACGCCTTTCGAAGCGAGCAGAGCGAGTCCCGGCTTGTCCGTCGGGAGGAGTCCCAGCGCTTCTCAGTCGGGAAGGACCCCATCCGCCCCACGTCATCCTGAGCGAAGCGAAGGATCCCATCCGCTCCAAGCCGTTGCGGCCTAACCGCACCGGCCCCTCAACAGCACGGCTGCATCTTCACAAATAGGAGGGGGAAGGGAACGACGTTCGAAATCAGAGGTCTTCTTCGCCGACCAGAATGGCGGCGGCGACCACTGTGGTCCACAGGCCGCGCTTGTCGCCGACGGCGGATTGCGTGATGTTCATCGTGCGGACGATCTTGTTGGAAATCCGGTAGACTTCCTTTTTCTCGTCCCACGAAAGCTCGGGATCGAATTCCACGTTGAGCGTGGTGGCCAGCATTTCCGCCGCGAGTTCCTCGCAATATTCGCCGGCCACTTCCTCGGTTTCGCCGAACGAGTGGTGCTCGGAAAGATACCCGTACATGGATTTGTCGGTCGGCAAAGCGATGCCGATGCCGGCGGCGATCAGGCGGTGCGGCTCGCGCGTGGAATTTTCGCTGAGCACGGTGAAAATCACCTGTCCCGGCTTCAGGTATTTCAGCCCTTCGCTGCGGGAAATCAGCTTGGCGCCGGGCGGCATGATCGAGGAAACGCGAACGATATTGCAGGCGGCAATGCCCGCCGAGCGCAGCGCGAGCTCGAAACTGCTGAGCCGCTCGCGGTGTTTCCCCACGCCCTTTGTCAGAAACAGCTTCTTCGCGATGAATGCCATCAGTCAGCGCACAAAAAAAGCGCGCGTCGAAAAGTAGCAAGAACCCAAACCGCTGTCAATCCACTTCCGCGTTTCATCGTTCGTTTGCCACCCGGCGGGGCAGGGGACGGCCGGCCCGGAAGCCGCGGCGAGGGCCCGCGCGGCGGGCTCGACGGGCCGAAAAAGGCCTGGCCGGAAGCTCGGCTTGTTGAATCAGGGCGCGTCGCGCCTCGGCCGGAACCACCTGCCAGTTTTCATCCGGCTCGGTGGGGATGGGATGGCCGGCGCGCAGGTAATCCACGATCAGCGTGCGAATCTCGCGCCGCGAGCGGTAAACCACCGGCAATCCCTGGAGCACTTTGTAGCCGCCGCCGCCCGCATAGCGGTAATTATTGACGGCCACGCGCAATTTCTGGCCGGGCCGCAGCGGCTTTCCGTCGAAGCGCAGATCTTCGATGCGGTCGCCGATGGGCTTCGTCAAATTCACGCGGTAGGTGACCCCTTCGGCGGAATCGGCGTTGTAATTGGGCAGGCGAAGTTCTCCGGTCGGTGAGGGCCAGGAGGGGAAAAATCGCGCCGCGCGTTCGAGCGCCTCCTTGAGCTGCGCGCCGGTCATTTCGACGGTGTAGAGCCAGTTATCGTAAGGATACAGAGCGAAAACTTCCCGGATGGTCACCGGTCCCGCCGGCCATTTCGTCCACGGCTCGAACATCGTGGCAAGCGAAACCTGCGCGTGGCCGTAGGTCACCTGCACCCGCTGGATCAGATCCACCATCGCGTTGTCGGCCACGCGGCCGGTCTTGCCCGAGAGCGGCTTGGAAAGCGTGGCGATGCGCGTATTGAGGTAGCGTTCGAGTTCGGCGTGATAGGGCGCGTCGATGCGCTCGATCTCGCGATCGGCCGGAACGGAGGGAGTGACCGGAATCAGGTGAGAGTGCTTTTCGGCTACCGTCCATCGGCCGTTCGCGTTGCGCTTCATGACGACGTCGGCTTCGGCTAGCGATTCGCCCCAGTTTTTCGCCTGCGCCATCAGCACGCCATTCACGAAGAGCTGCGGCATCCGAAGATGCGTGTGGCCGTAAAACATGACGTCGATCTGCGGAACGTGCTCGGCTAGTTCCCAGGCCACGTTTTCGTCGGGATAGGTTTCCTTGAAGATGCGGCCGGTTTTCGGGTCGCGATCGAGGCCGGAATGCACGATCGCGACGATCAGGTCGGCCTTGCCGCGCACGGGAGGGATCACGCGCTCGGCGGTTTGGACGATTGGCTCGAACTGGTAGCCGCGGTAATGCGCCGGGATCTCCCAATGCGGCACGGCGGGCGTGACGAATCCGACGATGGCGACGCGAACGCCGGCCACGCGCTTGATGATATAGGGAGGGAAATAGCCGGGGCCGCTGGTGTATTGCTGCTTCAGGTTCGCGGCGAGCCAGGGAAAATTCGCCTCGCGGTGCGCTTTCCAAAGCGTTTTCAGGCCGAAATTGAATTCGTGATTGCCGACGGCCACCGCGTCGTAATCGAGCGCGTCCATCGCCTCGATCATCGGATTGGGCTTCGAGGGATCGCGCCGCGCGAAATAATAGTCTTCCGCCGAGCCCTCCAGCAGATCGCCGCAATCCACCAGAATCACGTGGCGCCGCGTCGCGCGAATCCGGCGGACGAGCGTGGCGATTTTGGCGAGTCCGCGATCGGCGTAGCGGCCCATGGCGTCGTCGAAAGGCTCGATGTGCCCGTGAATGTCGGTGGTGCTGAGCAGGGTGAGCCGGACGGTCTGTGGAGTTGCGGCGCGAGCGGCCGGACGCGGCGCGGCAACCAGCGCGGCGCAGAAAACGAGCAGCGCCAGCGCGGCGGAAATTTTCCAGATGCGTTGTTTCCGGGATGCCACTTCGGCTGGCCCTCCTTGCATTTTGCCGCGATGCTGCGTCGTCGCGCCGCGCGTGGCGCGCGGCGTGGCGCCATGAAGCAACGATTGTAGCCGTGCCGGACCGTTTCTGTCGCGTGCGATCGCGCGCGGATTCTCGTGGTTTGTACGTTGCTCGAGGTCGCTCGCGGGCTGGAAGCCTGCTCCACAGCCAAACTGAATCGCTGGCGAGGCTAGAGTTTCTTGCAAATTCCCTTGACTGTTTCTTATACTGTCACATTCGGTTCGAGTGGGATTGAGAAACGCTCAAGAGATGCCTGGGAAAACAGCCGCCACTGCCGAAATTCAGCCGGAAGCCGCCGTCGTACCCGCAGCCGTTCCCGATCGCAGCTATATTTGGGACAAAATCCATTCGCTCACCGGAATCGTTCCCATCGGCGCGTTTCTGTTGGAGCATTTCTGGTCCAACAGCTACGCGCTCGTGAGCGTGGATCGCTACAACCAGCAGTCGTTCGATCTGCAAACGATTCCGTGGCGCGTGCCCGTCGAGGCGCTGCTCATCTGGATTCCGCTCCTGTATCACGGCTTCTATGGCATCTTCATCTGGTCGAAGGGGAAAGCCAACCTCAGCCGCTACAGCTACGGCGCGAACTGGATGTACGTGATGCAGCGGTGGACGGGCCTTATCGCCTTCGTTTTCATCGGCTGGCACGTCTACGTGGAGCGGTTCATCACGCAGGGAAGGTCGAATTATTTCGACGTTGTGACCACGCTTTCAAATCCTCTTTATCTGACTTTCTACGTCATCGGCATCCTGGCCGTTTCGTTTCATTTCGGCAACGGGTTGTGGCAATTTTCGAATAAATGGGGACTGGCCGTGGGCGCGCGCGCGCAGCGCAAAGCCGCATGGGTCGCCGGCGCGATCGGCGTGCTGTTTGCCGTGGTGGGCCTGCTGATCGTTTGCAGTTTCGTGTTCCACTGGCAGCCGTTCCAGTTCTACGCACAATGAGCTCAACAAGAGTCATTCTGATAGGCGGTGGTTTGGCGGGTCTGATGGCGGCGATCCGCGTGGCCGAACTCGGCCATTCCGTGGATCTGTTTTCCGTGGTGCCGGTCCGGCGGTCGCATTCGGTGTGCGCCCAGGGCGGCATCAACGCGGCGAAGAACCTGAAGGGCGAAGGCGATTCCACCTGGCAGCACTTCGACGACACCGTTTACGGCGGGGATTTCCTGCAGAACCAGCCGCTCGTCAAAGGCATGTGCGAAGCGGCGCCCGGAATTATCGATCTGCTCGACCGGATGGGCGTCACGTTCAACCGGACGCCCGAGGGATTGCTCGATTTCCGGCGTTTCGGCGGCACGCTGTACCACCGAACCGCTTTCGCCGGGGCGACCACCGGGCAGCAATTGCTCTACGCGCTCGACGAGCAGGTGCGGCGGTTCGAGGCCGAAGGCAAAGTGCGCAAGCTCGAAGGCTGGATGTTCCTTTCGGCCGTCCTCGACGATGGCGGCGTGTGCCGCGGCGCTTGCGCGGTGAGCCTGCGCAGCGGCGAGGTGAGAACGTTTCCAGCCGACGCGCTGATCGTCGCCACGGGCGGCATCGGCTCGATTTTCCGGCAGTCCACGAATTCGGTGGCGTGCACCGGGTCGGCGCAATCGGAGCTGTTCCAGCAAGGCGTACACTACGCCAATCCCGAGATGATTCAGGTGCACCCGACCGCGATTCCGGGCGAAGACAAATGCCGGCTGATCAGCGAATCGGTGCGCGGCGAGGGCGGCCGCGTCTGGGTGCCGAAAACCCCCGGCGACAATCGCGATCCGCGCACGATTCCAGACGCCGAGCGGTTCTATTTCCTCGAGGAGTGGTATCCGAAATACGGGAATCTGGTCCCGCGCGACGTCGCGACGCGGGCCATCCATAAAGTGGTTTACGAGATGGGCCTCGGGATCGACGGCAAGAGCATGGTCTATCTCGACGTCACTCACCTGCCGCGCGAAATGCTGACGCGGAAGCTCGGCGGCGTCCTCGAAATCTACGAGAAATTCGTCGGCCTCGATCCGCGCGACCATCCGATGAAGGTGTTCCCGGCGCAGCATTACACGATGGGCGGCATCTGGATCGATAACGAGAATCAGGCGACGAACGTGCCGGGGATTTTCGCCGCCGGCGAATGTGATTACCAATATCATGGCGCGAACCGGCTCGGCGCGAATTCGCTGCTTTCCTGCCTCTACGGCGGCATCCTGGCCGGCCCGGCGGCGGTGAAGCACGCGCAGAATATCGCCAAGAGCGCGGAATCGGCGCCGTCGACCGTCTTCGAGCGCGAGCAGAAACGCCAGGAACAGATTTACGAACGGCTGCGCGCGCAGCAGGGCGACGAAAATCCCATCTCCTTGTGGAAGGAAATGGGCGAAACGATGACGCAGCACGCAACCGTCATCCGCTACAACAAGGATCTGCGAGAGGCCGACGCGAAGCTGGCCGAGCTGCAGGAACGCTACAACCGCATCAACCTTGCCGATACGGGACGCTGGGGCAATCAGAGCCTGCACTTCACGCGGGAACTGGGCAATATGCTGGTGCTCGCGCGGCTGATCGTGCAGGCGGCGGTGCTGCGCGACGAATCGCGCGGCGCCCATTACAAACCCGATTTCCCCGACCGCGACGACGAGCATTGGCTGCGCACCACGCGCGCCGAATACAACAACGGCTCGTTCAAATTCCAATTCGATCCGGTGGATACGTCGCTGATCCCGCCGCGCAAGCGCAGTTACACGAACAGTTGACCGGGAAACGGACGATGGCCGAAGCCAAAACGATTCTCGTTCGCATCAAGCGGCAAGCGGGTCCGCGGGAAACGCCGCGCTGGGAGGAATTTTCCGTCCGCTGGCGGCCGAATATGAACGTGATCGCTTGCCTGATCGACATCGCGGAGAATCCCGTCACGAGCGACGGGCAAAAGACGACTCCGGTGAGCTACGAGGCGAATTGCCTCGAGGAAGTTTGCGGCGCGTGCGCGATGGTGATCAACGGGCGTTCGCGCCAGGCGTGCTCGGCGCTGGTGGATCATCTGGAGCAGCCGATTCGCCTCGAACCGATGACGAAATTCCCTCTGGTGCGCGACCTGGTGGTGGACCGCTCGCGCATGTTCAACGACGCCAAACGCATGCGCTGCTGGGTGCCCATCGACGGCACCTACGCGATCGGGCCGGGGCCGCGCATCGCGCCCGAGCGCCAGGAAGTGGCCTACGCTCTGTCGCGCTGCATTTTCTGCGGAAATTGCCTGGAAGTCTGCCCCAAGGTCAACGAGCATAGCGATTTCGTCGGCGCGGCGATCGTCAACCAGGTGCGGCTGTTCAATATGCACCCCACCGGCGCGATGCACGCCCACGAGCGCCTGCGCGCCGTTCGCGGGCCGGGCGGCATCCAGGAATGCGACAACGCGCAAAACTGCGTGAAGGCTTGCCCGAAGGGGATTCCGCTGACGGAATCGAATAACGACGTGAACCGGCAGGCGCTGCTCGATTCCATCTTCGGCTGGATATTCCACTAGAAGCTGTTCCAAAACCGCTGATCTCGGGGGTCGGAGCGGAACCCGTCCCGAAGAATTCGGGAGGTCCGACAGACAGCTGCCAATAGGGGAGCCGACCTCGTCATGAAATCACTGAAGAAGTCCCCCCGGGGGGTTGTAAGAGATTCCATGTCGGGGCCGCGGCCGCTGCTCGATCGCGAATCCTCTCTCGCGATTTTTGCCTTACCAGCCGCTATACCCCGCTCCGCCAACCTTCCCGCTTTCGTGGAGTTCCGTGCGCCTTGAAATCCCGGCTGCGTTACAATGCTCGGGAACGTTTTCGCTCCGGGGAGTGAAATGGACATGAGACGCTGGTGGTGGCTTTCTTGGATGATCGTCGCCGCGGCCATGCCGGCTTTGGCGCAGGAGCGTCCCGCGCCGAAACCGCCGGCGCGGCCCGAACCGGGGTTGTACATGACGTTCGTGACTTCGATGGGAAATATCCATTGCCGGCTGTTCCCGCACCGGGCGCCGATAGCCGTTCACACGATCGTCGGACTGGCGACCGGCCGGTTGCCGTATATCGATCCGCGCACGCATAAGAGGGTGGCCGGCAGGCCGTTTTACGACGGAATCATCTTCCATCGCGTGATTCCGAAATTCATGATTCAAGCGGGCGATCCCACCGGCACGGGCGAGCATTCGGCGGAAGGACCGGGTTTCCCCTTCAAAAATGAGATTTCCCCGAGCCTGACCTTCGATCGTCCCCGCCGATTGGCGCTGGCGAATGAGGGCAACTCGGATTCGAATGGCAGCCAGTTTTTCATCACCGTGGCGCCGGTGCCGCGGCTGAATGGCGGCTTCACGATTTTCGGTCAGTGCGGGGATCTGAACGTGGTGAATGCGATCGCGAACGTGCCGCGGGGCGCGCGAAATCGTCCGCTGCATCCGGTGGTGATCCGGCGCGTGATCGTTCGTCGCATCCGTGGTGAAGAGCACCCGGCCACGCGCCCCGCGGAAAGCCGCGGCGCGGCGCGAAACCAGCCGCCGGCCCGGGCGCGTTAGGACTCCGCCATCGTGAGCCGGCTCGCCATGCAGGAAAAGCAACCGGCTCCGCGGCACGAATGGCGCAAAACCGCATGGGTGGTTTTCGCGTTGGCGGCGATCGCGCTGCTGCTGCATTTCCTGTTCAATCGGCAGTACGGATTTTTCCGCGACGAACTCTACTACATGGCCTGCGGCCATCATCTGGCGTGGGGCTACGTGGATCAGCCGCCGCTGGTGGCCGTCGTCGCGCGGGTGAGCGAGTGGCTGCTCGGCTCGAACCTTTTCGCGATCCGGTTTTTCCCGGCAATTGCGGGCGCGGCTGTCGTTTTCCTTACGGGTAAATTGGCAGGGGAGCTGGGCGGCGGGAAATTCGCGCAGGGGCTTGCGGCGCTGGCGATGCTCGCTGCTCCGGCGTATCTGGCGTTCGATAATTTCCTCTCGATGAACGCGTTCGAGCCGATTTTCTGGACGCTCTGCGCCCTGATTGCGCTGCGCATCGCGCGCGGGGCGGACGAGCGATGGTGGTTGCTGTTCGGGGTGGTCGCCGGCATCGGCCTGCTAAACAAAAATTCCATGCTGATTTTCGGCTACGCGATTTTCGTCGGCTTGCTGCTTTCGCCGGCGCGGCGCGTTTTCTACAGCAAGTGGATCTGGATCGCCGCGCTCGTCGCGTTCGCGATTTTCGCGCCGAATTTTGCCTGGCAATGGCGGCACGGTTGGCCGCAGATCCAGGTGGTGCTGAACGCGCGAATGTACAAAGACGTTCCCGTCACGCCGCTCGGCTTCCTGTTCGATCAGGTTTTGTTCATGCATCCCATCACGGTGCCGATTTGGGCGGCCGGGCTGTGGTGGTATTTCACGGCGGCGCGCGAAAAGCCGGAGCGATTCCTGGGCGTCACCTGGCTGGCCTTGCTGGGCGTGTTTCTGCTGCTTCGCAGCAAGAGCTACTACCTATTGCCCGCGTATCCGCTGCTCGTGAGCGCGGGCGGCGTCGCCTGGGAGCGGTGGCTCGAGAGCGCGCGCTGGAACCGGGTGCGTGTCGCGTTGCCGGCGGCCATCGCGCTGGCGGGCGTCGTCACGCTGCCCTACGGGCTTCCGATTTTGCCTATCCGCGATTTCCTCCGGTACGAAAAAATCCTGCCGATGGGCAGCGATATCCGCGTGGAGCGCGACGCCGATGGCCCGCTGCCCCAGCTTTACGCCGATATGTTCAGCTGGCGAAACACGACGCGGGCCGTGGCCGGCGTTTACGACGCGTTGCCGCCGGCCGAGCGTGCGGGATGCGCGATCGTCGCATGGAATTACGGCGAAGCGGGAGCGATCGACCATTACGGCAAACGCTACGGCCTGCCGCAGGCGCTCAGCGGGCATAATAATTTCTATTTTTGGGGACCCGGGAATTATTCGGGCGCGTGCGTGATTGCCGTCGGCGTCCCGCTTTCGCTGCTCGACGAAATGTTTGGCAGCGTTCAGCTGAAAACGAAAGTGATCAATCCGCATGCGATGGCAGTGGAAAACCACCTGCCGATCTATCTGTGCGGAAAGCCGAAAGCTCCCTTCGACAAGATGTGGCCGAAGCTCCGGTATTACATTTAGCCGGGACTCCTACCGGTCTGCCGAGCAGCGGTCGCGCTCGGCGCGCCGCGTCTATTCGTGCCGAAGCGCTATCATCGGGTCCACGCGCGTGGCGCGCCGCGTGGGAATGTAGCAGGCGGCGAGCGCGACCAGCACCAGCAGCGCCGGCACGGCCACGAACGTCACCGGATCGGTGGCGCTGATGCCATAGAGAATGTCGGAAAGCACGCGCGTCGCGGCCAGCGCGACTCCCAGGCCTATTCCCACTCCGATCAGCGTCAAAAGCAGGCTGCGGCCCAACACCAGCCGCGCGACGTCGCGTCTCTGCGCGCCGAGCGCCATGCGGATGCCGATCTCGTGCGTTCGCTGGCTCACCGAATACGCCATCACACCATAGATCCCGGCGCAGGCCAGCACCAAGCCCAGCAACCCGGCCAGGCCGAAAAAGTCCGCGCCGAGTTTTGGCAACAGCAATGCCGGCGCCGTCGCCTGGGTCAGCGTTTCCACGTCCAGCACCGGAACCTTGGGATCGATCTGCCGCGCGGCCTGACGAATCGAAGCAATGAGACTGGCGGGAGAGCCCGACGTGCGCACCACGATCGTGCGAAAAGACATGTTGAGTTGAACGATCGAACGGTAAACGAATGGGCGCGGTTTTTCTCCGAGCGTCCTGTATTTCCCCGTCGCCACGACGCCGATCACTTCGTATTGCTTTTTCTTGTCCCCGATGGTGAGTTGTTTGCCAATCGGGTCCTGGCCCGGCCAGAAACGCTGCGCGAACGCCTGATTGATCACCACGACGGCCGGCGCGGTCGCCGTATCCGTTTCCAGGAACCCGCGCCCGCGCAGAATCGGAATGCCCATGGTTCGGAAATAACCGGGACCTACCTGGCCGTTATCGATCTGCGGCCACTGTTTTTCGGGAAGCGAGCCAGCTTTGTCGGAGGGAATGACGTTGGTGATGTCAATGCTGAAGGTCAGGGGAAGCGCCCCGACGAATCCCGCGCTTGTGACGCCGGGCAGTTGCTTCACCTTGCGCGTCAGCGTGTCGTAAAACGCGATGGTCTGGGCCGTTTTGTAGCCGACGATTTGCGGGGCGAATTGCGCGCCAACCACGCCTTGCGGATTGAAGCCCGGATGGACGTTGTAGGCGTTGAATACGCTGCGCAAGGAGAGTCCCGCGCACACCAGAAGCACCAGCGAAATGGCCACTTGCACCACGACCAGCGAACTGAGTACGCGGTGCCTGCGCCCGCTGCCGGCGCGGCCTTCCTCTTTCAATGCCTCGGCTGCCGTTGTGCGCGAGGCTTCGAGAGCGGGAGCGAGGCCGAAAAGCGCCGTCGCCGCGGTCACCACGAGCAGCGTGAAAATCAGTACGCGGTAATCCACGCGCAGACCGAGCGTCACGTTCACCACAGCAAGCATGGGGATCGCGTTCAGCGCGTGCACGATCTCCCAATTCACCAGCATCGTGATCGCGACGGCTGCCGCGCCGCCGGCGAGCGCGAGTAATAAGCTTTCCGTGAGGAGTTGCCGGATCAGCCGCCAGCGCCCCGCGCCCACGGCGAGGCGCACGGCGATTTCCTTGCGACGCGAGGCGGCTCGCGCCAGACTCATCGCGGCCACGTTGGCGCAGGCGATCAGCAGGATCAGGCCGACCACCCCCATCAGCACGGCCGACGCCCCGTAGAGCGTCTTGTCCATGTCGGGCAGGATGCGCACTTGGTTGGCGGGAAACAACTGGATGGTGTGGTCCTTGTCCGTTTTCGGATATTGCGCCGCCAGGCGAGCGGCGATCGTGCTCATTTCGGCCTGCGCCTGCTGGATGGTTTGCCCGGGCTTCAGCCGGCCAACCACCCAGAAGCTGGAGTCTTTGCGATCCTCGAGCGGCAGGTGGTAAATCGCTCGGTACGATTCGTTGGTCAAGGGCACCCAAATTTGCGGCGTCGGCACGAGGACGAGGCCGTTGAAGGACGCCGGCGCGACGCCGATCACGGTGAAGAGCTGGCCATTCAGGTCGATCGTCTTGCCCAGAACCTTCGGGTCGCCGCCGAACTGCTGTATCCAAAACGAGTGGCTGATGACCGCGACCGAATAGCCGCTGGGCCCGGCAAGGTCCGCGGCGTCGAACGTGCGGCCGAGGACGGCTTTGACTTCCAGCGTATCGAAATAATTCGGGCTCACGAACATGCCCGGCACGAGGTGGCTGCCGCTGCGGCGCTCGATCGCGAAAAGGTCGGTGTGATAGGCGAGCAGGCTGGAGAAGCTGGTGTTTTCTCGCACCAGGTCTTGATATTCGGGGTAGGAAAGGGGAACGTCCCGGATGAAAAGAACTTTCTGCCGCAGCGCGTTGTAAACGTCCACGAGCTGCTCGGAATGCGGCACCGGCAATGGGCGCAGCAGAATGGCGTCGACAACGCTGAAAATCGCGGTGTTCGCGCCGATGCCGAGCGCAAGCGTGATAATGGCAACCGCGGTGAAGCCGGGCGATTTCAGCAGGACTCGAAACGCGTAACGCAAATCGCGCCAGAGCATGGGAACCTTCCTCGCCCCGGAAGATACGCAACGTTCAGAGAAAAAGTTCAATGCTCCAACGAATCAGCTCGTCGTGAGGGCGGAAAAGCTCTCGCGTGCCGTTGCAATCGTCCGGTCGATATCCGCATCGGTGTGCGCCGCCGAGAGAAAGAGCGCCTCGAATTGCGAGGGCGGCAGCAGAATGCCGCGCTCGATCATCTGGCGGAAAAAGCGCGCGAAACGCTCGGTGTCAGAACGCTTGGCCGAGGCGTAATCGGTCACGGGGCACTCGGTGAAAAAAACGGTGAGCAACGACCCTGCGCGATTGATCCGCACCGGTACGCGCGCGTCCTGTGCCGCATCGGCCAGACCCTGCGCCAGGCGCTTCGCTCTGGCCTCGAGTTCCTCGTAAAGACCCGGTCTGCGCAATTCGGCGAGCGTCGAAAGCCCGGCGCGCATCGCCAATGGATTGCCGGATAGCGTTCCCGCCTGATAGACGGGTCCTTCCGGCGCGACCATTTTCATCACGTCCGCGCGGCCGCCGTACGCGGCCACGGGCATTCCCCCGCCGATGATTTTTCCCAGCACGGTGAGATCGGGACGAATGCCAATCGCGTTCTGCGCTCCGCCCCACGCGATGCGGAAACCGGTGATGACCTCATCGAAAACGAGCAGCGAGCCGTGCTCGGCGGTGAGGTCGCGCAATGCCTGCAAAAAACCCGGCTCTGGAGCCACGACGCCCATGTTCGCAGCTACCGGTTCGACGAAAACGGCTGCAATTTCCTTGCCGCGCTTCGCAAAGATTTCCCTTATCGCGCTGACATCGTTGTAAGGAGCGTTGAGCGTGAGCGCGGCGAAGGATTCCGGCACGCCGGCGCTCGCAGCGATGCCAAAAGTCGCAAGGCCCGATCCCGCTTCGGAAAGAAAACTGTCGGCGTGGCCGTGATAGCCGCCCTGGAATTTCACCACCAGTTCGCGGCCGGTGAATCCGCGGGCCAGGCGCAACGCGCTCATGGCCGCTTCGGTGCCCGAATTGACGAATCGGACGCGCTCCATGGACGGAAGCGCGGCGCGAATCTGCTCCGCGAGCAGAACTTCGAGTTCGTTGGTGACGCCGTAGCTCGATCCGCGCTCAGCCTGCTCGCGTAGAGCGGAAGTGACGCCGGGGTGGGCGTGGCCGAGGATCATCGCACCCCACGAGCTGATGTAGTCGAGATATTCGTTGCCGTCAACGTCCCAAAGGCGTGCGCCTGCGGCGCGTTCGACGATGATGGGTTCGCCGCCGACGGCGCGAAACGCGCGGACGGGGCTGTTGACGCCGCCAACGAGGACTTCGGATGCGCGGCGCCAGATTTCGCGGGAACGGTCGCGCCGCGTCATTCCGCGAGCCACCGGGCGGCGTCCTTCGCGTGATAGGTGAGGATGAAATCGGCGCCAGCGCGGCGGATGCCGGTGAGGATTTCGAGAGCCGTGCGGCGTTCGTCGAGCCAGCCGTTTCGCGCGGCCGCTTTCACCATGGCGTATTCCCCGCTCACGTTGTAGGCGCCCACGGGCACGCGCACGGCATTGCGAACGGCGTGGAGAACGTCGAGATAGGGCAGCGCCGGCTTGACCATCACCATGTCGGCGCCCTCCTCGAGATCGAGCTCCACTTCACGCAGCGCTTCCCGCGCATTGGCGGGATCCATCTGGTAGCTGCGCCGGTCGCCGAATTGCGGCGCGGATTGCGCCGCGTCGCGAAACGGCCCGTAAAATGCCGAGCAGTACTTGGCGGAATAGGCCAGAATCGCGACGTCGCCGAATCCCGACCGATCGAGCGCGGTGCGAATCGCGCCCACGCGGCCATCCATCATGTCCGACGGCGCAACGACGTCCGCGCCGGCTCCCGCGTGCGAAACGGCGGCCTGCGCGAGCAGTTCGAGCGAGGGATCGTTGAGCACTTCGCCATTTTTCACCACGCCGCAATGGCCGTGGCTGGTGTATTCGCAGAGGCAAACGTCGGTCGCGACGACCAGATCGAGTTTCGCTTTCTTCACCGCCTCGACGGCGCGCTGCACCGGCGCGTTTTTCGCCCACGCCTCCGATCCGCGCTCGTCCTTTTTCTCGGGAAGACCGAACAGAATGATTCCGGCGATGCCGAGCTGCTCCACTTCGCGGCATTCCTCGAGGAACTGATCCACCGACTGCTGATAGATGCCCGGCATGGACGGCACTTCGTTGCGCACGCGCTTGCCGGTACAAACGAACATCGGATAGAGGAAATCGCTTGCCGCGAGCGGCGTTTCGCGGACGAGCGAGCGCAGAGCTTCGTTGCGCCGCAAACGCCGCGGACGCTGGGTTGGAAAACTCATCGCATTCTCCCTTTTTCGGCAGGATGGGCGACGCAATCGATCGCAATGGCCGCGGCCAGACCGGCCGCCGTGGCTACCCTTGCCTCGATCGCCACTTCGTAGCCCGCTTCGCGGATCGCCTGCGCGGTGGTCGGTCCGATCGCGGCGAAACGCGTTTTTCCCGCCAGATTCCGTACGGTTTCATCTCCCAGCCGCTGGACGAAAGCGCGAAACGCGGAGGGACTCGCGAAACTCACCACGTCCACCTCGCCGGCGCGGACGGCGGCGAGAACGTTGGGATCGCCGGCAGTGTTGGTAAGCGTTTTGTAGGCGATCACGTCCACCACGTCGGCGCCAGCTTCGGCGAGCGCGCGCGGTAAGTCGCTCGAGGCGCGATCGCTGCGGGGCAGAAGCAGGCGGCAACCACGAATTTTCTCGCCCAACTCGCGGCTCAGATCCGTTCCGGTGCGGCCGCTCGATACATAATCCACGCGCCAACCGGCTTCGCGCGCGGATTGTTCAGTGGCTTGGCCGACCACGGCGACGAGCGGGCGCGAATTCGTCGCCGAAAGCCGCGCGGGCAAATCCACACCGATGGCTCGAGCGCGCGCGGCGATGAATTCCACGACGTTGCGGCTGGTGAGCACCAGCCAATCGAAGCGCTCGATCTGCTCGATGGCGCGGTCGAGCGGTGCGGGATCGTCGGGCGGAGCGAACTCGACGAGAGGGAGAAGCAAAACCTGAGCGCCGAGGGTCTGGAGGCGAGATGCCAATTCGCCGGCTTGTTCGACGGCGCGAGTCACCACGACGCGACATCCTTCGAGCGGTTTCGCGTCTGCCGGTATCGCCGGTTGATCCATTCCGCTCGTGTCACCTTTTGCGTTCGATCTGGCGCAGGATGCGATCGGCGCCCGCTTCAATCAATTCGCGCCCCAGTTGGCGTCCGAGTTCGAGCGGGGTCGAGCGATCCTGCATCTGTTCCGGTGTGGCTTCGGCCGAACGCCGGATGTATTCCGAGCCGTCGGGTGAAGCGACGCAGGCTTCGAGCAGGAATCGGCCATTTTCCGTGCGCGCCCACGCGCCAACGGGCACCGAGCAGCCGCCTTCGAGTTCGGCGAGTAGGGAACGTTCGGCGTTCACGGCGGCACGGGTATCGACGTCCGCGAGGGTCGCGACGAGCTTGCAAAATTTCGGATCGCCGGCGCGCGTTTCGATGCCGAGCGCGCCCTGGCCGACGGCGGGGAGCAGAATTTCCGCGCCGATGACCTCGGTGATGCGCGAAGAGAGTCCCAGCCGGGCGAGGCCGGCCTTGGCGAGGATGATCGCATCGAAATCGCCACGATCGAGCTTGGCGAGTCGCGTATCCACGTTGCCGCGGAGCGGCAGAATTTGGAGATCGGGGCGATAGTGGCCCAGTTGCGCCTGTCGGCGCACGCTGCTGGTGCCGATGCGCGCGCCCTGCGGCAGGCTCGCCAGCGTCGCGCCCGAACGCGACACCAGGCAATCGCGTGGATCCTCGCGCGCCAGGACGGCGGGAAACGAGAAGCGGGAATCGAGTTCCGTGGGCACGTCTTTCATGCTGTGCACGGCGAGATCGGC
>JAKASX010000085.1 GCA_021818865.1 Acidobacteriota bacterium
CTGCCGAGCCGGTTCGGAACGCCGGCAGCACAAAAACACCGCGGTAAAACCCGCTCAGCATCCCCAAATCAGCCCAAAAGAAAAGAAAAACAGCCACCCAAAGCGATTTTTCAGCAGCCTGCTAGGAGCGAACCGGCTTCGACCGCGGCTTCCGCTTCGCTGCCTCAGGGCGTCGCCAGGAAGTGCAACAGCGCCTCGTTGAACATCACCGGGTCCTGCAAGAACGCGAAATGGCTCACCCGCGGCAGGATCAATTCGCCCGCGCCGGGAATCAACTTCGCCATATGATCGGTATTTTCGCGCTTGATCGCTTCATCGTGGTCCGCGTCCACAATCCACGTCGGCACGCGAATGCTCCGCAGCTGCGCATCGGTGAAATGCGGCTGCGTCGCCCACATGTTCTGGACCGCTTTCTGAAACGCCGCGAAATTTCCCGGCGTCGGCGAGAGCTTCTCATACTCCCGTTTCGCGCGAGCCATGAAGGCCACGAACACGGGGCTCTTCGAAACATCCTTTACCCCGGACGGGTCCGAATTCGCCGCGAACGCAAAAAGTTTCGTCACCCGGTCCGGATGGTGAATCGCAAGATCGAGTCCGACGATCGCGCCGTCGCTCCATCCGACAATGGCCGCTTTCGGAATGTGCAAATAATCCATCAGCCCCAAAACGTCAGAGGCCATCAAGTCGTAGCCGATCGGCGCCGATCCCATCGTGCTGCGCCCGTGTCCGCGGCTGTCCATCACGATCACTTCGTAATGTCCCTCCAGCGCGCGCACCTGCAATCCCCAGTAATTCGCATTCGCCAGCCCGCCATGCAGCAGAATTACCGGCGACCCGTGGCCAAACACGGCGTACCAAAGCCGTATGCCGTCGACGGGCGCGTACCCGGTACGCTCGGCCTTGGGCAGCGTCGGCGTCGGCGGCAGCCGCATCCACGGTTCCTGCGCCCGCACCGGCGCGCAGCCAAGCGCCATCGCCAGCACAAAAACACAAATGAAGAGAAATTTGAGACGCATAGTGTGCGCGATTATACAACCGCTGTCCCAGCGAGGATTCAACGAAACTTCAATTTACATGCGCCTGGCTGCTGCAAAGAAAGATCTCCCGTCAGGGCAGGGGAATCCTCTGCACGGCCAAGGGACTCGGGCCGAGCGCCGTTCGCGTTCGGGTTCGGCGGTTGCCTGTTCCCCTGTCAACTATGACAGTATTCGGGATGGCGCCCCTGCGGGCATATTTCGGGATGCGTAGCCCTCCGTGGCGGCAGCTTCCCCAAAATACGCGCTCAACGGCACCTGCAAGGATCGGCCGGGCAAGGAGGCACGATGAGGAAACTTCTCATTTTCACGGCGTCTTTGGAAATGGTAACCGGGATGGTCTTTCTCGCGTTCTCTCCCACGGTGGTCCGGTTGCTGTTCACCGGCGAGACTTCCGAAGCGGCTATCGTGATGTGCCGAATCGCCGGCATTTGCCTTATCGCGTTCGGGCTCGCCTGCTGGCCCGAGGGGAATATGCGTCGTGCGTTTTACGGAATGACGACCTACGGTACGCTCGTGGCCCTGTATGGAGTTGTTCTCGGGCTCTACGGCCACGTCGGAAGTCCCGTGTGGCCGCTGGTGGCGCTCCACGGAAGTCTGTCTGTTCTCCTCGTGTGGACGTGGCGAAGGTCGCGGGCGACAGCGCAAGTGCCCTAGCCGAAGCGAACCATGCGAGCCCCCCTGCAGGGCCGTTCGGCTCCGCCGATGCATCGCTGAAGAAGAGCAGAGCGGACATTCGCGTCCAGGTCACTCGATGATAGGAAACGACCGCGCGTTGCCACAGGAACACCGGCGCGATCATTCCGAGCCCTGAAACCTCGGGGTATTCGGCGACGACCGCCCTCTGCCGCGAGCGGAGCGAGTCCCGGCGCCGGTGCCCGGGGAGCCCGACGGCTTGCAGGCGGGAGGAGCCTGCTGTTCGATGATCCTCGAAAAGAGAAGATTTCCAGCCGTGCTTGCCTGTCTCTGTATAAACGCAGGAGCCGAAAGTGCTATGAATGTCACTCAGGCAGGTTATGACATATACTATAATCGTGTCACGGGAGGACTCCGATGAGCGGCACCAAACTGACAAAGCGAACGCGGGTCAATCAGAATGGCCGCGTGGTGATTCCCGCCTCCTTTCGCACAAGGCTGGGGATTCGCAAGGGTGACGAGGTGATCCTGCGAATCGAAGACGAGGAGTTGCGGATCACCACGCTGAAGCACCGGATCGCTCGCGCCCGGCGCATGGTCCGCAAGCATGTGAAGCCGGGTACGTCTCTGGTGGACGAGCTGATCGCGGAACGCCGCAAGGCGGCAAGACGTGAATAGGGTGGTGCTCGATGCTTCCGCGCTTCTCGCGATCCTCAACGAAGAGCGCGGCGCCGAACGGCTGACGCCCGAGCTTCTGAGCGCCGCCGTGGTGAGCACCGTGAATCTGGCCGAGGTGCAGGGCAAACTTGTGGCTCGGGGGCTGGATCCCGACGATGCGTGGGAGGCCGCGCTCAGTCCCGTGAGCGAGGCCGTTCCTTTCAGTGCAGCGCAGGCCAGGATTGCGGGCGATTTGTCCGCGCAAACCCGCGCGCTCGGTTTGTCGCTGGGCGACCGCGCCTGTTTGGCGCTGGGACTTGCCCTGGACGCTCCCGTCTATACCGCCGATCAATCCTGGAAGAAGCTGCGAGCGGGCGTTCGCATCCACGTTATTCGATGAAAGGGAATGGGCGGGATGGAGCCGAGGGGCGGGATCGAACCGCCGACCTGACGATTACGAATCGTCTGCTCTACCAGCTGAGCTACCTCGGCTCTGAGGTGCAAGCACTTCGATGCAGAAAGCGGCCTGGGGGGTTCCCGAGCGACGCTGGAGCGTAGTGTAGCCAACCGCTGAAAACCCCGCAAATGGCTGCGCGAATCGCCGTCGCGACCTCCAGAAGGGCACCGGCGTTCTCGCTTCAGCGCTTCGTCCGTGAATCCCAATCCGAGGCTGAACCGCGGAGGCCGCTCAGGCCCGTGCTCAGGCTTCCACGATCTTGTTCCGGATGGCGAAATGAACCAGATCGCTCAAGGACGCCAGATTAAGTTTGTGCATGATGTGCGCTCGATGGACTTCGACCGTTTTCACGCTGATATTCAAGCACTCGGCCACTTCCTTGTTGCTCTTGCCCTCGGCGAGCAGTTGAACGATCTCGCGCTCGCGCGGCGTGAGCCGATCGGAAGGCTGAGGCGCGCTCGCGTGCATGAAGCCGCTGACGAGCGTGCCGGAAAGGCCCGGAGACAGGTAAGTCCTGTGTTGAAGCAGCGACCGAATCGCGGAAACGACGTCGCTCATCGCATCCGACTTCAACACGTAGCCCCGCACGCCCGCGTCCAACGCCTCCCGCAGGAGCCGTTCGGAATTGTGGATAGTCAGCATCACGATTTCCGTGCGCGGCAGAATTTTCAGAATCTGGCGTGCCGCCTCGACGCCGTTCAATTCCGGCATGCTGAAATCCAGAACGACCACGTCGGGCTGCAGCTGCTGCGCCTTTTCCACCGCCTCACGGCCCGAGGCCGCTTCACCGCACACCTCCCAGTCCGTCTGCGTTTCGATCAATCGCCGAAGGCCGTGCCGGACGATTTCGTGATCGTCACCTACGAGAATCTTTCTTTTCATCGAGCGACTCCTCGATCTCCACGGGCAATGTCACGCGCACGGTGGTGCCGTGGCTGTCCGACTGAATTTCCAATCGGCCTCCGAGTTCGCGGATGCGAGCCCGCATGCTGGTGATTCCCATTCCCAGCTTGCCGCCGCTGCCCAAATATGACCGGGAAACCGAACCCATGCCTCTGCCTTCGTCCTGCACTTCGAGCGTCAAGCTGCCCGCGTCCTGGCGAACTCGGATCGTCGCGCGAGGGCTGCCCGAGTGCCGATGGACGTTTGTTAGACATTCTTGAACGATCCGAAACAGCGCAGTCTCCGCGGCCAGGGACAGCCGGTGAACGTCGCGCGGAAGGTCGAGATCCACCTGAATTCCGCTTCGCTGGGAAAAACCATCCACGTAGGATTGCAGCGCGGACGGGAGCCCGTATTCATCGAGCATCGGCGGGTGAAGCAGATAGGAAAAGTTGCGGATTTCCGAGAGCGTGTTTTTCACCATATCAATGCTTTCGTCCACAACCGTACGCACTTGGGCGTCAGCGGCCGCGGCAGACTGCTCCAGCCAGGAAAGGTTCATCGCCAGAGCGGCGAGCGACTGCCCGGTGCTGTCGTGCAACTCGCGCGCAATGCGCCGGCGTTCCTCGTCCTGGGCGCGGAGCAATTCGGCTGACAATTGACGGCACGACTCCTCCACCTGTTTGTGCGCGGTGATGTCTCTCAACGTGCCCTCGTAATAGAGCGGTTTTCCCGTTGCGTCGCGAACGGGATACGCGCTGCCGATCACCCAAATGAGCGTTCCATCCCGCCGGCGCATCTGCGTCTCGAATTCCGAAATCGTGCCCTGTTCCCGGAGCAGCGGAATGAAGCCGCTCGGGTGACCCGGATCGATGTACAGATGTTTTTCGAAATTGTATTCTTCCCGAATAAATTGCTCCGGGCTCTCGTAGCCCAGCAAGCGAGCCATTGCGGGATTCGCTGTCAAGATGACTCCATCTTCGCGAATCTGGAAGATGCCTTCCATCGCATTTTCAAAAATGCTGCGGTACTTTCGCTCCGCATGTTCGAGGGCTTCCAGCGCCCGCTTACGGTCGGTGACGTCGGCAAACACGGCAGCCACTTGCCCTTGTCCGAGCCGCAGGACGGTCACAACGAAATGACGTCGGAAGAAATCCGAGAAGCCCTCCACCGTGAACGATTCGCCCGTCTCCGCGACCCTGGCCAACCGTTGCATCCAGGAGGGCTCCGCCTGCGGGAAAACCTCGAGTAGTCCTTTTCCCACGATCCCGATTCGCGAGACGCCGGTCAGCTTTTCAAAGGCCGGGTTCACTTCGACGAAGCGCGCGTCGCCCGGCAACTTTCCGTCGCCGGCGGACAGCTCAAACAACGCGCATCCCATCTTCATTTCGGTGAAAAACTGGCGAAAGCGGCTCTCGCTCTCGAGCAGCGCTTCGGCAGCCAGCCGTCGCTCGGTGATGTCTTCTGAAATGCCCACGATTCGTTGAATCTGGCCTTCCGCGCTGCGAAGGGGAAAAAAGCGGTCGCGAATCCAGTGAACGGATCCATCCGGCCAAACGGCGCGAAATTCCGCTTCGAAGTCTTTCTGCGGAACGTTGCCTCCCAGCGAGGCGCGCACGCGATGAAGGTCGTCAGGGTGAATCACCTCCAGCCACCCGAACGCGCTGGCGTAGGTGCTGCGCGGCGGACGCCCCCAGACCTGCTCGAAGGCCGGATTTGCGTACAGCAGCCGCGTGCCGGTGGGATCCACCATCCACAGAGCCTCGCGGATGTTCCCCGTCATCTGCCGAAAGCGCTCTTCGCTCCGGCGCAACTCCTCGGCCGCGTTCGAGCGTTCCGCGGAAGCGCGCAGCGCCTGGATGCCGTAGGCCAGATTCCCGGCCAACTCCTCGAGCAGCCGCATCTCCATTTCGTCGAAGGCGTCGGGGCGCGTCGAATAAATCCGGAGCGCGCCGAGCGTCTGGTCGTCAACGATCAGCGGCAACGCGACCGTTGAAGCGTAGTCGTGGCGCAGCGCATCCTCCCTCCAGGGCGCAAAATTCTCGTCTTGCAGGATGTTTCTTACGACGCAGGGTTTCCCCGTGCGAATCGCCGTGCCTGTCGGCCCGCGGCCGTGCACTTCGTCAGCCCACGTAATCTTGGCCGACGCCAGGTAGCCGCCCTCTTCTCCGGCCACCGCAACCGGGCGGATCGTCTTGGCTTCGTCTCGCTCGGCGTAAGCAACCCATGCCATCCGATATCCGCCTGGGTCCACCAGAATATTGCAGACGTCCAGCAGAAGCTGGTCCTCGGACGACGCCCGCACCATGGCGAAATCGCAGGCGCTCAGCGCACGCAGAGCGCGATTCGACTGCCGCAAATCATCCTCGGCTCGCCTGCGATCGATCGCCGCTGCCAGCGAGTTGGAGACGGTTTCCAGGAAGTGGATGTCATCCTGCGTGAACTGGTGTCGCCTGGCCGTTCGTGAACTCGGCGCCTCTTCCGGGTTTGGCACGCCGGGACTCTGTGCGGTCAACCCGGCTCCCGCCGCCTGTTCGGACGCCAGCCGCAACCCACGGGGAAGGGTTTCCGTTCTTGCATCCTCGATAATCACCGGACGGTCGGCCTTCAGTGCAGGCTTCGGTCGCTCGGCCAAGTTTCCGTCCGCCGGGGCGTTTCCAATGACCGCGCTGCTCCAGCCCTTGCCCGACCGCAGAATCAGCGTCTGCCCCTCCGGCAACAATTGCTGAATCTTGCGGAAATCCATCCGCAGAATTCGCGCAATCAGCCGCATCGCCGCCAGGCACGAGGCAAGCACGAATAGCCGCGGAATCGTCGCGACCCGCGTTGCCCACGGCGCATTGCTGAAATCGTTTCTCTCAGTCATCAACAGTTGTTCGGAAAGCCGGTTGGTTTTTCACGTTTAACCCCAAGGAGCGAGCACGCAAAGGCGGACGGCCAAAGGTTGACGCGGACAAACCTGACCCGGAATGGCTGGAAGCGGAGCCGAAGGTTTTGCCCTTGGGAACACCTTCTAAAACTTTCCCATTACCTACACCCATTATATCGAACGCATGGGCCCCGCGCAGAGCAAACTTTCCAGGGGTCTCTGCCGCTTCGACGCGGCACGTTTCTTCGGCCGCGTGTCGCACCGGGTGCCGGGTGCAAGTTCTTGCAATCATCCGATCTCCTGCGCTTTTCGTCCCTCCCGGAAGGCGAACCGGACCTTGATAGGTCTATTTCGAATAGGCAAAACCCCTTAAGGGGCCTTAGTGAAAGAAAGTTCAGGAAATATGTGACTTACCCAATTGTTGGCGTTCACTCCTGAATTCAAAATTACGGGTGTGGTGAAACATTTGCGCAATCACGCCTGCCGTCGGTCTGAAAGTGTGCCAGGGAGACTGGGAAGCGGCCGAGCGCAGCGCACGAGACCCATGACTGACGTCGCCAACCGCCGTTTTGTTCGGAGCTTCCTTGGCAAGGAAGCAGGAGCCGCAGCAAGTCCAGCGGGCCAGTCATGATGCCCACTACCAACTTCGCCCCGCGGGTTGTCGTTGCCGGCCTCTCAGGCGATTCGGGCAAGACTTTTGTCTCTCTGGCCCTCCTCTTGCGCGCGCAGCAACAAGGAATTCCGGCCACGGCGTTCAAGAAAGGTCCTGATTATATCGACGCCGGTTGGCTCCGTTGGGCCACGGGAAACGCTGTAAGAAATTTGGATACGTATTTGATGGGCCCGCAGAAAGTAGCTCGCCTCTTTTCCACTCATGCTTTTTCGCAAGGGCTCAACGTCGTGGAAGGCAACCGGGGCCTTTTCGACGGTTTCGACGAATACGGAACGCACAGTACGGCGCAACTCGCGAAATTGCTCCAGGCACCGGTGCTCCTCGTTGTCGACTCGACAAAGCTGACGCACACGATTGCCGCGCTTGTGCTGGGTTGCCAGACACTCGACCCCGCTCTGGACATTCGTGGCGTCATTCTCAACCGCATTTCAGGGCAACGCCACGAAAGGATTTTGACTCGGTCGGTCGAATCCCACTGTGGCCTTCCTGTGGTGGGCGTGATTCCCAGGATAGAAGCCGGCACAGTGCTGCCAGGCCGCCATTTGGGACTCGTTACCGCCGAAGAACATGGCCATCTGGCCGATCTTGCCGCGCTTATGGTTTCCCTCGGCCCATCGGCGCTTGATCTGAAACGGATCCTGGAAATTGCCTCGAGCGCGCCGGCGCTCGAAGTGCATGGCGAGAAACCACGCTCGGCTCCGAACGGGACAGCGCTCAGGATTGGTTACCTGAGGGATTCCGCCTTCACCTTCTATTACCCCGATAATTTGGAGGCCATCGAACGGTCTGGCGCACGACTGGAGCCGATTACGGCCCTTTCCGCGGAAAGCCTTCCCGGCGATCTGGATGCGCTCTACATGGGCGGAGGATTTCCCGAAACGCACGCCGCGGCATTGGCCGCTAACTCGGCGTTTCGCAATTCGGTACGGCGTGCCGCCCTTGAGGGGCTTCCCATTTATGCCGAATGCGGCGGGCTGATGTTTCTCGCGAGATCGCTTAGGTGGCGCGGCGAGAGCTTCCCGATGGCGGGTGTGCTGCCGTTCGACATCGAGGTGTGTGCCGCGCCGCAGGGGCACGGATACGTCGAGCTGCTGGTGGACCGCCCGAATCCCTATTACCCGGTGGGTGCAAAGCTGGTCGGGCATGAGTTTCATTATTCGAAGATTCTTCCCGTTTCCGAAGCGCCGGCGACGGTCTGCGCTGTGAAACGCGGCGCCGGCGCGCTCGAAGGGCGCGACGCCGTAATGGTGAAGAACGTCTGGGCAAGTTATTTCCACGTTCATGCGGTCGCAACTCCTGAGTGGACGACGGGATTGCTCAGAGCCGCGCGAAGTTATGCAGCGGGTCGCCGCAAGGTATCGAGCCCTCGGGGCCGCGTTACGTCCGCAAGCGGCCAAAGAGGACGTTGTGAAGCTCAAATCGGCGGAGGGCGCTTAATTGCATAGGCACGCCAAAATCGAAGCGCCTCACCAGGCGACCGGCACGAAATCTCGAAGCAGCGTACGAGCCCGTGGTTTGAGAGTGTTGCGTCCTCCGGCCGCCTTGTTCCTACGCTGCGGCGACCGTGCAGCCACCGAGCGAATAGTTTGCAAGGACAAGAAGTTTGTATGCGTATGTTCCGGCATAGGAGCCCTCTTACAGAGCGGGACACGCCTGTGCCGTTCTCACCTATATCCATCTCCCGTCGTTTCCGCAAGGAGGGTCAATGCCGAGCTACGTCAATCCGGACAAATGCGACGGATGTAAGGCGCTGGATCGGACAGCGTGCCAGTACATCTGTCCCAATGATCTGATGGTGTTGGACAAACAAAAAATGAAAGCCTACAACCGCGATGTCTCGATGTGTTGGGAATGCTACAGCTGCGTGAAGATTTGCCCGACACAAGCCATCGAGATACGCGGCTACGCTGATTTCGTTCCCCTGGGAGCAAGCGTCACGCCGCTGCGTTCCACCGATTCCATCATGTGGACGGTGAAATTCCGCAACGGCACTCTCAAGCGCTTCAAGTTCCCCATTCGCTCGACGCCGGAAGGAACCGCAGTGCCCGACGGCGGCTTCGCGAGTCCCAACGACCTCAACAGCCCGGTGCTCTTTACCGAGCCGGCCTCTCTGGGCATGCCAGAGATTGTCACCCTGAACAAGAAGGAGGCACCGCATGCCTGAGTTCGAAAAAGTCATCGTCGAAACTGACCTGCTGATCTTGGGAGGCGGCATGGCCGCCTGTGGCGCCGCGGTGGAAGCGGCGTATTGGGCCAAGCAGCAAGGTCTGCGTGTAACCCTCGTGGACAAAGCGGCCGTGGATCGTTCCGGAGCCGTAGCCATGGGGCTATCCGCGATCAACCAGTACGTGGGACTCAAGGACGGTGCCAACACGGTCCAGGACTACGTCAATTACGTTCGCAACGACCTGATGGGCGTCACGCGCGAAGACCTGGTGGCGAACATCGCGCGGCACGTCGATTCCACCGTGCACCTGTTCGAAAAATGGGGCTTGCCCATCTGGAAAGACGCCGAAGGCAAGTACGTTCACGAGGGCCGCTGGCAGTTGATGATCAATGGCGAGTCCTACAAGGTGATCGTTGCCGAGGCGGCAAAGAACGCGCTGCTCGGCAGTGGCGTCGGCCAAATCTTTGAACGCGTATTCATCGTCGGCCCGCTCATGGACGGCGACCGGTGCGCGGGCGCGGTTGGCTTCTCAGTTCGCGAAAACAAACTCTACTTCTTCATCGCCAAAGCCACTCTGGACGCAATGGGCGGAGCGGTGCACGTCTTCAAGCCCCGCAGCTCGGGCGAAGGCATGGGCCGTGCCTGGTACCCGCCGTGGAATTCAGGCTCGTCCGCGTACTTCACCATGAAGGCCGGAGCCGAGATGACCTGCCAGGAAGTCCGGTTCATCCCCGTTCGGTTCAAGGACGCCTACGGACCAGTTGGCGCGTGGTTCCTGCTCTTCAAGTCCCGCGCCACGAACGCCATGGGCGGCAATTACATGGTGGAGCGCCAGGCGGAGCTGGAGAACTGGCTCCCCTACGGCAAAGTGAAGCCAGTTCCCGCCAACCTTCGGAACTACCTCGGCATGCTCGACGTGATGGAAGGCAAAGGGCCGATCTACATGCGGACCGAAGAAGCCATCCAAAAAATCGCCGAAGCCTACAAGGACGACCCGAAGGAATACAAGAAGAAGATGAAGGATCTGGAATCGGAAGCCTGGGAGGATTTCCTCGATATGACGGTTTCCCAGGCGATTCTCTGGGCCGGAACCAACCTGCAGCCCGAGGAGAGAAGCTCGGAAATCGCCGCCGCGGAACCCTACTTCATCGGTTCGCACTCGGGCGCCTCGGGCGCGTGGGTGAGCGGCCCCGAGGACCTGCAAAACCAGCAGACCAAGGGCGAGTACTTCTGGGGTTATTGCAACATGTCGACGGTGAAGGGTCTGTTCTGCGCCGGCGATGCTTCGGGCGCTTCGAGCCATAAGTTCTCTTCCGGTTCCTGCACCGAAGGCCGAATCGCCGCGAAGGAGGCGATCCGGTTCATCGTTGCCAACAATCAGTTGCCGCACGTCGATCCGAAGGTGCTGGAAGCCCATGCAGCCGAGATCCTGGCTCCATTGGATTTCTACGAAGCGCACAAGAACGCGACGACTGACCCGGAAGTCAATCCTAACTACATCAAGCCCCGCATGTTCATGTTCCGTCTGCAAAAGGTCATGGACGAGTACGCCGCCGGCGTGACCTCACAATTCACCACAAACAAGTCGCAGCTCGAGCGAGCCCTTGAACTTCTGGCTTACCTGAAGGAGGACTCGCTGAGGCTCGCTGCTTCCAATACGCACGAACTGATGCGGTGTTGGGAAAACATCCATCGCATGTGGCAGGCGGAGGCTCACGTTCGCACGGTCCTCTTCCGTGAAGAAACGCGCTGGCCGGGCTATTACTTCCGGTCGGACAAACCCAAGATGGACGAAGAGCATTGGCACGTTTTTGCCAACTGCCGGTACGACCCCGGCTCCGGCAACTGGCAAATGAGCACTCGTCCCATCTACCAACTCTTCGCGTAGCGCCCGCGCGACACGAATCGGGCGTGAATAGCAGGAACGGGAGGCTCGCCAGTTCGGGCGAGCCTCCTGGCAAGGAACTCTGATGGATGGTTCGAAACGCACCCTCTGCCCGCATTGCCGCCAGCCGATGAAGCGATGGGCAAACCCCGAACTGGGCTCCTGGACGGGCGCTTACCAGTATGTCTGTTTCAATGACGAGTGTCCGTATTTCGTCCGGGGCTGGGAATGGATGGAAAGCCATTTCCACGTCCGAACGTCATACCGCCATCGGCTGGATCCCTTTAGCGGAGACTATGGGCCGCTTCCCGTCTGGTCGAAGGACGCTCTGAAAAACCTGATTCTCGCCGAGGAGGGATGACCCATGCCTGAAAAAGTCGCCGATCGAGTCCCTCAAAACGTGAATCCCTTTCGCCTCGGGTTGGACGACGCGTTGGATTTCCGATGCGATTGCAAACAGGACTGCTTCACGAATTGTTGCCGGGATGTCTCCATTGTGCTTACGCCTTACGACGTCCTTCGCATGAAGCGAGCGCTCGGCATTGACTCCAGCACCTTCCTGGACAAGTACACCGTCCTCTCCTGCACGCGAAACAAGAAGCTGCCCGTCGTGCTCCTGAAAATGAACCCCGAGGACAAGCGCTGCCCGTTCGTGACGCCGCAGGGATGCTCCCTTTACGCGCATCGTCCCTGGGCGTGCCGCATGTACCCGCTCGGCAAAGCCGAACCGGAACGCCCGAATCCTTCCGAGCACGGCTTTTACTTTCTGCTGCGAGAGGACTTTTGCCACGGGCATGGCGGGGGAAGCCTCACGGTGCGTAATTGGCTTTCGGAGCAGGGAATCGACAATTTCGAAATGATGGGCGCTTCCTTCCAGCGGCTTATGCTCAACGAATTTTGGCGGACGGAAGAGCCGCTTCCCGCAAGCAAACTCGCCATGTACATCATGGCTTGCTTCGATCTGGATCGCTTCCGCCGGTTTGTGTTCGAAACGCGATTCCTGGATCTTTTCGAAATTCACGAGGAGCGGGTCGAAGCCCTTCGCACGGACGACGAGGAACTCCTCGAATTCGCGATGGAATGGCTGAGGTTCAGTCTGTTTGGAGAAAAAACCATGCGCCTGAGGAAAGACGCCGCCGAAGTGGCGAGTCGCAGGCGCACCCGGGCCGAAGACGCGACGGCCACGGGACGTTGAGGAACCATGGATAGCGCAGGGGCTTCGGATCACGACGGCAAAAGCATTCTGGTCGTTGGCGGTGGAATCGCGGGCATCACAGCCGCCCTTGAGGCGGCCGAAGCGGGCGCCCGCGTCATTTTGATCGAGCGGTCTCCATTTCTCGGCGGGCGCACCGCCGCGTTCCATCTGTATTTTCCCAAGCTTTGCCCTCCGGCCTGCGGGCTCGAAATCAATTTCCGCCGGCTCAAGAACAATCCGCGAATCACCGTGCTGACGCAGGCGGAACTCGAGTCGCTGGCGGGAACCGCTGGAAACTTCAAGGCTACGGTTCGGCTTTCTCCCCGTTTCGTGAGCGGCGCCTGCACGCTCTGCGGCGCCTGTGTGGAAGCGTGTCCCGCGGAACGGAGCGACGAATTCAATTTCGGTTTGAGCCGCACGAAGGCCATCTATTTCCCGCATGCGATGGCCTATCCCGCCGCGTACGCCATCGACCGGTCCCTTTGCCCGGAGGGCTGCACTGCTTGCGCGAATGTTTGCCGTTACGACGCGATCCATCTTACCCAGGCGCCGGAACGCCGCGTGTTTTCCGTGGCGGCCGTGATTGCGGCAACCGGCTGGGCTCCTTACAACGCCGCCAGGCTGGCGCATTTGGGCTACGGCACGCTGCCCAACGTCGTCACCAACGTCGTTCTTGAACGAATGGCGGCGCCAAACGGTCCCACGCGCGGAAAGATCGTGCGGCCGTCGGATGGCAAGCCGCCGGAAAGCGTCGCGTTCGTGCAGTGCGCCGGCTCTCGCGACGAAAACCACCTGCCGTATTGTTCGAGCGTCTGCTGCTCGGCCTCGCTGAAGCACAGCGCGTACATCCACGCCGAACATCCCGAAGTGCCGGTTTCCGTTTTTTACATCGATATCCGCACGCCGGGCCTGCTCGATGAATTCCGGGCGCGAGTCACCGCCGACAGCCACCTGACACTGGTCAAAGGCAGGGTGGGCAGGATTGAAGAAGATCCCAATACGCATGACCTGTTCGTCACCGTGGAAGACGCGCTTGCCGGCCGAAAATCCATTCGGAAATTCGGTCTTGTAGTCCTTGCGACGGGAATGGTGCCGCAGTCGGATGGCCTTCCCTCGGGATTCGAGCGCGATGAGTACGGCTTCGTCGCCGATGGCGCGCCGGGGTTTTACGCGGCTGGCTGCGCCAAACGCCCCGAGGAAGTGGCCGCAACGGTGCGCGACGCCACCGGGGCCGCGCTCAGAGCCTTGCCGTACGCCGTGAGGAGCGGCCGCCATGAGTAAGAGCGTCGGAGTGTATATCTGCAGCGGCTGCTCCATCGGCGATTCGCTCGACGTTGGCCGCCTGACGAATGTGGCTCAGAAAGAATGCAAGGCAGCGGTGTGCCGCGTGCACCCGTTCCTCTGCGGGGACGAAGGGCTGGCCGAGATTCGGCAAGACGTGGCCGGCAAGGCGGTCGACTCCGTGGTAATCGCCGCGTGCTCGCCGCGAATGAAAACCGCGGCATTCGCTTTCGATCCCTGCATGCCGTTGGATCGCGTAAATCTCCGCGAACACGTCGCCTGGAGTCATTCACCCAAGGACGAAGATTCCCAGCAACTCGCCGAGGATTACCTCCGGATGGGCGTCGTGAAAGCGGGCAAGATGGAGCCGCTCGAACCTCCCGTCGGCGAAGTATCGCGGGCAATCCTCGTGGTCGGTGGAGGAACGGCGGGTATGACCGCGGCTCGAGGAGCCGCTGATGCGGGTTACGACGTGGTTTTGGTGGAGAAGGAATCGCATCTTGGCGGCCGATTGGCCAATGTACGGACAGGCCTTCCCAACCACGCACCCTATACCGAACTTCAGGAAATCGATCTGGCCGGGAAAATCCAGACGCTCACCGATCATCCCCGAGTCACCCTCCATACCGCGACGCAGGTAGCGAGGACCGAGGGGCAGCCGGGCGCATTTACCGTCACTCTCACTCGCAACGACCAGTCGTTCGAGCACAGAGTTGGGGCGATCGTCATGGCGACCGGCTGGACGCCTTACGACCCGGCGCGGCTCGGCCATCTAGGCTATGGCAAATCACCCAACATTGTTACCAATGAACAGTTCGAAGCAGTGCTCGCTTCGGGCTCGCTGGCTCGACCTTCCGACGGGAAGCCGGCGGAAAGCGTTCTCTTCATTCAGTGCGCTGGCTCGCGGGACAAAAACCATCTGCCGTACTGTTCGGCGGTTTGCTGCATGGATACCCTTCGGCAAGCCGACCTGATTCATCAGACGAATCCGGAAGCAAAAGTCTATATCATCTACAAAGACGTTATTGCCCCCGGGCAATACGAGCGCTATTACGCCAAGGTACAGAATCATCCAGCGACCTTCCTGATGAAAGGCGAGGTCAGCGCCGTCAATCCACAGAACGGCGACAAGGTCGCGGTTGAAATCCAAAATAACTTGCTCGGCGAGTCGATCAGTATCCGCGCCGACGTGGTTGTGCTCGCGACGGGTTACGCGCCCCGCGCAGCCGGAGCCAATGGCAAGCAGGCGCAAGCGAGCGAGCAAGGTGCATCGTTTTCTTCGCTGGAGCCAGGCAGCATCCTCAACCTGACGTACCGTCAGGGACCCGAACTGCCCGTCGCGCAGGATGGATTTCCCGGATCGAATTTCATCTGCTTCCCATACGAAACGTTGCGCACCGGCATCTACGCGGCCGGTGCGGTCCACGCGCCGATGGACGCGGCCGCAGCGGAAGAAGACGCCTGCGGCGCCACCATGAAAGCGATCCAGTGCGTCGAGATGGTGTCGCGCGGCCAGGCGGTTCACCCTCGCGCCGGCGACCTGTCCTATCCGAGCTTTTTCCTCCAGCGCTGCACGCAGTGCAAGCGATGCACGGTCGAATGTCCGTTCGGGGCGATTGACGAGGACGAAAAGGGCACGCCGAAGTTTAACGCGAACCGTTGCCGCCGCTGCGGCGTCTGCATGGGCGCGTGTCCCGAGCGCATCATCTCTTTCAAGAACTACTCGGTGGACATGATCGCAAGCATGATCAAGGCCATCGAGGTGCCCGGCGAGGAAGAAGAAAAGCCGCGGATCCTCGTATTTATGTGCGAGAACGACGCCTATCCGGCCCTCGATATCATCGGCATTCATCACCGGCAGTACGACGCCTCGGTGCGCGTGATTCCGCTGCGCTGTCTGGGTTCCCTCAACATCGTGTGGATCGCGGACGCCCTCTCGCGTGGCATCGACGGCGTCATGCTGATGGGCTGCAAGTACGGCGACGACTACCAATGCCATTTCGCCAAAGGGAGCGAAATCGCCAGCCGCCGTTTGGAAAACGTGAAGGAAACATTGCAACGCCTGCAGCTCGAACCCGAAAGAATCCAGGCTTTCCAGGTATCGATGGACGAATACGCGCGCCTGCCGGAAATGATCGGCACATTCGTGAACCGGATCCGGGAGCTCGGACCGAATCCGTACAAGGGTTTTTGACCATGGAACAAGTTCGTCAAATCGAACCCGATCTCGCCTTCATCGGCGAACTGATGTCCCTGGGCGGGGGCGATGTCAACAAGTGCGTCCAGTGCGCTACCTGCACGTCCGTCTGCACCCTTTCGACGAACAATCCTGGTTTTCCGCGTCGCCAGATGCTCCTCGCTCAGTGGGGTCTGAAGGAGCCGTTGCTCTCGGATCCCAGCCCTTGGCTCTGCTTCTATTGTGGCGAATGCTCCAAGCAGTGCCTTCGCAAGGCCAACCCGGGCGAAACGATGATGGCGCTGCGCAGATACCTTACTTCGTGCTACGACTGGACCGGATTGTCGCGTTTGATGTATCGCTCGGCAGCCTGGGAACTTGGCATTCTGGGCCTGGTGGCCAGCGTGGTGGTTCTCCTTTTCACCCTGCCGCACAACTTCGGTTTTGGGTTGCTGAGCCAGGCCGGGCCACAGGCGCTTTCGAGGGTGATGCTGAATCAGTTCGCTCCCGTCGAGGTGGTGCATCGCGCCGATACTCTTCTGGCCCTCATGCTCGGATTCTTCCTGCTGAGTAATGCGGCTCGTATGTTCTACCGACTCACTCGCAACCAGCAAATCCCCGCCAGCGACTATGTCCGCCGGTTACCTACCATGTTATTCCAGGCTGTTACACAGGTTCGCTGGAAGGGTTGCCAGGCGGGCGACGCCATCAAGAACTGGCTGCGCCACCTGCTGCTGGCCAGTGGCTACGTCCTCATGTTTACGCTCGTGGTGATTTTCCTGCCCTGGTTCCAGGTGTCGAACGACAGCATTCATTGGACGAGTTTTCTTGGCTATTACGCGACGGGAGTTTTGCTGGTTGGCGCCGGTTGGATGATTGCGGACCGCGCCGGGAAACGCGGAGAAATGTATCGTTTCAGCCATCTCTCCGATTGGCTGTTCCCCATCCTGCTCTGGCTTACCGCGGCGACGGGAATCCTGGTGCACATCTTCCGCGTTCAGAATCTGCCGATGCCAACGTACGTGATGTACGTGGTTCACCTTGCGATTGCCGTACCGATGCTGGTCGTGGAAGTGCCTTTTGGCAAATGGGCACACCTGGTCTATCGGCCGGTTGCCATTTTCGTGGATGCGGTCGGGAAGGACGCCATGGCCCGTAGCGTCTAAGACGGGACCGAAGGAGGGAAGGGGCATGTCCGAAGAAAAAAGAAAGACGCCGTTGCTGGATGAGCTGGAAAAAGGGCCGTGGCCGAGCTTCGTGAAAGAACTGAAAGCGGCGGCTGAAACCGACCCCATGGCGGAGGACCTTCTGGGACAACTCGAACTGTCCTATGAAGAAAAAATCAGCCACTGGAAGCACGGTGGCATTGTGGGCGTCATGGGATACGGCGGCGGAGTGATCGGCCGCTATAGCGACGTTCCGGAAAAGTTCCCGAACGTGGCGCATTTTCACACCATGCGCGTGAACATGCCCTCTGGCTGGTTCTACACCAGCGACATCCTGCGAAAACTCTGCGACATTTGGGAAAAACACGGTTCGGGCCTGTTCAACTTCCACGGTTCCACCGGCGACATCATCTTTCTCGGCACGAAAACGGACGAACTGGAGCCCACATTCCGGGAATTGACGGCTTTGGGGTTTGATTTGGGCGGGTCCGGATCGGTCATGCGGACGCCCTCGGCCTGCGTCGGCAAGGCGCGTTGCGAGTGGGCGTGTTACGACACGATGGGTCTGTGCAACGAAATTACCCATACTTATCAGGACGAGCTGCACCGGCCGCCATTCCCCTACAAGTTCAAATTCAAGTTCAGCGGTTGCCCCAACGATTGCGTCGCGTCGATCGCGCGGGCCGATCTCTCGATCATTGGGACCTGGAAGGACGACATCCAGCAGGATGACGCAGCCATCACCGAATACGCTGCCGCCGGCGTCGATATCCAAAAGGACGTCTGCAACCACTGCCCCACCAAATGCATGAACTGGAATGGCGAAAAGCTCACGATCGAAAACCGCGAATGCGTGCGTTGCATGCACTGCATCAACGTGCTGCCCAAGGCGCTGCGTCCGGGCAAGGAAAAGGGCGCAACGATCCTGATCGGCGCGAAGGCCCCGATACTGCAGGGCGCGCAGCTTTCTTCCGTGCTGATTCCCTTTGTTCCCGAAAACGAGTTGTTCGACACGCTCAAAGAACTCGTTTCGAGGATCTGGGATTTCTGGGGCGAATATGGGAACAACCGCGAGCGGGTCGGCGAACTGATTCAGCGCATGGGCATGGCGGCTTTCCTCGATGCCATCGGCCTCGATCCGGTTCCGGAAATGATCACCGCTCCCCGCGACAATCCTTACATCTTCTTCCGGCAAGCCGGCTCCGAGCCGGATGACGATTCCGGCGCGGATGGGCCGGAACAGAAGTGAACGAGTTTCAGGAGGCGACATTATGGCCACTCAGGTAGAGCGATTGACCGACATCGGACCGCCGAATTTCGAGCTGTTTCTGCACCCGATCATCAAGAAGAACTACGGCCAATGGAAGTATCACGAGGTGTTGGCTCCGGGCGTCCTGTGCCACGTGTCCGAGACCGGAGACCGCATCTACACCGTGCGCGCCGGCTGGCCGCGCCTGGTGAGCTTGCGCGCGGTCAGGCTCATTGC
>JAKASX010000162.1 GCA_021818865.1 Acidobacteriota bacterium
CTGCTTGCCCGAATACGGGCGCAGCGACGGCACGAAATGCGGATTGGGCAGGAAGCGGACGTCGAAGACAAGATCGGAGTCCGTGGGCACGCCGAAACGATAGCCGAAACTAACCACCGAAACCATCAGCGGCTGACGGCCGGCGCTCTGGAACCGGTCCATGACGAATTGCCGCAGTTCGTGCACGTTGAAACGGCTGGTGTCGATCACGACGCCGGCAAGGCGGCGGATGGGAGCCATTAGGGCGCGTTCGCGGCGGATGCCGTCGCGAATGGAATGGCCGCGGCTGAGCGGGTGCGGGCGGCGCGTCTCGCTAAAACGGCGGAGCAGCACTTCATCGCTCGCCTCGACGAAGACGAGCGTGGCCGGGTACTGGCGTTGGAGACGACGGTAGATCGATGGCAGGGCGCGGAGCTTTTCGCCTTCGCGGGCGTCCACCAGGAGCGCGGCGCGCGGATGGCCCGCGCCGTTTTCCATCGCCAGCTCGCCGAGCGTGGCGATCAGGTCAACAGGCAGATTATCCACGCAGTAGAAGCCGAGATCCTCGAAGGCTTTGAGAATGGTTCCCTTGCCCGAGCCGCTCAGCCCGGTGAGGATCACCAGCCGGCGTTCGGCGCTCGCTCGATGGCGCTTCACCTGGGCCGGCCGCTTCAGGGTTTCACCCGGCGCTGATGGGTGCTCGCGATGCGCATATCCTCGCGATATTTGGCCACGGTGCGGCGCGTCACGTGGATGCCGTCCTCCTCGAGGTGCTTGGCGATCTGATCGTCGGTGAGCGGATGGGCACCGTCCTCTTCCTCGATCATCTTGCGCACCTTGCGTTTCAGCGCGAAAAGCGACATCCGATAGCCCTGCGGGCCGTTGACCGATTCGGAGAAGAACTCGCGCAGTTCGCGCACGCCGTGCTGCGTATGGGCGTATTTGCTGGAAACGGCGCGGCTGACGGTGGAGGGGTGCACGCCGACGTCCTCGGCGACCTCCTTGATCATCATCGGCTTCAGGTGATCCATGCCGTATTCGAGGCAATCGCTCTGACGGTGGATGATCGCCTCGCAGACGCGAAGGATGGTGTGCTTGCGCTGTTCGATATTTTTCATCAGCTGCATCGCCGCGCCAAGCCGCTCGCGAACGTAATTGCGGACGTCGCGATCGGCGGCGCCGCGCACGAGCAGGCGGCTGTACGTAGGGCTGATGCGGAGCTGGGGGACGTCGTCTTCGTTGAGGAAGGCCTGCCACTCGCCGCCCACCTTGCGGAAATAGACGTCCGGCTCGACCAGGCGCGGCTCGGTGGTGTTGTAGCGCAGGCCAGGGCGAGGGTCGAGCTTGCGAATCGTGTCGATCGCGCGCTTCACCAGGTCCACCGGGCGATTCAGCGCGCGAGCGATCTCCTTGAACTGATTCGTCTGAAGCTGCTTCAAATGCTCGCGTACGATTTGCTCGGCGAGCGCGTTGTCGGAATCGAGCAGGCGAAGCTGGATCAGCAGGCATTCCTCGATGTTCCGGGCGGCGACGCCCGGCGGATCGAACTGCTGAACGACCTGAATCGCCTTCTCGACTTCCTCTTCCGTATAGGGCTGCGCGATCTCGGCCGGTTCGGCCCATGCGCCCTTTTCATCGTGAATTTCCTGGATTTTGCGGAGGATTTCCTCGATGCGAGGCTCATCGGCGGTTGCGCCGCGGCGGGCGAGGTCGAGCGCCTTTTCCGCTTCCTCGACGAGACAGGGATGGGCGATCTCCTGGACCGTGGCGGAGAGGTAGCCGTTTTCGTCGAGGTTGCCGATGATTTCGGCGGCGATTTTGGCGATGCGCGGGTCGAGCGCGGTCGCGTCGAGCTGCCAGACGAGATGATCGGCGAGCTTGCGCGGGGAGCTGACGAACTGCTCGAAGGAGGGCTTTTCGAATTCCTCGCGCTCGCGGAAATTATTTTCGCCGGCGCTGCCCAGGTATTGATTGAAAAAAGCACTGACGTCGAATTCGTCGAAAGGATTTGGAGCCTGCGTTTCGGGGATCTTCTCGGTCTCCTTTTCGAGGAACGCCTGATCGGTGTATTTTTCGGCCTGCAAACCGTCTTCGCCAAGCTCTTCGAGCACGGGATTGGCCATGATCTCCTGATTGATCATGTCCTTCAATTCGAGCCGATTCAGCGCGAGGACGCTGACCATCTGCACGAGGCTGGGCGTCAGAATCTGCTTCTGCGCCACCTTCAAGTGCAATTTTGGCTGGAGCATGCTCATCGGCGTCGTTAGTTCAGGCTGAACGTTTCTCCCAGATAGATGCGCCGGACCTCGGCGTCGGCACTCAGTTCCTCCGGCGTGCCGGAACGGAAAATCCTTCCTTCATTGATAATGTAGGCTCGGCTGGTAACGCGCAAGGTCTCGCGGACGTTGTGGTCTGTCACGAGCACGCCGATGCCGGCCTGGCTCAACTGGCGGATGATGCCCTGAATATCCAGCACCGTCACCGGATCGATACCGGAAAACGGTTCGTCGAGCAGCAGAAACGCAGGCTCGAGCACGAGCGATCGCGCGATTTCGAGCCGTCGGCGCTCACCGCCGGAGAGCGTCTGCGCGCGGCTGGTGCGGACGGCGTCAAGCCCCATCTGCGCGAGCAACTGCTCGAGACGATCGCGGCGCCGCGTGGGCGAAAGCGGCAGGGTTTCGAGCACCGCCATCAGATTCTCCTCGACCGTCAGTTTCCGAAACACGGATGGTTCCTGCGGAAGGTAGCTGAGCCCCATGCGGGCACGCAGGTACATGGGAAAGTCGGTGATGTCTTCCCCGTCGAACAGCACCTGGCCAGCGTCCGCGCGGGCGAGACCAACGAGAATGTAGAAAGTGGTGGTCTTTCCCGCGCCGTTCGGGCCGAGCAGTCCGACCACCTCCCGCTGCTCGATCTCCAAGTTCACGTCCCTCACGACTTTACGGCCACGGTACGATTTGTGCAGGGCGACGCCTCGGAGCTTTGCCATTCCGCGTCACTTCTGTACCGAATGCCGGGTCAACGTGCGGGATCCTTTTGCTGATTCGACATGAATCGTATCATCGGCCACATAGAAGGTCAATCGATCGCCAGTCACCAGGTCGCCCGATGCGTCGTGGAGCGCCGGATGTCCGCCGCTCAAAACGAATTTTCCCGGGTTCGCGAGGTAAAGCGCGTGCTCAGCCTGGCCCCAGCGC
>JAKASX010000086.1 GCA_021818865.1 Acidobacteriota bacterium
CCTATTGCCACGCGCTGCTCGGGTTCAGCCGCCAACACGGGTTCCGTTATCCTTACCGGGAGTGGCCCCGGGAAGCGGGAGTTCTCACGCGATGATGGATTTCTTTCTGGAACTGTGGGTGAGCGCGCTGGTGGAAAGCGCGAAAGCTTCCTCGATGTCCGGCCGCGTGAAGCCTTGGCAGCCCGGCGAAAAACTGCGGCTGCTCTTCGCCGGCTACAACGGCACCCGTAACACCGGCGCCGACGTGCGCGTCGAGGAAATGCTGCGGCAGGTGAAGCGCGTGCTGGGCGAGCAGAACGTCGAGCTTTCCGTGATGACGCAGAATTTCGATTTCACGCGCGGCTATTTCGGCGACGCGCGCCAGGTGAAATTGCCCGACGTTTTCCCGCCATTCCTCGCGCGCGAGGTGCCGCGGCATCACGGCGTCGTCGCGTGCGAAGGCTCGATGTTCAAGAGCAAATTCGCCAACGCGCTCGCCACGATGATGATCGGATCGCTGGGCATCGCCGCCGCGCGCAACCTCGTATCGGTCGGCTACGGCGCCGAAGCAGGCAAAATGGACGCGATGCTCGAATGGATGACGCGCCGTTATTGCAAACAGTCGCTCGTCGTCACGCGAAACGAGGAATCGAGCGCCAGGCTGCACCAGCTCGGCGTGCCCACCGAACTCGGCACCGACACCGCGTGGACGTTCGAGCCGCATCCCGCCGATTACGCGCGCAAAACGCTCACCGAGGCCGGCTGGGACGGTCAGAAGCCGATCCTCGTTCTTTGCCCCATTCATCCGTTTTTGTGGCCGGTGAAAGCGTCGGTGGGTAAATTCCTGGAATCAAAAATTTCCGGTTACTACGCCGATAGCCAATACCGCACGATCTATTTTTTTCAGTCCGGTCCCAAGGTGAACGAGGCATTCGATCGATATATCGGCGCGATCGCGCGCGCTTCTCGCCTGTTCGTCCAGCAGCAAGGCGCGTTTCCCGTTTGCGTGGCGCACGAGCGGCTCGATACGGTGGCGTGCCAGCGCCTGGCGGAACGCATGGGCGGCGCGCCCGTTTTCAGCTCCGAGAAATACGATATGTTTCAGATGGTGAGCATTCTGCGCCAGGCGTCTTTCCTCGTCAGCTCGCGCTACCACGCGATCGTCACCTCGATGCCGGGCCTGGTGCCGTCGGCGGGCATCACGATGGACGAACGCATCCGCAATCTGATGCGCGAACGCAATCAGCCGCAATTGGCGCTGGAAGTCGACGATCCCGAGCTCGAAGGCAAACTCGGTGATGTGTACCACTCGCTCGCTGCGGAAAGCGACGCGATTCGCCAGGGAATCGGCCAAACCGTTTCGCGAAATCTCCGCGTGATGGCGCGCATGGGCGTCTACTTCGAGGAAGAAGTGCAGCGCCGCTATCCCGAATTTCCCATCCGCAAGGGCAGCGCCTGCTGGGAAGAATATCTGCCGCCGCTCAGTCCCTCGCTGCGCCAGCTCCTGGAAACCTATCCGGCATGAATTTCCTCGAACAGCTCTGGCAGCATCTGGAAGGTATCGCCGGGCGTCCCGTTTTGCAGGAAGCGGGACCCGAAGATTTCGCCCGCGTCACGGGCCCCGAATTGCTCTCGATGGCGCAAACGGCGCGCGAATTTTTGCGCCGCGCCGGCGTGCAAAAGGGTGAGCGCGTCGCGTTGCTGGGGCCAAACGGCATTCGCTGGACCGCGACGGATCTCGCGATCATGGGCGAGGGCGCGATCGGCGTTCCGCTCTATCCGCGCCAGGCAGTCGGCGAGCTTGGCGTGATCCTGGCCGATAGCGCGCCGGTGCTGCTCGTCTGCGCCGATGCGAAGTTGGCCGAAACCATTCGTCCGCAAGCCGGCTCGGCAAAGATTGTTTTGTACGACGAAATTTTCGCGGCGGCCTCGGCCGGGACAAGCTCCGATCCCGAGGGTGGCACAGGCTTCCAGCCTGTGGACCCCCATCCAGGTGGTGCCGGCGCTCGAATCGAACCGCCGCGGCCGCTGGCGGATTCGGATGTTGTAACGCTGATTTATACCTCCGGGACTTCGGGCGTGCCGAAGGGCGTCCCGCTCACCGTCGGCAACGTGAATCACATGCTGCCGGCGACACGAGGACGCCTGGACGATCTGATGCGCGCGCACCGCAGCGCCGAGGAGACGGCGAATTCGGCAGGCACGGCCGAAGAGACAGAAGCCGTGTTTCATTATTTGCCGTGCTGTTTTGCCGGCTCGTGGATTCTGCTGCTCACCGTGCTCGGCCGCAACGCCACGCTCACGTTTTCCACCGATTTGCAGCGGCTTTCCGAAGAATTGAGCGACATCGAACCCGATTATTTTCTCAACGTGCCGATTTTGCTCGAACGCATGCGCGACCGCGTGGAAAAACAGATCGCCGAGCGCGGAGGAATCGCGGCGCGAATTTTCGGCGCGGGCCGCGACGCCTATTTCCGTCGCCAGGCCGGAAAACCGGCATCGCTCGATGGGCTGAGGCTGGCGATGGCGAATTTCACCGTTTTCTCCGCGATTCGCAAACGGCTGGGACCGCGGCTCAAGGCGCTGATTTGCGGCTCGGCGCCGCTTGCCGTCGAAACGCAGCTCTTTTTCGCCATGCTTGGCATTCCTGTTTTGCAAGTTTACGGGCTGACGGAAACCACGGCGATTTGCACGCTCGACGATCCCGCGCGCGTGGTCGCCGGCCGCGTGGGACCGGCGATTCCCGGCACGGAAATGAAGCTTGGCGAAGGCGATGAAATTTTGGTACGCGGCCCGCACATTTTCCCCGGCTATTGGAATCTGCCAGAAGAAACCGCGCGCGTGCTCGATGGCGGCTGGTTCCACACCGGTGACCGCGGCGAAGTGGATTCGCGCGGCAATTGGCGCATCATCGGTCGGCTGAAAAATCTTGTGATTCTGAGTTCCGGCCACAACGTACCGCCGGAGCCGATCGAGGAAATGCTGATGCGCGCGATTCGCGGCGCGCAGCAGGCGATCGTCGTCGGCAACGACCGTCCCGCGCTCGTCGCGATTGTCACGGGCGCGGTGAAAACCGAAGACGTCCAAAGCGCGATTGATGAAATCAACGCGCGCCTGCCGCATTTCGAGCGCCTTCGCGCTTTCCACATTCAGCCGGAGCCGTTCACCATCGAAAGCGGCCTGCTGACCGCCAACGGCAAGCTGCGCCGCGACGCCATCGCCGCGGCGCTGCGCGATGAAATCGAACGGATGTACGCTGAGGCGGAGACGCATTCGGCAGCGCGGTGAAAGTGCCCAGTGTTGCCCGAGTGCACCGCGCCCGGGCGGGATGTACGAACGCGCAGCCTGAAGGCTGCGCCACTGGGGGCGGGACTTGGCGGCGGGCGCGGGGTCGAGTAGCATCTTGCCGGTTATGAACGAATACACGGGCGAAACGCTTTCCTGGCAGCTCAACGGCGCCGTTCTCGACGTCACGCTCCATCGCCGTCCGCTCAACGAAGTCGGCCGCGCCACGCTCGCCGATCTCGAAAAACTGGTCGATTCGCTCGACGCGACGAAAGATGATGTTGCCGCCGTCGTTTTTTCCAGCGCGATCGAAGCGGGCTTTTGCGCCGGCGCCGACTTGCGCGAACTCTATCACGCGATAAGGGGACTCGATGCCGAGGCGCGGCAATCCGGCGTCCGCGAATTCCTCGAACGCATTCATCGCGTTTTGAACGCCCTCGACGCGCTACCGGCCGTCACCATTGCCGCGGTGCATGGCATCTGTTTCGGCGGCGGACTCGAATTGGCTCTGATTTCCGACATAATCATCGCCGATCGCAGCGCCAGGTTCTGTTTCCCGGAATTGCGCCTGGGCCTCGTGCCGGGATTCGGCGGAATTCCGCGCCTGAAACGCGATCTGGGAAATCGCTTGGTGCGCGACCTGCTCCTGACTGGCCGCAGCATCAACGCGCAGAAGGCGCTCGAAGCGGGACTGGTGAATCAGCTCGTGGCCGAAGGCCAGGCGGGGCGCGTCGCGCGATTGACGGCGGAACAGGCGGCGAAATTCGACCGCGAAACGGCACGCGCGGCCAAGCGTTTCGCAAAGCCCATCCCTTACGCCGAATTGCGTCAGGAAATCGAGCTGTTTTGCGAACTGTTCGCGCGCCCGGTGGTGGAAGAGGCACTGCGCAAATTCGTGGAAGATACAGGCGCCTTGCCGTATCTTCCCTGACCGCTTTCCCGTCTTCCTGTGATGGCCTCGTCCGCGCCGGCGTTGCGCGCCGGCGCGGATCTGAAGCGCAAGCTTCGATTACCGAAAACCATGCCGCAGAAGCAACTGGCGAACGGAATCCGGGATTTGAGGCGGTTTCGTTTCGCCGCGCGCGGCGGGCCCTCCGCCGCCCACGATCGGGTTCGCCATGAAGGCATGGACCTGGTTCGTATTCGGGTCGAAGGCAATGCCGACGATTTGGCCGGCATTGTTGACGCCAAACGCATTCAGCAAGTACAGCGTCGTGTTCGCGGGTACCACCGCGTTCAGGTCGGTCATCACGCCGTTCTCCCAGACGAAAGCCCGCGAGGCGGTATCTGGTCCGAAGGGCGGGCCGTTGAGTGACGATCCAACCACCACACCCAGATCGTTCATGCCGAGCCCGGCGCTGATGAGGTCGCAGGTCCCGTCCGAGTTGCACACCGTGCCCAGGTCCCGCATTCCGCTCGCTTGCGTCCAGAGGAAAGCGTGGAAAGCTGTGCTCGGGCTGCCGGCCAGTGCGGAAGTTCCCGTCACCTGGACTTCGTCGTTGATGGCAAACGCAATATTCCCATCGCCCAGCAGGTCCGGGTTCGCCGTTCCGCCCAGATTTCCCAGGTCGTGAACGGACCCATCCGCGTCCCACAGCACCGCGTGAGGTCCTGCGGCGACGGGAGGCCCATACGTATTCGCGCAAGAGCCCGAGGTGCCGACGGCTTGGCCGTGGTCGTTGATCCAGAAAGCCATGGCCACGGTATCGCCGGGAAGCGGATTCAACTGGCGCATCTGCCCGGTCGTCGCGTTCCAAATGACCGGCTCGAAATCGAGCGCCTGCGGGCCTACGCCCTCGGTAGCCATTGCCGGCGTTTCCGTGCAATCCGGATCCTGGGTCGCGGTTTCCGCCCACCCCACCACTTCTCCGGTGTTATTGACGGGACCACCCTGGCCGTTGTTCCCGCCAAGCAGCGGGAGTTCGGTCATTTGTCCATTCGCCCAAACGAAGGGCACGCAGTCGAGCCCGGTGAAAAAAGCGCAGAAATTTTCATTGAACGGGTCGGCGTCCGCGGATTCGGCCGTGCCCGCCACCACCCCATCGGGAATCGTGCCGAGCGCCCCGCTGTTGTCTCCGCCGAGCCCTGGCTTGGATATATCCACGATTTTTCCGCCCGCCCACAGCACGGCATGCGAAAAGCCGTCGCTGCCGACGGAACTGCCGGTGATCACGCCTGTGTTGCTGATCGATCCGGCCGAGCTGAAATTGCCGCCCGGCAGCGTGCCCAGGTCGGTAACGGTGTACAGCGCAGTGTGCAGGTCAAGTCCTGCCGCTACAGAAGGAGGGTCGGCGGGCGGATGGCTTGCCTGCACAGCACCTCCGCAGCGGAGCATCGGAACCGTAAGAGAAGCCGCCAGTCCAGCCATCATCAGCGAGGAAAACCATTTGGATTTCATGTCTCTTCTCCTCTCCTTTCACCCACGCGAAATAGACCCCGGCCCACGTTCCTTACACTCAGCTAGGCGTGGAACCCCCGCCGAAGGGGTCATCGAAGGGGGACGGTTATCGAGCGAGCCGGGGTATAATGCCGCAAAAGCGTAATGCGCAGCGCTTCCCAAGCCGGCGGGTCACCCGCGGCTAACGCAACCACTCTGCTCCGCGCCTGGGGCAACGGGGACGAGGATGCGCGGGAGCGTTTGATCCCGATCGTTTATGGCGAACTGCGCCGCTTGGCGCGCCACTACCTGCGCGGAGAGCGCCCGGGCCACAGCGTGCAAACCACTGCGCTGGTCAACGAAGCCTACATTCGCCTGGTGGATTACAAACGGATCCAATGGCAGGATCGCGCCCATTTCTTCGCCGTCTCGGCCCAGCTCATGCGGCGCATCCTCGTCGACCACGCCCGGCGCCGCAATCAGAAGCGAGGCGCGGGCCTGCTTCATGTTTCGCTCGAAGAGGCGGCGGTTCTTGCCGGATTCGAGGACGTGAATCTGATTGCGCTCGATGCCGCCATGAACGATCTGGCGCGGCTCGATCCCCGCAAGGCGCAAGTGGTCGAAATGCGTTTTTTTGGCGGACTCAGCGTCGAGGAAGCAGCCGCGGCGCTGAAGGTTTCGCCCGTGACGGTAAAGCGCGATTGGAGGCTCGCCAGGGCTTGGCTCTACCGCGAGCTGACCGGCGGGACGACGAATGGACTTCGAGCGTTGGAAAAGAGTTGAGGAAGTTTTTCAGTCCGTCCTCGACCGCCCGCCTGCCGAGCGGGAGACGTTCCTGCGGCGCACTTGCGCGGGCGACCAGGAACTCGAGCGCGAAGTCCGCTCCCTGCTCGCGTCCGAGGGGGAAGCGGGAAAATTTCTCGAGAAGCCGGCGCTTGAAATCGCGGCACAGAATACGGCCGTCGAAGAGCAGCAACGCGCGCCGCGCGGCGCCGATTCGCCGATCGGCCGCACCGTCTCCCATTACCGGATTGTCGAAAAGCTCGGCGGCGGCGGAATGGGCGTCGTCTACAAGGCCGAGGACGTCCGCCTTCATCGCCCGGTTGCCGTTAAATTCCTGGCGGAAAGGCTCAGCCGCGAACCCGACGCCCTCAGACGCGCTCGGCGCGAAGCCCGAGCCGCTTCCGCATTGAACCACCCGAACATCTGCACCGTCTACGACGTCGGCGAAGACGATGGCCAGCCCTTCCTGGTGATGGAATTGATGGAAGGGGAAACGCTGGGCCGGCGCATCGGCGGCAAACCGCTCGAAATCGAAGCGCTGCTGGAATTAGCAGCGCAGATGGCCGACGCGCTCGACGCCGCTCATGCGAAAGGCATCGTCCATCGGGACATCAAGCCGGCGAATCTTTTCGTCACGTCTCGCGGCCAGCTGAAAATCCTGGATTTCGGTTTGGCAAAGCCGGTTGCCCAACGGCAGTTTTCACCCAAAGCCGCAACGCTCTCCGAAGGTGCGTTCACCGACCCCGGCGCCGCGGTTGGCACGCCGGCGTACATGTCTCCCGAACAGGTCCGGGCCGAGCCGATGGACGCGCGCACGGATCTGTTCTCGTTCGGCGTGGTGCTCTACGAGATGGCGACCGGCGTCGCTCCCTTTCGCGGACGGAGCACCGGCGCCATCTTCGATTCCATCCTGAACCGGAATCCGGCGCCACCAACGAGCCTGAATCCCCAGCTGCCCGCGGAACTCGAACGAATCATCCGGAGATGCCTCGAAAAAGACCGCAATCTGCGATACGAGCACGCCTCGGAAATTTGCACCGACCTCCAGCGGCTGAGGCGGGATTCGCATTCCGCGCTCAAGGCCTCGCGTCAGCGCCCGGCGAAAGCAATCGTCATTGCGAGATCGTGGAAATGGGTCGCTGTCGTCGCGGCTGCGGTGATGGGAATTTTCGCCGCCCGCTCCTTTTATCTTCATCGGGCGCCCAAACTCACCAACAAGGACACGGTCGTCCTCGCCGATTTCACCAATTCGACCGGCGACCCGGTTTTTGACGGCACGCTCCGGCAAGGGCTCGCCGCTCAGCTCGAGCAATCTCCTTTTCTCAACCTGGTTTCCGAAGACCGCATCCGGCAGACGTTGCGCCTCATGGGCCAGCCGGTGGGTGCGCGGCTCACCCCCGAAATCGCCCGCGAAATCTGCATACGCACCGGAAGCGCCGCCGTGCTCGAAGGCTCGATCGCGACGCTCGGCAGCCAGTATGTTCTCAGCCTGCGGGCCAGGAATTGCGGCACAGGAGACGAACTGGATGAAGAGCAGGTGCAAGCCGCAAAGAAAGAGGACGTGCTGAATGCGCTCAGCCAAATCGCCAACCGATTCAGAAGCCGCGTCGGCGAATCCCTCGCCACCGTCCGCACGCACGACGTTCCCCTGGCCGAGGCGACCACGCCCTCTCTAGAAGCCTTGCGCGACTACAGCTCCGCCTGGAAAGTGGCCTTTTCGCAAGGCTCCGCCGCCGCCGTGCCCCTGCTCAAACGCGCGATCGAGATCGATCCCAAATTCGCCATGGCCTACGCCTATCTTGGGCGCCTCTACGGCGACATCGGCGAATCCACCCTGGCACGCCAGAGCGTCACCCAGGCGTACCAGTTGCGCAACCGCGTCAGCGACCGGGAACGGTACTTCATTACGTTTGCCTACGACAGGCAGGTCACGGGAAATCTGGAAAAGGCGCGCGAAACCGCTGATCTGTGGACGCAAGCGTACCCGCGCGATGACACTCCGCACAGCCTTCTGTCAGGAGGTGTTTCCGACGCCTTCGGCGAATACCAAAAGGCCGCCGGCGAAGGCCGAAAAGCAATCGAGCTGAATCCAGACGGACCTTTCGGCTACTCCAATCTCGCGCTCAATGATATTTTTCTCGACGGGCTCAACCAGGCGGAAGACGCTATCCATCGCGCCGATGCGCGCAAACTGGATATACCCGATTTCCTCGTCGAGCGATTCGACATCGCGTTTCTGAAAAACGACCGTACGGGAATGAAACGTGCGCTCGCGCTGAGCGAAGGAAAATTGGAAGCGGAGGATTGGGTCGCCGACAGAAGGGCTCACGCCCTCGCCTATTACGGCCGCTTGCGACAGGCAAGAGGAATGTCGCGGCACGCGGAGGAGCTGGCCGAGCAGACAAGCCAGCGGGAGAGAGCGGCTCAATATGAAGCGGCCGAGGCCGTGCGCGAGGCTCTCTACGGGAACGGAATCGAGGCCAAGCGGAGCGCGATGGCCGCGCTCGCGCTTTCCAAAGGCAGGGACGTCGAGTATGGCGCCGCCTTCGCCCTGGCTGAGGCGGGCGATTCGTCCTCGTCTCAAGAGCTCGCCGGCGATCTCGCATCGCGCTTCCCGGAGGATACGCTGGTCAAGTTCAGTTACCTGCCGACGCTGCGCGCCCTGCTTGCCCTCGACCGCGGGAACCCCGCGAGCGCCATCGAACTGCTGCGAACCGCCGGCCCCTACGAGCTGGGTTTCCCGAGTGCCGATGACGCGGCATACATCGGCCCGCTGTATCCTGTCTACGTGCGTGGCCAGGCGTATCTCGCCTTGCGTCAGGGCTCCAAAGCGGCTGCCGAATTTCAGAAAATCCTCGATCACCCCGGGATCGTGATCAGCGATCCGATCGGCGCGCTGGCCCATTTGGAGATGGGCCGAGCCTACGCGCTGTCGGGAGACGAACCCAAAGCGAAAACCGCCTATCAGAGTTTCCTCGCGCTTTGGAAGCAAGCCGATCCCGACATTCCTGTCCTGAAGCAGGCTAAGGCTGAACTGTCCGCCCTGCACTGATGCCGCTCCTGCAGGCCGCGCCCCTCGCAAGATCCCAGCCAATGCCAACTCGTGCTATGCCTCGCGATGCGCCGAGCAAGAGCCGGCCTTTTTCCGCTACAATGGGCGGACGACAATGCCGGCTAAAAGCGTGGATGAGATTACCGCGGAAATCCTCGACCTCGCGTCGCGGTCGTTTCGCGTTCCCCGCGCCGAACTGGGTTCCGACGACGATTTCTTCAAGAAGCTCGGGATCGACAGCCTTCAGGCGCTCGATCTGCTCACGCAGCTCGAACGCCATTTCGGCATCGAGCTGCCCGATTACGAACTCCAGGGCGTCAGCGATTTCCGCACGCTGGCCGAGCGCATTCAGGCCCGGGTGGGATGAGCGAAGGGCAAAACCATCGTGTTGCCGACTCCGCGCCCGCGGGCGCTTCGAGTGGCACAGGCCTCCAACCCGACGGTGGCACAGGCTTCCAGCCTGTGGACCCCTGGAAATCCCAGGCGCTTCGCGTCCACGTACGCAACCTTCCCCATGTCGATGCTCCCGGCGCAACCTTCTTCGCCACATTTCGATGCCAACCGGGAACCGTGCTCAAGCCAGCGGCCAGAGACCTGGTGCTTTCGGCAATTCGATATTGGGACGGCAAGCGTATCGCACTGGACGCTGCAGTGGTCATGCCGGACCATGCCCACGCCCTTTTCCGAATCGTTGACGGGTCTCCACTCGGAAAAATCCTCCACAGCATCAAGAGCTATTCCGCCAACCAGGTGAATAAACTCCGAGATTCCGAAAGCCCCCAACCGGCGGGCCGGCGCCTGTGGCTGGAGGAGAGCTTCGATCGAATCGTGCGTTCTGAGGGCGAATGGCGAGAAAAAATTGCCTATATCTCCCAAAACCCGGCAGCCGCGCGGCTTGTCGAAGCCGCTGGCGGGTATCCTTGGATGCACATGGCGCCAGGGCTCGAGCGCCACAGGCAGGATGCCTGTGCCACTGGGCCCGGTTAGCATGACGGAGCGCCAGCGCACCATTCGCAACGATACGTTCACCGACGATGCTTGATTTGAATCAGTACGATTCGCTGGCCGCGGCACTGCGCGACGCGCTCGAACGCTTCTCGGACCACGTCTGCCTGATCGAAGCCGATCGCGAACGCGAAAATCACCGGCTCACCTATCGCCAATTCCGCGACCAGTCCCTGCCGCTGGCGCGCGCGCTGGAGGATCTGAACTTCGGCGCCGATTCGCGTGCGGCAATCCTGATGTCGAACCAGTCGAGATGGCTGGAAGCGGCCTACGCGATCCTCTATCGCGGCGGCGTGGTGGTGCCGCTCGATTACAAACTGACCGCGCCCGAGCACGGCGAATTGCTGGCACATTCGAAAGCCGAAGTCCTTTTCACCGAATATCCGCTCTGGCGCGCGCTGCGGCAGGTGCCGGGGTTTTCGCCGGAAAAGCTGCGCACCGTGTTCGTCAGCGAAGCGCCGGCGGGCGTGGGTTTGGACCCGGCGCGGCGTTGGGAAGAAATTCCGGCGGGAAGGGAACCGTCGTACGTCGCGCGGAAACGCCAGGATTGGGCCTCGATCGTCTATTCCTCGGGGACCGGGGGAAGGCCCAAAGGCTGCATCCTGACGAACGAAAATTATCTGGAGCAATGCCGCTCGCTCACCACCTGGTATCCGTTTTGGCCCGGCGTGCGCTACCTGAGCATTTTGCCGACGAATCACGCGATCGATTTCATGGTGGGATTCGTCGGGCCGTTCGTTTGCGGTGCGGCGGTGGTGCACCTGCGCACGCTGCGTCCGGAATTCATTCGCGAAGCGTTCTCGCGGTTCAAAATCACCTATGCGAGTGTGGTGCCGTTGCTGCTGAAAAACGTGGAGCGTTCGCTGCGGGCGCGGTTCGACGAGCTGCCGACGGCGCGGCGGCGCATGCTCGACGCGCTCATTGGCGTGAATCGCGCGCTGACGAAAAATCGACCGCATCCGCGCCTCAGCCGCCTGCTTCTGCCGCAAGTGCACAAGGCTTTTGGCGGGGAACTCTTGGCGCTGATCGTCGGCGGCGCGTTCACCGATCCCGCGACGCTGCAATTTTTCTACGATCTCGGCATTCCCGTGGCCAATGGCTACGGGCTCACCGAAGCGTCCACCGCGATCACCGTCAACGATCTCCGGCCGTTCCGCGCTGATACGGTGGGCAAGCCGCTGCCCGGCGTCGAGGTGCAAATTGCCGATGCGGGTCCGGACGGCGTCGGCGAAGTCTGGGCGCGCGGAAAAACGATCATGGCCGGCTATCTGGACGATCCCGAACTGACAGCGGAAACTATCGTAGACGGCTGGCTGCGCACGGGCGACCTCGGCTGGATGGACGATCGCGGCCATTTGCACCTGGTGGGCCGCAAGAAAAACATGGTGGTCACCGAAGGCGGGAAAAACGTCTATCCCGAGGACGTCGAGCGCGCGTTCGAGGATTTGCCGGTGAAGGAATTCTGCATTTTCGCCGCGAATTATCTGTGGCCGGTGCACCGGCTGGGCGGACTGGAATCGCTGGTGATGGTTCTGCGGCCCGATGGTGACGGCGCGCAGGTTGACGGCTTGCGCGACGCGATTGCGGCGCGAAACCGCCGTCTGCCGGATTTCAAACGTGTTTCCGGCCTGCTCCTCTGGGAACGCGAATTTCCGCGCACCGCGTCGCTGAAAATCAAGCGCCCGGAACTGGCGCGGCAGATTTCCTCGAACGTGGAGCGAGGCGCGGTGACGGCGCTTTGAACGACGCACCCTGGCTTGCGATCGTAAATCCCGCGGCGGGCAACGGCCGCTGCCGCAAACTCGTCGCCGACGCGCTCGATGGATTGCGGCAGGCGGGCGTCGCATTCGACGTAGCCGAAACGAGCGAGCCCGGCCACGCTTCCGAGCTTGCGCGCGAAGCCGCGCGCAGCGGCCGCCCGCGGTTCGTTTCCGTCGGCGGCGACGGCACCGCGTATGAAATCATCAACGGCCTTTTCCCGCGTGCGGGTTCCGGCGATCCGCCCGAACTGGCGTTCCTTCCGCTCGGCACGGGCAATAGTTTTCTGCGCGATTTCACCGACCATCCCTCCGAGCACACGCTTCGCGCGTTGCGCGAAGGGCGTTCGCGCCCGTGCGATGTGCTGCGGCTCGAGCACGCGAGCGGCACGATCCATTTCATCAACCTGCTGACGCTGGGCTTCGCCGCGGACGTCGCCGCGTTTCGCAATCGCCATTTTCGCCGCGCCGGCCAGTTCGCGTACCTGGCGAGCATCGTGGCGACCCTCGCGCGCCTGGGTCCGCAGACGTTTGCGCTGCGCGTCGACGAAGATCCCGAATTCGATCGCCGACCATGCCTTTTCCTCAGTTTCAGCAACAGCAAATTCACCGGTGGTACGATGTTGATCGCTCCGCTCGCCGATCCCGGCGACGGGCAAATCGAACTCGTTCGCTGGGCGCCGGTGGGACGGGCGCGGCTGCTATGGAACCTTCCCGGACTCTATTCCGGCTCTCACATCCGGCACCGGCTGGCGTCGCGACGCCCCGCGCGCGCGATCGAATTCGAGCCGGCGAATCCGGTGAACGTGATGGTGGATGGCGAAAGCTTGCGTCTGGAATGCCGACGGATGGACGTGCTGGCCGGGGCGCTCAGGGTGGTCGCGTGAAGCGGGCGTGGCTGGTGACGCGCTCGCTGCTGCTGTGGATCGCGAGCGGGTTGCACTTTTTCACGCTGTGCTCGCTCCTCGTGGCGCTCGGTATGGTGGTGGATCCGCGGCGAAACGATTGGCCGCAGCGGGTGCTGTTTCGCAACGTGCTGCGCGTGGCCGGCGTGAAATTCGAGGTGCGTTGCGCGCCCGGATTCGATCCGAATCGCACCTGCCTTTTCATCGCCAACCACGTGAATCTGTTCGACGCATTCGTCGTCTATTCGGCGATTCCGCAATTTCTGCGCGGGCTCGAACTGGAATCCCATTTCAGGATCCCGGCCTACGGCTGGATGATGCGGCGTTTCGGCAATATTCCCGTCCACAAAAGCCCCACCGCGGCGCAGACGAAAGAACTCTACCGCCGCACGCGCGCCGCGCTCGACGACGGCGTGAGCCTGGTGGTCTTTCCCGAGGGCGGCCGCACGCTCGACGGCCACGTGCACGAATTCAAGGACGGCGCGTTTCGCATGGCCATTCAGTTCGGCTATCCCGTGGTTCCGATGGCCATCACCGGCTCGTTCGAATTCAACCGGAAAGGGAGCTGGATGCTGCATGCCGGCAAAATCGTGGTCTATCTGGAGCCGGGGATCGAAACCAAGGCGCTGACGAAGCAGGACGTCGCGGAGCTGCGCGATAGGGTTCACGATATCGTTTCCGCCAGAGTGGACGCGGCGATTGCCGAGCGCCGGAGGAGGGAATCGGATGCGACCGCTTAACAACGCTATTGTTTTGCCCTCGCTCGCGGCAACCGGCTGGCAGGCGTTTTTGCGGATACCGCGCGGGCCGGAAAAATTCATGGAGCATCCACTGTTTCACATCGGCGGCCTGGCGATCACGCCGTGGTTTCTCGTCAAGGCCATTCTGTTCCTTGTCGTAATCGCGTTGATCGCGCGCGCCACCGGCCGCTTCCTGTTGCGGCGGGTTCTGCCGCACACCTCGATGGAGCGCGGCCAGCAGTTCGTTCTCGCGCGCTGGACCGAATACGTTGTGTTTTCCATCGGGGTGATCGTCGGTCTGCAAACCTCCGGGTTGAATCTGAGCAGCCTGTTGGTCGTTGGCGGCGCGCTGGGCGTGGGCATCGGCTTCGGTTTGCAGAACGTCGCGAACAATTTCATTTCCGGGTTGATTCTGCTGGTCGAGCAGCCGATCCGAGTCGGACACGTCGTCGAAGTCGGCGGAATGTTGGGCACGGTGGCGCGAATCGGCGCGCGCAGCACGTGGGTGCGCACCGGCACGAACGCCATGATCATCGTGCCCAATTCGGAATTCGTTTCCGGGCGCGTCACGAATTGGACGGCGGGTGGCTCGCGCGTGCTCGTTCACGCGAAAATCGGAGTTGGCTACGCGAGCGATCCGCAAAAAGTGCGCGAGATTCTGCTGGGCGTAGCGCGCGCGCATCCCGCCGCTCTCGCCGATCCTGGTCCCGCGGTGCTGTTCAGCGAATTTGGCGACAGCTCGCTCAATTTCGACCTCTACGCGTGGTTTCCGGGAACGGCGATGCAGGCTGGCGGCTTTTTGAGCGACCTGAATTTCGCGATTCTGGAAGCGATGCGGCAAAACAACATCGAACTTCCGTTTCCTCAGCGCGACCTTCACATCCGCACCGTCGAGCAGCCCATCAGCGTGCGGTCGTCCTAGCGTCTCCTGCGGCGTGGCCAGCTTCCGGATACAATGGCTGGTGATGAGGCGCACGCTCCTGCTTCTGCTGATTGTGTGGTGTCCCGCGCTCGCCGCCCCGCAAACGCATGCACCTTCCCCGGCGCCAGCTTCCGCACCAGCCACAGGCTGCCATCTTCCGCCGGATCTTTGGCAGCGTCGCCAGGCATTCGAGCGCGAATTCGAGGCGAGCGGCGGCAATTCGTCGAGCGCCTACAACGGCATTCACCGGATCGACGCGCAGTACCGCGATTTCATTCGCAACGTGGTGGCAGCCTACGAAAAGAAGCAATCCATCCGCCTCGCCGGTTGTTGTCCGCAAACGGAAACGGATCCCGAAGCCGGAATGTTTTGCGCCGCGATCCGCTATATCGCTTCCGGGCGCAAGGATACAGCCGGCTTTTTGGCCGCGGTGCCATCGACGCCGCAAGCCGCGGCCGCGCTCGTCGGTCTTCGCGAAGCGGCTTCGCGTAATTCCAGTTCGCAACTCGCTTCCGACCCCTCCTACGCCATCACCGATTCGCTCTACCGGCTGATGATCGCCGGAAACGCCGAAGCCACCGCGCGGTATTTCTACCTGTTCCGTCATTCCCAGGAAGCGTGGGCGCGCGACGCCGCCGACGAGCTCGAGGATTACATCACCGAGCATTCCGCCGCGTTGATTCGCAACTGGCCGGTGCTGCGCCAGTATTGGAATTTGAGCGAAGGCATCACGTGGGACGTAGACGCCGATTGGTGGGTATCGGTTCTGACGCGGTATCGCCGCGCCTGTTCGGCTTCGCGGCCGCGCTGCCAGGAAATCCTCGATCTGATCGAAGGCGCGGCCCACGCCGCGGGAGCCCCACAGTCGCAGCTCCGGCCGGCGCCAAGCGAAACCTTGCACCCGGCCAAACATCTATAAGAATTCGAGCGTGCTTGCCGGCGCGTTTCCGCGTGGTGCTCACCACGGGAAAATAAATCGGCGATTCGCGCAGGTTGCGGGCAGGGAAGCGCACGAGGAGGAAAAAATGAAAATCGGAATCATTGGAGCCGGCAATATCGGCAGCGCGCTCACGCAGCGGCTGCGCGCGCTCGGGCACGAAGTCTTCGTGGCCAATTCCCGCGGACCCGAAACGCTCGCCGGATTGGCGGCGGAAACCGGTGCAAAAGCGGTGACGGCGAGGGAAGCGGCGCGAGCAGGCGAAGTGGTCGTGGTCACGATCCCGCAAGGGAAAATCCGGGATTTGCCGAAAGACCTTTTCGCCGGCGTTCCGGAAAGCGTCGTGGTTGTGGATACCGGAAATTATTATCCGCGGCAACGCGACGGCCGCATCGACGAAATCGAGACGGGAACGACCGAAAGCCGCTGGGTCGCCAGGCAGCTAGGCCGAGACGTCGTGAAAGCATTCAACAACATTTACGCAAAGCACCTGGAGGAATTCGGCAAGCCGGCCGGCACGCCGGGCCGCATCGCGCTGCCTGTGGCGGGCGACGACGCGCGAGCGAAAGCCGTCGTCTTGCACCTGGTGGACGAACTGGGATTCGACGCGGTGGACGCCGGCACGCTCGATGAATCCTGGCGCCAGCAGCCGGGCACGCCGGTTTACGCGCAGGATTTCGACGCGGAAGGAGTGCGGCGCGCGCTCGCGCAAGCGAAAAAGGAACGCACGGCGGAATGGCGAGCCACGCCGAAAAGCCCGGGCACGTTCGCGAGTCCAGCCTGAAGCATCGCCGCGGCGCGTGGAAGCATGCGGCACGCAGATCGCCCGCGTTTACGCGAACGTTTCCTCCGGATGCGGAGCAGCTTCTTTTTTCTCTTCGGGTTTTTCCGCCAGCGTGGCTTCTGCCAGCAGCAGAACGCTCGCGACCGAAACCGCGTTTTCGAGGGCCACGCGCACCACTTTCGTGGGATCGATAATTCCGGCTTCCGCCAAATCCACGTATTCCCCGCGCGCCGCGTCGAAGCCGAAATTGCCCGTTCCCTGGCGCATCTGGTTCACCACGACGCCGCCATCCACCGTGGAATTTTCGGCGATCTGACGCGTGGGCGCTTCGAGCGCGCGCCGCAGAATCAGCAATCCGGTGCGCTCGTCGCCCGAGCAATTGGCCTCTTCGGCGGAAACGGCGTCGATCAGCCGCAAAAGCGCCAGCCCGCCGCCCGGGACGATCCCTTCCGCAATAGCGGCTTTGGTCGAGCTGATCGCGTCCTCGATCGCTTCCTTGCGGTTTCTCATCTCGGCTTCCGATGGCGCCCCGACGCGAATCACCGCGACGCCTCCCGCCAGCTTCGCCAGCCGCTCCTCCAGTTTTTCCTTGTCGTACGCCGAAGTGGCTTTTTCGATCTGCCGGCGCAATTCAGCGCAGCGGCCCTCGATCGCCGCTTTCGATCCAGCACCTTCGACGATCGTCGTCTTGTCCTTGTCGATCACCACGCGCTTGGCGCCGCCCAAATCCTGCAGCGTTAGATTTTCCAGTTTCAGTCCCAGTTCTTCCGCGATCACCTGTCCGCCGCTGAGGATCGCGATATCCTGCAGGATTTCCTTGCGCCGATCGCCAAATCCCGGCGCCTTGACCGCGGCGGAGAGCAGCGTGCCACGCACCTTGTTGACGACGAGCGTCGCCAGCACTTCGCCCTCTACGTCTTCCGCGATGACGAGCAGCGGCCGCCCTCCCTTCGCCACCTGCTCGAGCAGGGGCAGCGCGTCCTTCATCGTGCCGAGCCGCTTTTCGTGGAGCAGAATCAGCGGCTCTTCGAGCACAACCTCCATCTTTTCCGGATCCGTGATGAAATACGGCGAAATGAAGCCGCGATCGAACTGCATCCCCTCGACGACTTCGAGCGTCGACACCGTGGTTTTGGATTCCTCCACGGTGATCACGCCTTCCGGTCCCACTTTTTCGAACGCGTCGGCCACCAGTTCGCCGATGCTCGGTTCGTTGTGCGCGGAAATCGTGGCCACCTGCGCTTTTTCGAGCCGGCTCGCCACCGGGCGCGAAAGTTCCTTCAGCGTCTTCACGCCGGCGCGCAGGCCGCGATCCAGTCCTCGCTTCAAATCGACGGCGCTCGCGCCCGCGGCGACGTTGTGGAGGCCTTCGGAAAAAATGGCGTGCGCCAAAATGGCCGCAGTGCTCGTGCCGTCGCCCACGGCTTCGCCGGTGCGCTCGGCGGCCTCGCGAATCATCTGCGCGCCAAGGTTGGCCTCGGGATCTTCCAGTTCGATCTCCTTGGCGATGGTGATTCCATCGTTGCAGACGAGCGGCCGGCCCCATTTTTTCTGAATCAGCACGCACTTCGATTTCGGCCCCAGCGTGATGCGGATCGCATCGGCCAGCGCCGTTGCCCCGGCCAGAATTTTCTCGCGCGCCGCCGAGCGGAAGAACAGCCGCTTACTCGCCATCTTCGACCCTCCGTTC